>DASTGR010000268.1:0-15037 GCA_035718885.1 Pseudolabrys sp. | reverse complement strand
ATGACAGGACCAGCATGATGCCGCGCCGGCGAATGTCGACCTGTTCGGTCATTCGAGGTTCTGCACCTGCTCGCGGAATTGCTCGACCACGCTCTTCAACTGCAAGCCGACATTGGTCAGCTCGGAATCGTTGGCCTTGGCTGTCAACGTATTCGATTCGCGGTTGAGCTCCTGCGCCAGAAAATCGAGACGGCGTCCGGCGGGCCCGCCCTCGGCGATGAGCTTCTCGGCCTGCGCGACATGCGCGACGAGACGGTCGAGCTCCTCGCGGATGTCGGCCTTGGTCGCCAGCATGATCGCCTCCTGATGGAGGCGATCGCTGTCGAAACGCTGCGAGGACTCGATGAGCGCGGCGACCTGCGCCGCAAGCCGCGCCTTGATCGCTTCCGGTTTGCGGCCCGGCGCGGCCTCGGCCTGCGCCGTCAAGGCCGCGATCTCCCGGAGCCGCGTCGAGAGCAGATTGCCGAGCGTCGCGCCCTCATGCTTGCGCATGGCGTCGAGATCGGCGAGCGCCTTGTCGAAGCCCTGGAGGATCGCCGCTTCGGCGGCGCGATGGCTCTCCTCGCTCTCGGTTTCCTCGGTGACTTCCATCACGCCCTTGAGCGCGAGGATGCCGTCGAGCGTCGGCGCGGCCGCGTCGACCTTGCCGGTGAGCTGATTGAGGGTTGCGATGACCGCGTGGAGCACCTGCTCGTTGACCTTCACCGTCGGCGCCACGCCCTGCCGCGCCACAGTGAGGTTGCAGTAGACGGTGCCGCGCGAGAGCGTCTGCGTCGCGCGCGTACGTGCGGTGACTTCGACGGCGTCCCAACCCGGCGGCAGGCGGAAACGGATGTCGAGGCCCTTGGCGTTGACCGACTTGATTTCCCAGCTCCAGGCATAGGCGCCGGCGACACCCTGGCCGCGAGCGAATCCGGTCATGCTCGACAGCGCCATGCTGATCGCCTCGTCTCGTTCGGAAAACGCGAAGAAAATCGCGCGGACCTTAGCGGCGGCGCGGCACCGTCACAAGGCTAGCGTTTGGGCGCCGGCGCGCGCCTGTGGGGATTGGGCACGAGTCTGGGCCCGCTCGGTGCGGGCGGCGCTGCCTCGGCCTGCGCCGGCGGCGTCGCCGGTGCGAGTGCGGGTGCAGGATCGGCGGCCGCGCCCTGCTCGATCTGTCGGAGCTTGGCGACGTTCTTCTGGTGCGCCTCGTAGGTCTCCGAGAAGACATGCCCGCCCGTTCCGTCGGCGACGAAATAGAGTTCCTTGGTGCGCGCGGGCGTCGCGGTCGCTTCGAGCGCGGCGCGCCCCGGATTGCCGATCGGCCCGGGCGGCAGGCCGTCCACGATGTACGTGTTGTACGGCGTCGGCTGATCCTTCTCGCTCTTGAGGATCGGATGACCGAGCGAGCCTTTGCCGCCGACCAGCCCGTAGATGATCGTCGGATCGGATTGCAGCCGCATCTTGCGCTTGAGCCGGTTGACGAAGACGGCGGCGACGCGCGTGCGCTCATCCGGCTTGCCGGTTTCCTTCTCGACGATGGACGCGAGCGTGACGAGCTCTTCGGGCGACTTCAGCGGCAGATCGGGATCGCGATGCGCCCAAACCTCTTGCAGGATTTTCTTGTCCTCGCTCTGCATGCGCTGGACGATCTGCTCGCGCGTCATGCCGCGGGTGAATTTGTAGGTGTCCGGCAGGAGCGAGCCCTCGCGTGGGATCTCCTTGATCTGGCCGGTGAGCGCGGAGTTCTCCTGGAGCCTGGCGACGATCTGCTCGGAGGTCAGTCCTTCCGGGATCGTGATCGCGTGCTGTACCACCTTGCCTTCGATCAGCGTGCCGACGACGTCGGCAATGCTGGCATGAGCCGTGAATTTGTATTCGCCGCTCTTGAGATCGCCTCGCGCCTTGAGCGCGATCACCCCGCCGACGAAGACGTAGGGCTGGTCGATCACGCCTTCGCGCACCAGCAGGTCCGAGATGTCCTTGGTGCCGAGACCGCGCGGGATGTTGACGACCTTGTCCTGCGCCAGAGGTCCCTTGGCCTCGAAGCGCTCGCGGCCGAGGTAGAGCGTCGCGCCGAACGCAATGACGATGACGACGAGGAAGGTGAAGAAGGCGCTGCCGGCGATGACCAGCGGATGACGCGCGCGCTTCGACCGGCGCGTTGACGGCGGCGGAACGACTTCCGGCTGCAACGCGGCGCGCGGTGAACGCGGCAGCGGCGTCTGGCCGCCATTCGGCGGTCGCGGCGGGCCGCCAGGCGTATCCGTCACGCGCGCACTCCCATGATTGCCACTGGCTCGCTCACCGTCCGCAGTCCCTCACGCGACACGCGCGACGTTGGCACGCACCGCCCCCCGATCGTGCCGTCAGCGCCCGTCCGCAGCGGCGGACCCGAAAAATAGCAGAATCTTCCGTAGGGTAGGAAGAATTATGGCAAAAGCGGGTGCGATTGCCGCCGCCCCCTGTGGACGGCGCGGACAGTTGCAGTGTGGCGCGCGGCTCTCCGATCAGCCGTTGTAGCGCCGGAAGATCAGCGACGCATTGGTGCCGCCGAATCCGAACGAGTTCGACAGGGCCACATCGATGTCGCGCTGACGCGCCTTGTGCGGCACGAGGTCGATCGGTGTCTCGACCGAGGGATTGTCGAGGTTGATGGTCGGCGGCGCCACCCGGTCGCGGATGGCCAGGATCGAGAAGATTGCCTCGACCGCGCCGGCCGCGCCGAGCAGATGGCCGATGCAGGACTTGGTCGACGACATGGAGATCTTGCCGGCATTATTGCCGACGAGCCGCTGCGCCGCACCAAGCTCGATCTCGTCGCCGAGGGGCGTCGAGGTTCCGTGCGCGTTGATGTAGTCGATATCGGCCGCGGTGATGCCGGCGCGCTTGATCGCCATGCTCATGCAGCGGAAGGCGCCGTCTCCGTCCGGCGCGGGCGCGGTGATGTGATAGGCGTCGCCGGACATCCCGTATCCCACGACTTCGGCGTAGATCTTCGCCCCGCGCGCCTTGGCGTGCTCGAGCTCTTCGAGCACGACCGCGCCGGAGCCCTCGCCCATCACGAAGCCGTCGCGGTCCTTGTCGTAGGGCCGCGAGGCGCGTTTGGGATCGTCGTTGAATGCGGTCGACAGCGCGCGCAGGGCCGAAAAGCCGGAGAGCGACATGCGATTGACGGGAGATTCGGCGCCTCCCGCCACCATGACGTCAGCATCGCCGAGCGCGACCATCCGCGTCGCATCGCCGATCGCATGCGCTCCGGTCGAGCAGGCGGTGACCACCGCGTGGTTCGGGCCCTTGAGACCGTGCGCGATCGAGACGAAGCCGGAGGCGAGATTGATGATGCGGCCCGGGATAAAGAACGGCGATACGCGCCGCGGGCCCTTCTCGTGCAGGTCGATGGCGGTCTTGGCGATGCCTTCAATGCCGCCAATGCCGGAGCCGATGAGGACGCCGGTCGCGACCTGGTCGTCCTGGGTCTTGGGGTGCCAGCCGGCGTCGTCGAGCGCCTGAGTGGCCGCGCACATGCCGTAGACGATGAAGTCGTCGACCTTGCGCTGTTCCTTCGGCTCCATCCACTGATCAGGATTGTAGGTGCCGTTGGTGCCGTCGCCGCGCGGGATGACGCAGGCGATCTTGGCGGCGATGTCGGACACTTCGAACGTGTCGACCTTCTTCGCACCGCTCTCGCCCTTGATCAGGCGCGACCAAGTCGGTTCGACGCCGCAACCGAGCGGCGTGAGCATTCCCATTCCGGTGACGACGACTCGCCTCATGACCGGCTCCGAGCGGAATCAGCCGCGCATGCGGTCATGCCTGCGCGGCCCTGATAGACGACCGGCTGCGCGCTTGTCGCGCGCAGCGCCTCGATACAGATGTTCGGCGAAAGTGGCGCGGCGATGCCGGCCTCAGCTCTTCGCATTCTTCTCGAGAAACTTCACGGCGTCGCCAACGGTGAGGATCGTCTCGGCGGCGTCGTCCGGGATCTCGCACCCGAACTCCTCCTCGAAAGCCATCACGAGCTCGACCGTGTCGAGGCTGTCGGCGCCGAGGTCATCGATAAAGCTGGCCTGGTCAGTCACCTTGTCGGGCTCCACGCCCAGGTGCTCCACGACGATCTTCTTCACCCGCTCGGCAATATCACTCATCGTTCAACCTCTGCTTTTCAGATTGGGCCGCAACCGAGATCGGATTGCAGCCGGCGGTACGGCCTCGTCGTGGTGGACGGGGATGAGACGACTTCCGATCGCGGACCTGTACCTGCTTCCAGCGACGTCCGCCATCGGCCGCCCCAGCCGGGCCGAATTTCGGTTACCACACTTCAATTCCGTTGACTAGCGCGCGGGCATCCTGCCCGGCAAGCCTCTGGAACGGAATTTTCCCCCTTAAATCATGGCCATGCCGCCATTCACATGAATGGTCTGACCGGTCACGTAAGCCGCCTCGTCGGAGGCCAGATACACCGCCGCCGACGCGATGTCCTGCGGTGTTCCAAGGCGCGCCATCGGGACGCGGCCCATGATCGCCTCGCGCTGCTTTTCATTGAGCTTGTCGGTCATGGCGCTGGCGATGATGCCGGGCGCGATGCAATTGGCCGTTATGTTGCGGCGCGCATATTCGGCCGCCACCGACTTGAGCATGCCCACCATTCCCGCTTTCGAAGCGGTATAATTGCCCTGTCCCGGATTGCCGGTGAAGCCGACGATCGAGGAAATGCCGATGATGCGGCCCCAGCGGCGGCGCATCATGCGCGTGACCGCCGCGCGCGACAGGCGGAACGTCGCCGTCAGGTTGACGGCGATGACCTTGTCCCAGTCCTCGTCCTTGAGCTGGACGAACAGGTTGTCCTTGTTGACGCCGGCATTGGCGACGAGGATGTCGACCTTGCCCATCGTCTCCTCCGCCTGCGGCACCAGCGCCTCGACCTGCTCCGCATTGCCGAGATCGCAGGGCAGGACGTGCACTCGCTCGCCGAGCTCGCCGGCGAGCTTGTCGAGTACGTCACGGCGCGTGCCGGAGATCGCCAGCATTGCGCCCTGCTTATGCAGCGCGCGCGCAATGGCGTCGCCGATAGCGCCGGTGGCGCCGGTGACCAGCGCCGTCTTGCCCGTCAGATCGAACATGAAATCGTCTCCTCGCCGCGCGTTTCAGCTTTTCGCGGCCTTGAATGCGGCAATGTCATCGGGCGTGCCGATGGCGGCGCCGGTGGCGCCTTCGGCGATGCGCTTGACGAGACCGGTCAGCACTTTGCCCGCGCCGACCTCGTAGAACTGCGTCACGCCCTGCGCCGCCATATAAGAGACGCACTCGCGCCAGCGCACGGTGCCGGTCACCTGCGCCACCAGCGCTTTCACGATCTCCTGCGGGTCCGACAGCGCGCTCGCCTTCACATTGGCGACGACGGGCACGACCGGCGTCTTGACCTGCACCTTGGACAGCGCTCCGGCCATCACCTCCGCGGCCGGCTGCATCAGCGCGCAATGGAACGGCGCCGACACCGGCAGCAACATGGCGCGCTTGGCGCCTTTGGTCTTTGCGATCTCGACGGCGCGCTCGACCGCGGCCTTGTTGCCGGAGACGACCACCTGGCCGCCGCCATTGTCGTTCGCCGCCTGGCAGACTTCGCCCTGCGCCGCTTCGGCCGCCACAGCCGCGGCGGTGTCGTAGTCGAGGCCGAGCAGCGCGGCCATGGCGCCGACGCCGACCGGCACCGCCTTCTGCATGGCCTGTCCGCGCGTGCGCAACAGACGCGCGGCGTCGGCGATGGTGAAGGTGCCGGCGGCGGCCAGCGCGGAATATTCGCCGAGCGAATGGCCGGCGACGAATTTGGCGTCGCGGGCGAGGCTGAGCCCGGCTTCGGCTTCGAGAACCCGGATGACGGCGAGCGACATGGCCATCAGCGCCGGCTGCGCGTTCTGCGTCAGCGTCAGCGTGTCCTGCGGGCCCTCGAAGATCGTCTGGCTCAGTTTTTCGCCGAGCGCCTCGTCGACTTCGGCGAAGACCTGCCGCGCCGGCGCGAAGGCGTCGGCGAGCGCCTTGCCCATGCCGACCGTCTGGCTGCCCTGCCCGGGAAATACGAATGCGACCGCCATGCCTGTCCTTTGCGATTCATGATCGATGGTCACGATCCATGACCGAATCCTCGGTCACGATTCATGACCGACGGCCATGAGTTGGGGGCGAATGACATCCCCCTCCCCGCACTGTCAAGCCGACGCGGGTATCTGGTAACCAGACGACAAGACTCATCCGCCTAATGTTCTGGTGGAAGTTCAGAGGACGAAAACCATGGCGACCCTGGTGACCGAGGCGGATCTGGCGCGCGCGCGCACCGATCCCGCTTTCCGTCACCAGTTGATGGCGCAGAGCCTCGAAGCCTTGATTGCTGCACTGCACCGAGCCCGCCGGGGTGAATTCCGCCCCGAGACCGTGCGTCAGATCAAGGAAGGCACCGACCTCGCCATGACGCTGGCTGACCGGATCCAGCAGATCAAGGACCGGCATTCGGCCGGTGGCCAGGGGCCAAAAGCGGCCTGAACCGTCGGGTTCGGTGCCCTCTCCCGCCTTGCAATCGCCCGAAAAAGCCCTATAACGCGCGCACTCCGTCGATCCTGGTTGGGAGCTGAACGGACGGCTGGAAACATGGCCATCGGTCATGAATCCAGTAGGGCCTGAAAAGCCCGGCGTCCCGTGTTTCCGCCTTCTGAGCGTTCGAGCCTTTCCCGAGGGGCTCGAGGGGCTAGGCGCCAGGATCGAGGACTTAGGGCTTAACCAGGGAAAGGCATTCCATGCCCCTCTACGAACACGTCTTTTTGGCGCGCCAGGACTTGAGCGCGCAGCAGGTCGAAGACCTGACCAAGCAGTATTCCGACGTCATCAGCGGCCTCGGCGGCAAGGTCACCAAGAACGAGTATTGGGGCCTGAAGTCCCTCTCCTACCGCATCAACAAGAACCGCAAGGCGCACATGACCTTGCTCAACGTCGATGCGCCGGCCGCGGCCGTCACCGAGATCGAGCGCCAGGAGCGCCTGTCGGAAGACGTGCTGCGCTATCTGACCATCCGCGTGGAAGAGCTCGAGGAAGGCCCCTCGGCGATGATGCGCAAGTCGGACCGTGACGAGCGCGGTGACCGCGGCGGCCGCTTCGGTGACCGTGGTGGCTTCGGTGGCGATCGTGACCGCGGTGACCGTGGTGGTGACCGTGGCGAGCGCCGCCCCCGCCGCGACGACGACGCCGCTACCGGTTCGGAGGAGTAAGACATGGCATTCGCAGCTCAGGGCGGCGCGCGCCGTCCCTTCTTCCGCCGCCGCAAGACCTGCCCGTTCTCGGGCGCCAATGCGCCGAAGATCGACTACAAGGACGTGAAGCTCCTTCAGCGTTACGTCTCGGAGCGCGGCAAGATCGTGCCGTCCCGCATCACCGCGGTCTCGGCCAAGAAGCAGCGCGAACTCGCCCAGGCGATCAAGCGCAGCCGCTTCCTCGGTCTCCTGCCCTACGTGATCAGCTAAGGCGATCGCGCGGTTTCGCCTCCTCGCATCGGCGAGGAGCAAATAACGAGGCTTCCGGGCCAGTCCCGGGAGCCGATGGTTGGGGCGGACGTTTCGATCCGTCTCTAACCGCTACTCGACATGAGTAACGGGACAGCTCGTGATGATGCAGTTCGGATTGATCGGGATCGGTGCGGGTGCCGCGGCAGCGTTGCTGTTCGCGTCGCTGACCAGCGGCTCGTTCCTCTCCATCATCCTGTTCTACCTCGCGCCCTTGCCGGTGATGATCGCCGGGCTCGGCTGGAGCCATTGGGCGGCGCTCGTCGCCGGCGCCGTGGGCTCGCTCGCCATTGCCGCCGCCTTCGGCGGCGTCCTGTTTCTCACCTTCCTCGTCGGCATCGGAGCGCCCGCCTGGTGGCTCTGCTATCTGAGCGCGCTGGCGCGGCCCTTGCCCGCGGCGCCCGGCGGCACGGCCGAATTCGAATGGTATCCGCCCGGGCGCCTGGTGCTGTGGGCGGCGATCCTCGGCGCAGTCTTCGCCTTGCTCGTCAGCCTGAGCATGGCGAATTTCTCGCTCGATGCCGACAGCTTCCGCACCGAACTGGGCGCCGCGTTTTCGCAATTGTTCGGCCTGAAGACGGGCGCTGACGGCGCGGTAGTCGGCCTGCCCGGGCTGCGCAATCCGGCGCGCTTCATCGAGATCATGGTGGCGGTGGTCCCGCCCGGCGCCGCGGTGGCCGCGACCGTGACCAACCTGGTCAACCTCTGGCTGGCTGGCCGCGTCGCGAAGTTCTCCGGCCGGCTGATCCGCCCGTGGCCGGACGTATCCGCGCTGGCACTGCCGCCGCTGACCGCGGCCGGCCTCGGCGCCGCAATCGCGCTGACCTTCACCGGCGGCATGGTCGCCATCCTCGCCTCGGTCGCCGCCGCAAGCCTCATCATGGCTTTCGCCGTCGTCGGCTTCGCCGTCCTGCACACCGTCACGCGTGGACAGGCGAGCCGACCGCTGCTCATCGGCAGCGCCTACGCATCCGTCATGATCTTCGGCTGGCCGGTGCTGCTGATTGCGCTGCTCGGCCTCGCCGACTCGTTTCTGCACCTGCGCGTGCGCTTTGCCGCGCGCAGGCCGATCCAAAAAGTCTGAGATTTACGCGTAACACCAACACGTCGATGAAGGAGTAACGACAATGGAAGTGATCCTGCTGCAACGAGTGGGCAAGCTCGGCCAGATGGGCGAGACGGTCCGCGTCAAGGACGGCTTCGCGCGCAATTTCCTCTTGCCGCGCGGCCAGGCGCTGCGCGCCACGGCCGAGAACAAGAAGAAATTCGAAGGCATGCGTGCCGATCTCGAGAAGCGCAATCTCGAGGCCAAGGGCGACGCCGGCAAGCTCGCCTCGAAGATCGACGGCAAGAGCTTCGTCGTGCTGCGCCAGGCGAGCGAGACCGGCCAGCTGTTCGGCTCGGTCACGACCCGCGACATTGCCCGCCTCATCGCCGAGGAAGGCACCGAGGTCGCCAAGGGCCAGGTCGCGATCAACGCCCCGATCAAGTCGATCGGCCAGTACAAGGTGCCGCTCGCGCTGCATCCGGAGATCGAGGTGTCGGTGACCGTCATCGTCGCGCGCAGCGCCGACGAGGCCGAACGCATCAAGCGCGGCGAGAACGTGACCGTGCGCCGCACCGACGAGGAAGAGGAGCAGGCAGCGGCGGTCGCCAATGCCGAGGCCTTCTTCGAAAAGCCCGAAGAGGCTGAAGGCGAAGCGG
Organism: Pseudolabrys sp.; assembly: GCA_035718885.1. Taxonomy (GTDB): domain Bacteria; phylum Pseudomonadota; class Alphaproteobacteria; order Rhizobiales; family Xanthobacteraceae; genus Pseudolabrys. The sequence goes on along the minus strand of DASTGR010000268.1, from coordinate 5,804 downwards.
CAGAGGGTGAAGCTTCCGAGAAGTAACCGCTATGCGCGGGAGGCCGGGCCGGCGCCAAGCCGGCCCGGCCCTCCTGTCGCCTCCGGTCAGCCGCGGTCCGCGGCGCCGGCCAGCCGGGCGGCTTTGCCGCCCTGTTTCTTGTCCGGCTTGTTCTCCGACGGCTTCTCGCCTGACTTCTCAGCCGGCTTCTTCTCGTCGGTCTTCTTCTCTTCAGGCTTCGCATCGGACGGCTTCGTGTCCGAAGGCTTGGCGTCCGAAGGCTTGGCGTCGTGCCTGGGCTCTTTCTTCTTCCCGCTCGACGTCCGCTTCTTGGCCGGACGCGCATCGGCTGGGCCACCGCCCACCGTGTTGAGGTAGGCCGAGATCGCCGCCGCCGACTCCCGGCTGGACGTGTAGTGCTCCCGCAGGAAGCTATCGAGCCCGAACAGCCCGCCCCCGCTCTTGTTGAGCGCCTGTGCCGATTTGTGACAAATCGCGCAGTTGGACGCGTAGAGCTGGGCGCCCGACTTCCCGGCGTCGAGGTTTTCCTGCGCCGAGGCGGCTCCGGCCGCTGCCAGGAAGGCCGCACCCGCCACCGCTGCGCATATCCACGATCTCATCACACTCATCCCCTTGCTCCCAGTCATACCACCGGCCTGGGTCCGCCCCGTCATTCGCCCGGCCGCTCCCGCAATGCAAGGCGGCCGATCGTCCGAACTTGAACGTCGCCCGGAACTTTGTTCAAATAACAAGGTTCGAACGAAATTGTGGCCGTGGCGTTAGCCAGTCGGGGACGACGTCTTCCGTATAGCGCCCGCGAGCGAGTGATGGAGGCGGCCGATGGACCGGTTGCTTCGATTTCTGTTGAGAACGTATTTGCGACGGGGCGATTTCACCCTGACCACGTCGCGCGGAAACACTTTCACCTTCGGCGACGGTACCGGCACTCCGGTACGCGTGCGCCTGACGACGCCCGGCGCCGCATGGGGGCTTGTGCTCGATCCCGAGCTCAAACTCGGCGAGTCCTACATGGACGGCACCTTCGTCGTCGAACAGGGGACGATCGCCGACGTGCTCGAGGTCGCGCTCGGGCAGACCCTCGAAGTCCCGCAATGGTCCCGGCTGCAATGGCTGATCCGCTATCTCGGCCGCAGGCTGGCGCAGTTCAATCCGCGCAAGCGCTCGCGCAAGAACGTCGCGCACCATTACGACCTCGACGGCCGGCTCTACTCGCTCTTCCTTGACGCCGACCGGCAATATAGCTGCGCCTATTTCGAGACGCCCGACGCGTCCCTCGACGACGCGCAACTCGCCAAGAAGCGCCATCTCGCCGCCAAGCTCCTGCTCGACCGTGGCCAGCACGTGCTCGACATTGGCTGCGGCTGGGGCGGCCTCGGCCTCTACATCGCCGAATTCACCGGCGCCGACGTCACCGGTGTAACGCTGTCGCAGGAACAGCACGGCATCGCCAACTCCCGCGCCGTCGAAAAGGGTCTCGCCGGCCACGCCCGGTTCAATCTCCAGGACTACCGCGACCTCAAGGGCCCGTTCGACCGCATCGTGTCGGTCGGCATGTTCGAACATGTCGGCGTCGGCCACTATCCCGAATTCTTCCGCAAGGCGGCCGAGCTGCTCGCCGACGACGGTGTCATGGTGCTGCATTCGATCTGCCGCTCGGAAGGGCCCGGCATCACCAATCCCTGGGTGGCCAAGTACATCTTCCCGGGCGGCTATATCCCGGCTTTGTCCGAGGTCGTGCCGCAGATCGAGAAGGCGGGCCTCCTCGTCACCGATATCGAGATCCTGCGGCTTCACTATGCCGAGACGCTCAAGGCGTGGCGCGAGCGGTTCCTTGCCCATCGCGAGGACGTCGAGCGCATCTACGACCAGCGTTTCGTACGGATGTGGGAATTCTACCTGGCGGCTTCGGAGATGTCGTTCCGCAAGCAGAACATGATGAACTTCCAGATCCAGATGACCAAGCGCCAGCAAGTCACGCCGATGACACGCGATTACATCGGCCGCGAAGAGCAGCGCCTGCGCGCCATCGAGGGCCGCAGCCAGGCTCCGCTGCGTCTGGCGGGCGAATGAGCCTTCCGCAATCGCGGTGACCGCGAAACAATTTCGGTGTCATGGCCGGGCATAGCTCGTCGAAGACGGGCGTGAACGCCCTTAGTCCCGGCCATCTCGTTTAAGGGGGCACTGTGCCATCCTAAGCGGGGTCCCCGGGACAAGCCCGGGGACGACAACGAGTTACGTCCCGATCCTCACAATCACCTCAAACGCTCGCACACTCGCCCTGTTGCGCGCGCACGTCCGCGTCAAGCGCCCTCTTTCCTGGCCCGGTGACTTGCGTGGAAAAGACTCGCGAAGCGGGATAGGCAATGGCGGAGCGCCCGGGCTGGCCCTAGTTGTTAACGCCTCCGCGGGCGTCACCGTATCTGCGGACCATCTTTCAGTAGCCGCCGCGTTCAGTCGATCGCGTGTCCAACGCCGTATCGAATGACCACCATTTTGCCTTGAAGGCCCGCAAGCAATTCCCATGGCTCCCATCGAATCAGTCGTCCGCAAGCCGGTCGAGGCCGCTTCGCCCGCCTATCGCTCCGCCCCACACAATATCGAGGCGGAACAGGCGCTGCTCGGCGCGATCCTCGTCAACAACGAGGCGCTCTACCGGGTCTCGGACTTCCTCGAGCCGGAGCACTTTTTCGAGCCGATCCACCGCGCCATCTTCCAGATTTCGCGCGACCTCATCCGCGCCGGCAAGATCGCCACCCCGGTGACGCTCAAGACGTTTCTCGACGCCTCGGTCGACATTGGCGGGCTGACCGTCGGTCAGTATCTCGCCCGGCTGGCGGCCGAAGCGACGACCATCATCAACTCCGAGGATTACGGCCGCACGGTCTACGACCTGCACATCCGCCGCTCGCTGATCCAGGTCGGCGAGGACATGGTCAACGTCGCCTATGACGCGCCGGTCGACTTCTCGCCCAAGCACCAGATCGAGGACGCCGAGCGGCGCCTCTACGATCTCGCCGAATCCGGCCGCTACGACGGCGGCTTCCAGCGCTTCGCCAACGCGCTGACCACCGCTATCGACATGGCCGCGCACGCCTTCCAGCGCGACGGCAAGCTCTCCGGCATCGCCACCGGCCTCGACGACCTCGACCGCATGATGGGCGGCCTCCAGCCGTCCGACCTGATCGTGCTCGCCGGCCGCCCGGGCATGGGCAAGACCTCGCTCGTCACCAACATCGCCTACAACGTCGCCAAGGCGTGGCAGGGCGAGGTGAAGGCCGACGGCCACCAGACCACCGTCAATGGCGGCATTGTCGGCTTCTTCTCGCTGGAAATGTCGGCGGAACAGCTCGCCACCCGTATCATCTCGGAGCAGACGGAAATCCCGTCGAACCAGATCAGGCGCGGCAATATCAGCGAGACCGACTTCGAGAAGATCAAGGACTACTCGATCGAACTCCAGAACCTGCCGCTGTTCGTCGACGAAACCGGCGGCATTTCGGTGGCGCAGCTCGCCGCGCGCGCCCGGCGCCTCAAGCGCCAGCGCGGCCTCGACCTGATCGTCATCGACTACCTCCAGCTCCTGTCCGGCTCGAGCAAGCGCTCCTCCGAGAACCGCGTGCAGGAAATCACCGAGATCACGACCAAGCTCAAGGCGCTGGCGAAGGAGCTCAACACGCCGATCATCGCGCTGTCGCAGCTCTCGCGTCAGGTGGAAAGCCGCGACGACAAGCATCCGCAGCTTTCGGACCTGCGTGAATCGGGCTCGATCGAGCAGGACGCCGACGTGGTGCTGTTCGTGTATCGCGAAGAGTATTACCACGTGATGCGCAAGCCGCTCGAAAGCGACCGCGAGAAGTTCGCGCAATGGCTCGCCGACGCCGACAAGGTTTCCGGCAAGGCCGAAGTGATCATCGCCAAGCAGCGCCACGGCCCGACAGGAACCGTCGAGCTTCAGTTCGACGGCGCCATCACCAAGTTCTCGAACCTCGCCGCGAGCGACCACCTGCCCGCGCGCTTCGGCGAGTGATGCACTGCGCATAGACGCGCACGCCTGACGCATGCAAGGTGGCAGCGGCCGCACGGGTTGCGGCCGCGCGGGATTTGGAATGGATACGTTCGATTACGTGATCGTCGGCGCAGGCTCCGCCGGCAGCGTGCTCGCCAACCGGCTGAGCGAGGATCCGGGCACCACGGTCTGCGTGCTGGAAGCGGGACCCGCCGACTGGCACCCGTACATTCACCTGCCCGCGGGCTTCATCAAGACCTTCTACGACACGCGCATCAACTGGTGCTATTCGCAGGAGCCCGGCGAAGGCACGGCGGGCCGGCGCATCTTCTCGCCGCGCGGCAAGACGCTCGGCGGCTCGTCCTCGATCAACGGCCACATCTATAATCGCGGCCAGCGCAGCGACTTCGACACCTGGGCGCAATACGGCAATCGCTCATGGGGCTATGCCGACGTGCTGCCCTACTTCCGGCGCATGGAGCGGCGCATCGGCGGCGGCGAGGACACGTATCGCGGCCGCGACGGCGCGCTGACCGTCACAGACATCAACTGGCGCGATCCTCTGTGCGAGGCCTTCATCGCCGGCGCATTGAGCCTCGGCATTCCGCGCAACCCGGATTACAACGGCCGCACGCAGGAAGGCGTCTCCTACGCGCAGCGGACGATCCTGAACGGCCGCCGCGTCAGCGCCGCCACCGCGTTTTTGCGACCGGCGATGAAGCGCGGCAACGTCACCGTGCGCACGCACGCGCATGCGCTCAATATCGTGTTCGAGGGCAAGCGCGCGGTCGGCGTGCGCTACGCCAAGGGCGGGCGCGGCGGCGACGAGGTCGAGGTGCGCGCGGGCAAAGAGGTGATCCTGTCGGGCGGCACCTATAATTCGCCGCAGCTGCTGCAATTGTCCGGCGTCGGTGCGCCGGAGCTGCTCAAGGCGCACGGCATCGCCGTGCACCATGCGCTTCCCGGCGTCGGCGAAGGCTTGCAGGACCATTACGCGCCGCGCTCCACCGCGCGCGTCAAGAACATCAAGACCATCAACGAACGGGCGCGGGGGCTCAATCTCGCCATCGAGGCGGCGAAGTGGGCTTTCGCACGGAAGGGCATTCTGGGTCTGTCGCCGACGCTCGTTTATTGCTTCTGGCATTCCGGCGAGACGGCGGAAAGTTCCGACCTCCAGCTCACCTTCACGCCGGCGAGCTACAAGGAAGGCGAGCAGGGCAAGCTCGAGGACGAGCCCGGCATGACGGTCGCCTCGTGGCAGCAGCGGCCGGAGAGCCGCGGCTATGTGCGCATCCGCTCGGCCGATCCATTCGAGGCGCCGGCGATCCAGACCAACTACCTCAAGGCCGAGCTCGACAAGCGCGTCGCCATCGCCGGCATGAAGCTCGCGCGGCGGCTCCTCGCCTCCGCGCCGCTCGCGCCCTACACGGCGTATGAGGACTATCCCGGTCCGAACGTGCAGAGCGACGACGAATTCCTGGCCGCCGCCGCCGCCCGCGGCCAGACCACGTTCCATCCCGGCTGCACCTGCCGCATGGGCCCTGCGACCGACCCCGCCGCCGTGGTCGACGATCGCCTTCGCGTGCACGGCCTCGAGGCCTTGCGCGTCGTCGATGCCTCGATCATGCCGCGCATGATCTCGGCCAATCTCAACGCCTCGACGCTGATGATCGCCGACAAGGCGTCCGACTTCATCCGCGGCCGCGCCGCCCCGGAGCCGGCAGCGGTATAGGGCGCGGATGGACGCCACGGCTCCGCCCCGGTAAACCCTTGGCGGTCATGAACCAGCCCGTCGCCA
>DASTGR010000267.1:0-6508 GCA_035718885.1 Pseudolabrys sp. | reverse complement strand
CGTTGATGAGGTGAACCGCTGTCAGACGTCCCCCAGACCTCGAAGCAGGGCAATCGCGCGGCTCATTGCGAGGCGGTAGGCGCCGGCATGGAATGCACTCAGGCGGCTGTGCATCATGAAGCCATGAATTGCGCCAGGCACGATGTGCGTTTCGACGTTGCTCATGACTGCCGAAAGGCGGCGATAAGCCTCCAGTACCTCGGGCGGTGCGAGATGGTCCTGATCGCCCCAAATGACGCAGACAGGCTTATGAACGCCGTCCAACTCGTGGACGAAGTCGAGCATCTGCGTTCCATGACAGGAAATGCCTGCGGCGTAGCCGAGCCGCTTGGGCCCCAGGATCGCATAGGGACCTCCGTAGCAAAAACCCATTGCGGCGGCGCGGCCGTTGAATGTCCCGATCGTCCGGAGGTAGGCCAGCGTGTCCGCCATGTCGGACTCGCCGGCTCTCAGGTTTTGCAGACGCGGCTGCGAACGCTGGCTGGCGCGCGGGTCGCCATGAGGTAGCGGCCCCGGGATCGATCGCCAGAACAGGTCCGGCGCCGCAACAATGAAGCCTCGTGCGCCCAATTCGTCAGCCAGCGCGCGAATATCCGCGTCCACACCGTGGACCGCGGAGGCAAGCACGACGGCCGAGGTCGGCGCGTCCCCGCGCGGGATGACGACATCGCAGGCAAAACTGCCGCCAGTAGTCGATGGGATAAGAACGGTCTGCGCGATAATGGTTCGCCTCGGGATATCATCGTGGTCGTCAGGCTTGCGATGCATGCTGCAACAATCGTCGCCGGATCGCGAATTAACCCGCTTTGATGTTCGCGGTCTTTATGACCGTGGCCCACTTCCGCGTTTCATCAACGATGAGTTCGCCGAACGCGGCGGACGTGCCTGCGATCGGGCTGCCGCCCAGTGCGGCGATCTCGGCCTTGAAGCCATTATCGGACAGCGCCGCGCCGACCTCCTTGTTGAGCAGGGCGACGATCTCGACGGGTGTGCGCTTCGGCGCACCGATTCCGAAGAACGAGCTGGCTTCATAACCGGGCGCGGACTCGCCTATGGGAGCGACCTCCGGCAACGCGTCCGAGCGCATTGCGGTCGTTATCCCGAGCGCACGCAGTTTGCCGGATCGAATGTAGCCGATCGACGGGAGCACATTCATAAAGACGACCTGGACCTGGCCGCGCAGCAGATCGGCAAGGGCCGGCGCCACTCCGCGATAGGGGACGTGGAGGATATGGAGACCTCCCGCTCGCTGTTTGAAGAGTTCGGCCGTGATATGTGTGATGCCGCCGATTCCTCCCGAGCCATATGACAGCTTGCCGGGGTTCGCCTTGGCATAGGCGACAAACTCCGGAAGCGTACTGGCCGGAACGGAGGGATGGACCACCATCACCAAAGCGCCGCGCATCAGGCCGCCCACCGGCGCGATGTCCCGGATGAAGTCGAATTTGAGATTCGAATAGAGCGTCGCATTTATCGCGTTCGGCGAGCCAACGAGCAAAAGCTCGCCGCCATCCGGAGACGCGCGGACGACCGCTTCTGTAGCGATATTGCTGCCAGCGCCCGGCCGGTTCTCGACCACAAATGGTCGTCCAAGCCGCTCCGATAACCACCGGGCGAGCATACGCGCCAGGATGTCATTCGGGCCACCAGCGCCAAATCCGACGACGATGCGCACCGGTCGCGAGGGATAGGCCTGCGCCGACACGGGTCGCAGTCCCGCGCGGATGGCGGCGGCCCCGGCTACGATCTGCAAAGCTCGACGCCGAGAGAAGATCATCAGGAGATACTCCGAAGCGGAGCTGCAAGCTCATATCGGCAGTTGCTACCCGCCCGCCAATTCGCCGCCCGAAGATGATAGTCTCCGCGGCCATAAGCGCATAAGGCTATTCCGTGATGACATCATCTCAAACCCGGCATGGGTGACCAATGCAGTTGAGCGACCGTACCGGAAGCCGCCTGAAATTGCAGGACCTGCACGTCTTCATGACCGTGGCGCAGGCCGGCAGCATGGGCAGAGCGGCGAAAACGCTGACGAGCACTCAGCCGAACGTTTCGAGATCGATTGCCGACCTGGAACGAGCCCTTGGCGTCCGCCTGCTCGACCGGCATCCCAAGGGCATCGAGTTGACTGAGTATGGCCGTGCTTTGCTCGATTGCGGAGTGGCCGTGTTCGACGATCTCCGCCAGGGCGTGAAGGCTATCGAGCATCTTGCGGATGCGACTGCCGGGGAATTGCGGATTGGCACGACCACGTTCCTGGCGGCAAGCTTCGTCTCCGCCGTAGTCGACCGGCTCTCGCACCGCTATCCCCGCGTGACCTTCCACGTCACCAGCGGCTACATCGGAGCACTGCACGACGCCCTTGCAGAGCGCAAGGTCGATCTCCTGGTCGTGCGCAGCCACGGCGGCGTCGAAGACGCGCGTTTCAACTTCGAGCCGCTCTTTGACGAGTCGTATGTTGTCGCGGCGGGCGCGCAAAACCCGTGGGCGCGTCGGCGCAGGATCGACGTCAAGGATCTGGCGAACGAGCCCTGGGTCCTGCCTCCACCGGACAGTGTGATTGGCGGAATCATCACTGAGGCGTTTCGGGGCAGCGGCCTATCTCCCCCTCGTGCAGCCGTGGTTACGGACTGCCCGCATATGCGCGTCAGCCTCCTGGCGACGGGCCGCTTTGTAACCGTGTTTCCGGCATCGTCCTTCAAGTTTCTGGCAAAGCAGTCGGAGCTGAAAGTGCTGCCGGTCAACCTGCCGGTAGCGCGACGGCCCAATGGCATAGTGACCCTGAAGAGTCGCACTATCAGCTCGGTGACTCAAAGTTTCATCGACTACGCCAGGGCGGCCGCAAAACCTCTGGCGCTTCGGTCCCGCGTCCTCAATCCATCGCCAGTACGCCCTTCGACTTGAAGATGGCGCGGATGCGGTTGGAGTAGTCGTGGAACGCCGGCGGCAGATTGTCGAGCCGGCGCGGGCGCGGCAGGTCGATGTCGATGATCTCGACGATGCGGCCCGGACGCGGCCCCATCACCACGACGCGGTCGGCGAGCAGCACCGCTTCGGGGATCGAATGCGTGATGTGCAGCGCCGTCTTGCGCGTCTCCATCCACAGATGCTGGATATCCATCGAGATCTGCTCGCGCGTCAGCGCGTCGAGCGCGCCGAACGGCTCGTCCATCAGCAGCATGCTCGGCCCGTGCACCAGCGCGCGGCAGATCGAGACGCGCTGGCGCATGCCGCCGGAGAGTTCGTAGGGCTTCTTGCGCTCGAAGCCGGTCAGGCCCGTCGCCTTGAGGAGATCGCGCGCGACCGGCTCGTACTTCGCCCGGTCCATCTTGCGGATGTCGATCTGGAGCATGACGTTGGCGAGCACGTCCCGCCAGTCGAGCATGATCGCTTCCTGGAAGACGATGCCGACGTCGGTCTGCGGCCTGTCGACGCGCTTGCCGCCGATGGTGATCGTGCCTTCGGTGTAGGGCTGGAGGCCCGCGACCATTTTCATGATCGTGGTCTTGCCGCAGCCGGACGGGCCGACGATGGCGACGAACTCCGACTGCCTGATGTCGAGATTGATGTCCGAGCAGGCTTCGACCACGCCGTCCTTGGTCTGGTACTGCTTGCCGACATTGGTCAGCCGGATGAACGGTTCGGTCGTCGCGAGCATCGTCTTTCCAGTTTCAAAGGAGATGCCTCCCCGCGGAACGCCCGCGGAGAGGCTGAGCGGCAGCGCGCCTACTTCTTCATGTAGGGCGCTTCGGACAGGTACTCGTTGGTGTAGTACTTCGCCATGTCGGGCTGCGGCGGCATCTTGGCGAACTTCTCCAGGAGGTCCTGGCTCTCCTGCCAGTCCTCCTTCGCCGACCAGAACAGCGGCTTTCCTTGCGTGTGCTTGGTGTGGATGATCGTCATCGTGCCGTTGATCTCGAGCAGCGCGATCTCCTTGTTGAAGGCCTTGGCGTGCTTGATGAAGATGTCGGCCGCCTCCTCCGGATGCTTGGCCGTGTAATCCCAGCCGCGCTGCGAGGCGCGCAGGAAACGCTTCATCGCGTCCTGGTGCTTGGCGTCCTTGAGCCAGTCATTGTTGGCGATGATGGCGCTCGAGAGCGTCGTCACGCCGGCCATGTCATAGAGCCGGGTCCAACCCATCTTCACGCCGGACTGGAGCTGCATGCGCGGCCCCTGATCCATGAAATAGCCGAGCAGCGAGTCGGCCTGCTTGTTGAGCACGGCCTGCTCCTTCGCCGCCGGATTGGCGACGGTGATGAGCTGGACGTCCGAGACCTGCATGTTCAGCTTGCCCATGAAGGCGGTGAAGATCGCGAGGCTCGCGTCGCCCGCCGTGATGGCGATGCGGCTGCCCTTGATCTCACTGATCTTCGTCGGCTTGGCCGCGTCGGCACGGTAGATGAACGACATCGGGCTCTGCTGGAGCGTGACGCCGACGGCCTTGATTGGCATGCCGGCCGAGATGCCGCGCATCATCGTGGCGGCGTCGACATAGGCGACCGGGTTGGTCGAATTGGCGACGAGCTGCGCGACCGTGGTGGAGCCGGAGCCCTCGAGGATTTCGACGTCGAGTCCCTCGTCCTTGTAGAAGCCCTTGTCGAGCGCGACAAAGAACGGCGCGTGCTCGCCGTACAGCGTCCAGTTCAGGCGGAACGGGAATTTCTCCTGCGCGCTGGCCGGCGCCGCGAACGCCGACAGGACCGCTGCCGCGATCAGCGACAGCATCAGACCTTTACGTTTCATCGCCTTCTCCTCCCTGCTTGGCGTCGCACGAGGCGACGCCTTTGTTGTTGATCGCCCCCGCCGCGGGACTCGCGCCCGCAACGGCCTTGATTACATCGTGCCGGTCTCCTGCACCCGATGCGTGACGTGCCACGGGATCAGGAAGCTCTCGAGGAGCTCCACGAGGTAATAGAAGACGAGACCGATGATGGTCAGCGCGACGATGGTCGCGAACATCAGCGACGTCTGCATGTTGGAATTGGTGACGAGCAGCAGATAGCCGAGCCCCTTGTCGGCGCCGACGAACTCGCCGACCACCGTGCCGGCGATGGCGAGCGTCGCCGCGACCTTGAGGCCGCTGAACAGATAGGGCAGCGAGGTCGGCAGACGGAACTGCGCGAAGATCTGCCAGCGCGACGCCCCCATCGACTTGGCGAGATCGCCCATCTCCGGCGACATGGAGCGTAAGCCCACCGCGGCGTCGATGACGATCGGGAAGAACGAGATCAGGAAAGCGACGAGGATCTTCGGCGTGGCGCCGACGCCGAACCAGACGAGGAACAAGGGCGCGATCGCCACTTTCGGCACGATCTGGAAGAACAGCATCGTCGGCATGACGAGCTCGTTGAAGCGGCGCGACGAGGTGATGGCAATGGCGAGCGGGATCGCGACCGCGACCGCGAGCGCGTAGCCGGCGATCATCTCGTAGACCGTGACCCAGCCGTGGCGCAGCAGGTCCGGCAGCTCGCTGAAGAAGGTGTGCGCGATCGCCGTCGGCGTCGGCAGAAGATAGGGCGGCACTTTCCAGATGATGACGAAGAGCTGCCAGGCGACCAGGAAGCCGACGATGCCGATGAGCGGCGTCAGCTTCCGCAATGCGCGGTAACCGCTCGGCGGGCCGTCGGCCGTGACTGGTTTCGCGGTTTCGCTCACGAGCGCCATCGTCCTTCCCTTAATCCCGACGTCTTTTGTGCGTGGTTTCCATCAGCGTAACAGAGCCGTCATGCCGGTAAAGCATCCTCGAGCCGCGCAACCGTCGCAAGGCTGCGGCGAATTGTGTCGTTCAGCGTGACGCCGAGACCCGGCCCCGTCGGCACCGGCATGACGTCGCCGCGCGCGCGGAAGGCGGCGTCGCCGGTGCCGCGCTCGGCGATGTATTGCGGACCGTTGAGCGCCGCCGGCAGTTCGAGCCCGGCCCACGAGAAGAAATGCGCCGACGCGGCCATCGACAGTTCCGGATCGGTCAAGCCAGACGCGAACAGCAGCAAATCGTGCTCGCGCAGCAGCGTGGCGATACGCGTCGCGTTCCAAAGGCCGCCGCAGCGCGCCACCTTCATGGCGATGCCGTCGAACATGTCGAGCGCGATGAACTCCTCGACTTCCGCCGGCGCGACGATGCCCTCGTCCATCAGAATCGGCAGCGCGCCCTGGCGCTTGAGCGCGTGATAGTCGCGCAGGCGGTTCGGCGGCAGCGGCGATTCCAGCGCCTTGAGGCCGAGATCGGCGAATTTCGGCGCCATCTCGCGCGCGGTGTCGAGATCGTAGCTGGTATTGGCGTCGCACCAGTGGAAGCCGTCCGGCGAGAACGACGTCACCAGCCGCACCAGTTCGACATCGTAGGTTGTGCTCTGCGGGTGACCGACCTTGACGTTGAAATTGGAATAGCCGAGCGCGCGCCCTTGATCGAGCAGCGCTTCGGCGCCGGCGAGCGTCGGCGCGTTGATGGTCCAGCTCAAGGTGACGCGGTTAGTCTTCGCGCCGCCGAGCAGCGCGGTGACCGGCTTCT
>DASTGR010000266.1:0-10204 GCA_035718885.1 Pseudolabrys sp. | reverse complement strand
GGACGCGCTTGCGCGGCGGAAGATCGTGGATCGGCCGGCCGTCCAGCAGGATGCGGCCGGCGTCGATTTTGTAGACCCCTGAGACGAGGTTGAAGAGCGTCGTCTTGCCGGCGCCGTTGGGGCCGATCAGGGCCGTACGTGCGCCGGCCGGCACGTCGAAGCGGATGTCCTGTGTCACGGCAAGGCCGCCGAAGCGCTTGGTCACGCCGTCGAGCACCAGCGCGGGATCAGCTGCCACCGGCGCCTCCCCGAAACGACAGGCGGCGGACAAGGCCGCGCGTGACGATGCCTTCCGGGCGAAGCGCCATCATGAAGACAATGACGATGCCGAAAATCAGGTAACGCGCAGAGCCGCCGATCCGGAATAATTCGGGCAGGAGTGTAAAGAAAAGCGTTCCGGCAAGCGGCCCCCACGCCGTCTGCGTGCCGCCGATCAGCACGAAGAGGAGGACGAAGATCGACAGCAGCGCGTTGAAATACTGCGCTTCGACGAAGCCGAAGTTGAGCGCATAAAGCGCGCCCGAAAGCCCGGTGAATGCGCCGCCGATGGTGAAGGCGGCGACCTGCACGGCGCGCACGTTCACGCCCATCACGATCGCGGCGTCCTCGTCGTCGTTGACGGAACGCATGGCGAGGCCGAGCCGGGTCGCCATCAGGTAGAACGATGCAAGCATTACCGCGATCGCCGAGACGACCAGCACCCACAATTCAATGTGGAACGGCACCACCATGCCCATGGCGCCGCCGAACACGTCCGTGTGCAGAAGGAACCCGGCGACGACCTCGCCGAACGCGAAGGTGGCGAGCACCATGTAGACGCCGCGGGTCCTGAGCACCGGGAACGAGATGAGGAACCCGACCAGCGCCGCGACCGCCGCGGCGGCGACGATCGATAGCCAGATAGGCAACCCGAGCTGGCTTGCCAGCCAGCCGGCTGCGTAAGCGCCGATCGCCTGGAAGCCGGCGCCGCCAAGATTGATCTGTCCCGCCGCCGCCGTGACGAAAATGCCATAGGCAAAGACGAGGTTGACGCAGAATATCGCGAGGACGCCGGAGACATAGCCGCTCATGACGATGCGGCTCCGGTTCGAGTGCGTGCGGCATGCGGCCGGGGCATCACATCTTCCCCTTGCCGATGGTCGCGCCCCCGAACAATCCTTTCGGGCGCAGGACAATGATGGCGAGCACGAGTCCCCACACCGTCATCGCGACCGAGTCGCCGCCGAAGAACTGGATCGACAGCGTCTCGGCGAGACCGACCACGAGGCCGCCGGCGATCGCGCCCCAGATCGACCCGACGCCGCCGAGCACCATCGCGGCGATCGCCTTGGTGCCGACATTGTCGCCCATGTAGGGCGAGACGTCGCCGTAATTAACGGTGAACAGCGCGCCGGCGACGCCCGCGAGCAGGCCGGTCAGGATGAAGACGACCGGCACGACGCGGCCGACGTCGACGCCGAGTAGCGATGCCGTGTCGGGGTTCTCTGCGATGGTGCGCAGCGCGCGGCCGACCTTGGTTTGTCTCAAAACGAAATTGAGCGCGGCGACGACGGCGACGGCCAGCACGCAGCTCACTAACTGCGGCACGCCGATGACGATGCCGGCGACATGGAGATCAGCCGTGAACGGCACCGCGAAACGCTGCGAGTCAGAACCCATCGAGATGAGGACGAGATTCTCGAAGATGATGAGGAAGCCGAGCGAGGAGACGAGCGGGATCGCATGCTCGGTCGCATCGCCGTGCTTCATCTTCAGGTAGCGGAACGTGAAACGTTCGACCAGAAGCGAAGCGGCGACGGCGACCGCGACGCCGCAGGCGAGCGCGGTGAGCCAGGCGCCGCGGCCGGCGAGGCTGAGATACCCGCCGGACAGGAGTCCCCAAGCCACCATTCCGGTCAGCATGAACAAGGTGGGGATCGTGAAGTTGAGGAAATTTAGGACGCCGATGGTGAGCGTGAAGGCGACCGCGACCGTCATGTAGATCGCGCCAAGAAGCAGCCCCGACACGACCTGATGCGCGATGACCTTGCCGCCGACCATGATTCCGAGCGTGATCAGGATCAGCGTGATTGCGGCTGCGATTGCCGGACCTGGCAGCGGAATGCGGGCGCCTGCCAGTCCGGGTTTATCGCTCATGGCGCGCGCCGGACACTTTCCACCGCGCCTGCGTGTGCGGCGCGGATCGGAGTTCTCGGCCTTCGGGAGATGTTCACCAAGTCCCTTGTCCCGCGCAGCAAAGCCGGTCATCTTTGTCCGGACAACCTAATCATGCCCGACCCCAGTGCCCTGTCAAGGAAGTCCAAGGACGTTTCATGTCGAATGATGTCGAGCCGCGCGTGATCATCGTCGGAGCAGGCCCGGTGGGGCTTGTCGTCGCGAGCCTGCTGGTCGAGGAGGGCGTGGCTGTCACGCTTGTCGAGACGTGCCCAGAGCTTCCACACGACTTGCGCGCATCGACTTTTCATCCGCCGACCCTCGACATGCTCGAGCGGTTCGGCGTGGTGGACTCGATGATCGAGCAGGGGTTGATCTGCCCGACCTGGCAATTCCGCGACCGCAATGAAGGCGTGGTGGCGACGTTCGAACTGTCGCGGCTTTTGCCGGACACCAAGCATCCATATCGCCTGCAATGCGAGCAATGGCGGCTGGGAGAACTGCTTTATGCCCGATTGCTGAAGGAGCCGCTTGCGACGATCCGCCTCGGCACCAGGGCGGTGGCGGCGCGGCAGGGCTCCGGGGGCGTCGAACTCGACGTGGTCGCGGGCGACGGCAAGCAGGAGACGCTCAAAGGCACCTTCCTCGTCGGCGCCGACGGCATCGGCAGCATCGTGCGGCCGGCGATCGGCGCGGCCTTCGAGGGCATCACCATTCCCGAGCTGTTCCTGACGCTGTCGACCACTTTCGATTTCCGCGAGGCGATGCCGGATCTCGCCAACATCTCTTACCTTTCCGATCCGAAGGAATGGTACGTGATCATCCGCACGAAGCGGGTCTGGCGCGCGCTGTTCCCGGTCGACGCCGCGCTCGAGGACAAGGACGTCACCTCGCCGGAACGCGGCGAACGGCTGCTGCAAGGCGCCTGGCGCCGGAGCGAGCCGTACGAGGTAACGCATCGTACCGCCTACCGCGTGCACGAGCGCGTCGCCTCGACTTATGTGAAAGGCCGGATGCTGATCGCCGGCGACGCCGCGCATGTGAACAACCCGCTCGGCGGCATGGGACTCAATGGCGGCATCCACGACGCCTTCAACCTCGCGGAGAAGCTGATCGCGGTGATCCGTGGCGCGCCGCTCGAGACGCTGGAACGCTATAGCCGGCAGCGGCGCAAGGTCGCGCTCGACGTTGTGCAGCAGACGACGCTGCGCAACCGCGCCATCCTCAACACGCGCGAGCCGGAGGCACGTAAGGCTTATTACGACGAGCTCCGCCGCACCGCCGAAGACCCCGAGAAGCACCGGACGTACGTGATGCGCACGTCGATGATCCAGTCGCTGCGCGACGTCGAAAAAGTGGCGTGATTATTATGGGGCGATGACTGGCGTGAAGCGCCCGCCGGTTTCGCGCACGCCCATGTGGCTGCCGCGCAGATGCGCCGGGATCAGGCGCAGCTCCTCGCCGGCGGCGCGCTCGAGCAAGGCGCGCCGCGTCACCGCGGCCTGCGCTTTGTCGTGGCAGAAGGCGCTCGACCATTCGGGGCGGAAAACCTGCACGGGGCTGTGGATCGCATCGCCACAGAATATGTCGGTCCCGCTGGCTTGCTGTAATTCGAGGCCGATCTGCCCGGGCGCATGGCCGGGCAGGGCGAGAATTTTTCCGCCGTCGACGATCTCGTCGCCAGCGTCGACGAACGCGGCCGCGCCCCGTTCCAGAACCGGAAGCACGCTGTCCTGGTAGCTGCCGTGGTTGGCCTCGGGCTTCACGGCCGCTTCGTTGGCGCGTTGCTCGACCTCGCGCAGGCTCATGAGATACTGCGCCTTCGCGAAGGTCGGCACCCACTGCCCGTTATCGAGCCGCGTGTTCCAGCCGACATGGTCGGCGTGCAGATGTGTGCACATGACGATGTCGATATCGTCGGGCGTGCAGCCGCAGGCCTTCAAATTGGCGAGGTAGCGGGTCGACGCGCGATCGTGCCAGTCGGCCCGCGCCGGGCGCTGCTTGTGCTCCCCGACGCAAGTGTCGATCAGGATCGTCTTGCCGCCGGCGCGGACGAGGTGGCTCTGCACTGCGAGCAGGATCGTGCCGCCACCCCAATCAACATGGGCGCCGTCGAGTGCGGCACGGTGCTCGCTGAGCGCGTCGAGGGACGCGCCGGGCAGCAGGAAGCCGAGTTGCAGCGCGAACGGGTCGATGTCGACGATGCGCTGGATCGTGGCGTTGCCGCGCGCGCTCATGGCCGGTCAGAACTCCGC
The DNA here is from genome assembly GCA_035718885.1 of Pseudolabrys sp. Classification (GTDB taxonomy): domain Bacteria; phylum Pseudomonadota; class Alphaproteobacteria; order Rhizobiales; family Xanthobacteraceae; genus Pseudolabrys. Next base: position 5,795 of record DASTGR010000266.1, on the reverse strand, counting down.
CAGCAGGCGGCCGAAGCCGTCCATGCGGTCCTGGATGCCGTTGGCGCGCAGCGCGTGCCAGTAGGTCGCTGTGTTGATGGCGATCACGGGCTTGCCGAGCCACATTTCCGCGGCGGCGGCGAGCTTCACCATGGAGAGGTTGGTGCCGACCTGAACGATGGCGTCGACGTCGTCGCCGTCGAGTTCGCGCAGCGCCGTGCGCAGCGTGTCGGTCGTCTGCTCGGCGATCAGCGTCCATGATCGGCATTGCAGGCACTTGTCGCGCACGACCTGGAAGCCCTTGTCGCCGAAATAGCGAGCGACCTCGGTATTCATGGCCGGCCAATAGGGCGACAGGACGGCGATGCGCTTGACGCCGCCATAGGTGTTCATCGCCGCCGTGCAGGCGTCGCTGCCGATGCTGATCTTGATGCCCGAGGTCTCCTCGACCTCGCGGGTGAAGCGATCCGCGCCCTTCTCGCCGTCGAAGAAGGTCACCGCCGACATGCCCATAACCAGATAATCCGGCTTGCAGGTCATGACGCTGCGCACAGCCTCCAGCACGTTCGAGGCGATCACCTCGGCGCCGGCGCGGAAGCTCTCATTGCTGACGGCGTTGGCGTTCGGGGTGAAGATGCGGCTGTAGTGGTTGGTCACGCCGAACGGACGCATGGCGTCGAAATCCGGCTGCACGATGGTGTTGGTCGAGGGTCCGAGGACGCCGAATTTGCGGCGCCAGCCTTGCACGTCGGTCATGTGCTTTTTCTTCCGCCGATCGAGGTGTTGATCGTGACGGTTTCGCGCAGGCAGACGGCCCGCTTGAAACTTGAAAGCATGCTGGCATAGAAATGCTGTCCGGACAAATTTGGTCCAACCAGGAACGACGCCACATGGCCAATCCCGCGTTGCGGAAGGAAATCGACAACGGCGCCTTCGTCACGGCGCCGGGGGTCTACGACCTCATCTCGGCGCTGATCGCGGATCGCATGGGTTTCAAGGCCCTGTACGTGACCGGGTACGGCACGGTTGCCTCCTCGCTCGGGTTGCCGGACGCCGGCCTTGCCACCTATTCCGAAATGATCGACCGGATCGGCCGCATTGCCGGCATGACCAAGACCCCCGTCATCGCCGATGCCGATACGGGCTATGGCGGCTTGCTCAACGTGCGCCACACGGTGCGGGGCTATGAGAAGGCCGGTGTCACGGCAATCCAGATCGAGGATCAGGAATTCCCCAAGAAATGCGGCCATACGCCGTTCCGTCGCGTCATCCCGATGGCCGACATGGTGCGCAAGGTGCAAGTCGCCAGCGATGCCCGCTCGAGCGCCGACTTCCTGATCGTTGCCCGCACCGACGCGCGGACCGGCAACGGCCTCGAAGACGCGATCCGCCGCGGCGTCGCCTATGGCGAAGCCGGCGCGGACATCATCTTCGTCGAATCGCCGGAAAGCGTCGAGGAACTGGCGGAGATCGGTCGCCGCATCGACAAGCCGCTCCTGGCCAACATGGTCCATGGCGGGCGGACGCCCATGCTGCCCTCCGACAAGCTGCATGAGCTTGGCTTCAATATCGCGATCCACCCGGCGCTCGGGTTCCTCTCGGCCGGGCAGGCGTTGCGCCACGCCTATGCCGACCTCCAGAAGAACGGCACCACCTCGGCCGAAGTGCCCATGTACTCCTTCACCGAGTTCAACGACTTGATCGGGTTCCCGGATGTGTGGGAGTTTGAGCGCCGCTATAAGGAGTAGTCCGCGATTCCTGCAACTCAGCCGGAGCGCGTCGAACGACGAAGGTCCTTGCTGCGATGAGTTCGGACGCGCCGCGCTACGTGCAGATCTTCAATACGCTAAGCCGGCGCATGGAGACGGGGACATATTCGGTCGATACCCGGCTGCCGACCGAAAGCGAGCTTTGCGACGAGTTCAACGCCAGCCGCTTCACGGTGCGCGAGGCCCTGCGACGACTGGTGGAGCAGGGCATGGTGCAGCGCCGGCAGGGTGCCGGCAGCATCGTTATATCGGCGACGCCGCAAGCCCGCTACGTGCACTCGCTGTCGTCATTGTCCGATCTCTTTCAGTTTGCCCTCGATACGGACTATGAGCTCTTGTCGATCGAACGCGTGACGCTCGACGCCGGGATGGCCGCCGATGTCGGGGGCTCCGCCGGGGAGCGCTGGCACGTGCTCAAGGGCTTGCGGCGCAAGGGCGGCAAGATCGTCTGCTACCTGCACTCCTATGTCGCGCCGCGCGCCGGCAAATTCGTGCGCGAACTCAGGCGCTGTGTCGGCCCGTTCTACGCACATCTTTCCGAGCGCACCGGCGAAGAGATCATCGACGTCGAGCAGGATATCTTCGGCGCGCCGATGAGCGCCGAGGTCGCCGCAAATCTCGACAGCAAGGCCGACGCGGTCGGGACCTGCGCGCTCAGGCGCTACATCACCCGAAAAGGCACGCTCATCGCCAGCTACAACTGGCACGACGCGGCAAATTTCCACTACCGCATGAAGATGTCGCGCACGATCTAGCGCGCGGGGGCGGGTCAGTGCGCCGGCGGTGTCGCCCACGGCCGCTCCTGCCGGTCGCGCGCCCGGAATGCGTCGATCTCGGCGCGCCGGCTCTCGGTCAGGTCGATATCGTCCCAGCCGTTGAGCAACTGGTTGCGGCTCACCGGCTCGATCGCGAACTTGCAGGTGATGCCGCCGCTGGTGATAGTCTGCTGCTCGAGATCGACCGTGATCGTTCGCGCCGGATTGGCCGTCACGGCCGCCGCGAAGGGGGCGATGTCTTCCTCCGATGCGATCGCCGCCAGCAGGCCGTTCTTGACCGCGTTCTGGGCAAAGATATCGCCGAAGGACGGCGCGACCACGCAGCGAATGCCGGAATCGTAGATCGCATAGACGGCGGCCTCGCGCGAGGAACCGCCGCCGAAATTGCGCCCGCCGAGCAGGATCTTCGCAGCCCGGTACGCCGGCTTGTTGAGCGGAAAGTCCGGCTTCTCCTTACCGTCGGCGTCGAAGCGCAGGTCCTGGAACAGGACCGTGCCGAGCCCCTTCGACCGCGGCCATTTGAGATAGCGCGCCGGCAATATCTGATCGGTGTTCAAATTCGGCACCGTCAGCGGGCAGGCCGTGGCAGTAAGGCGGACGAACTTTTCCATCGCGCGTTCCCGGTCAGTTCGGTTTGGCGCCCGACGCCTTCACGATCGGCGCCCAGCGCTTGATGTCCTCGCGCACGAAGGCAGCAAAGTCTTCCGGCGAATCGCCGACTGGCGTCGCGCCTTCCGTTTTCAGGCGGTTCTGCATCTCGGGCGCGGCGAGGCCGGCCACGATCACCTGGTTCAGTTTCTTCGTGACCTCGGGCGGAAGCTTGGCCGGCCCGAACACGCCGAACCACGCGCTCGACTCGAAGCCCGGCACGCTTTCGGCAATCGCCGGGACGTCGGGCAGGGACGGCTGACGCTGCGGGCTGGTGACGCCGAAGGCGTGCAGGTTACCAGCACGGACCTGCTGCGTGCCGGTGACGAGGCTGATGAACATGAGATCGATATTGCCGCCGAGCAGGTCGGTCAGCGCCGGTGCCGTGCCCTTGTACGGCACGTTGAGGAGTTGCGCCCCGGTTGCCAGCTTGAACTTCTCGCCGGCGAGATGCAGCGACGAGCCGATGCCGCCAATGCCGATGGTCAGCTTGCCCGGCTTCTCCTTGGCGAGCGCGATCAGCGCCTTGACGTCCTTCGCAGGCAGCTTCGGATTGCCAACCAGCATGCTCGGCACCGTCGCCACCTTGGTGATGGCGGTGAAGTCGGCAGCCGGATCGTAGGGCAGGTGCGGGTAGAGCGAGGCGTTGATGGTGTGGCTGCTGAACGAGACGAGCAGCGTGTAGCCGTCCGCCGGCGACTTCGCGACATATTCGGCGGCGATATTGCCGCCCGCGCCGGCCTTGTTCTCGACCACGACGCTCTGCTTCAGCGCCGCCGCCATCGGTACCGCGATGGAGCGCGCGATGGTGTCGGTGGTGCCGCCCGGAGGCGCGCCGACGATGAGGCGGATCGTCCGCGACGGATAATCCTCGGCGCGCGCCTGCGGCGCGGTCGCGCAAACGAGCGCGAGAGCGCCGGCGGCGAAAGCGGCAAATATCTTCATGATGCGTCTCCTCTTTGCAGTCTTCTTATGATTTGCGCCCGGCGAGCATTGGCCGGACGTCGGCGAGATGCCCGGTGACCGCGGCGGCGGCCACCATGGCAGGCGACATCAGATGCGTGCGCGCGCCTTGGCCCTGGCGGCCCCGGAAATTGCGATTGGTGGTCGAGGCGCAGCGTTCGCCGGACGGCACGAGATCGCCGTTGATTCCGACGCACATTGAGCAACCGGAGTCGGCCCATTCGAGGCCGGCGTCGCGGAACACCTTGTCGAGGCCTTCCTGCTCGGCCTGCTGCTTGACCAGCGACGAGCCGGGCGAGACAAGACCGGGCACCTTCGATTTCCGCCCGGCGAGCACAGCGGCGGCGGCGCGCAAATCCTCGATGCGCGAATTGGTGCAGGAGCCGATGAAGATGCGGTCCACAGCAATGTCGGTGAGTTTCTGGCCGGGGCGCACGCCCATATAGTCGAGCGCCTCGCGGAGATATTGCGCGCGCGCGGGGTCGGTCTCGCCCGCCGGATCGGGGATGCTGGCGTCGATCGGCAGCGCGTCGTCGGGCGTCGTGCCCCAGGTGACGATCGGCGCGATTGCAGCGGCGTCGAGCGTGACTTCGCGGTCGAACGTCGCCCCGGCGTCGCTCGTCAGTTTCGCCCAATCTTCGACGGCGCGCGCGAAAGCCTCGCCCTGCGGTGCGTAGGGGCGGCCCTTGAGATAGGCGAAGGTTGTGGCGTCCGGCGCGACCATGCCGCAGCGGCCGCCGGCCTCGATCGACATGTTGCAGAGAGTGAGGCGGCCTTCCATCGACAGCGCACGGATGGCGCTGCCGGCGAATTCGACGGCATGCCCCTGCGCGCCGTCGGAGTGGACGCGCGCGATGATGGCGAGCGCGATGTCTTTCCCGGATATGCCGGGGGCGGCCGCGCCTTCGACGTTGATCCGCATCCGCTTCGGCTTCTTCTGCCAGATCGTCTGCGTCATCAGCACGTGGGCGACTTCGGAGGCGCCGATGCCGAAGGCGTAGGCGCCGAAGGCGCCATGTGTCGAGGTGTGGCTGTCGCCGCACACGATGAGCAGACCGGGCAGGGTGAGGCCCTGCTCGGGGCCGACCACGTGCACGATGCCCTGCCGCGGATCGTGCAGGCCGAACAACTTGATGCCGTTCTCGGTCGTGTTGAGGTCGAGATTGCGGACCATGGCCGCGATCTCGGGATTGGCGATCTCGTGGTCCCGGCCGCGCGTCGGCACGTAATGGTCGGCGACGCCGAAGGTCAGCCCGGGCTCCGCCGCCTTGCGGCCGCGCGCCTTCATCTGGCTGAAGGCATGGAACGAGCCCTCGTGCACGTAATGCCGGTCGACGAAGAGCAGCGCGGCGCCGTCTTCCCGCCGCGTGATCTCGTGCGCGGCCCAGAGCTTGTCGATAAGGGTCAGTGGCGCGGTCATGCGGGCTTTTTTCTTCACCTGCTCGTCGGTGGACTTGCCGGGGGTCCCCGATAATGTATGCTAAAAGATACCAAGTAAAGAACCCGGCGAAAGCGCCGATTGCGGGAGGCAGCCTTGCGCGACTGGCTCGGCGAGGCAAAGGCCAAGCAGGTCTACCTCGTGCTGCGCGACAGCATCCTGAGCGGCGCGGCCGGTTTTGGCGTGCGGCTGCCGACGGAGCATGCGCTGGCGGAGACGCAC
>DASTGR010000265.1:0-5298 GCA_035718885.1 Pseudolabrys sp. | reverse complement strand
CATGACGCGAACCGATCTTGGCATTGGCCGCTCCGGCACGCTAGGCGTACCCATCCGCGACGCCCGCGAACCGAGACGAGGACCTCCAATGCGCATCGTCGATGTCTGTGAGATCACGCAGCCTATATCGTCCCCCATCCGCAACGCCTACATCGACTTCTCCAGAATGACGGCGAGCCTCGTCGCCGTCGTGACCGACGTCGTGCGCGACGGCCGAAAGGTGGTCGGGTACGGCTTCAATTCGAACGGCCGGTACGGCCAGGGCGGTCTCATCCGCGAGCGCTTCCGCAACCGCATCCTGGAAGCCGATCCCAGGAGCGTCCTCAACGAAGCCGGCGACAATCTCGACCCGCACAAGCTTTGGGCAGCGATGATGTCGAACGAAAAGCCCGGCGGGCATGGCGAGCGCTCGGTCGCCGTCGGAACGCTCGATATGGCGATCTGGGACGCGGCGGCGAAGATCGCAGGCAAGCCCCTGTTCCGGATGCTGGCCGAACAGAAGGGGCGCGAAGCCAATCCGCGCGTCTTCGTCTATGCGGCGGGTGGCTATTACTACCCGGGCAAGGACAACACCGCGCTTCGGTCCGAGATGCGCGGCTATCTCGATCGCGGCTACAATGTCGTGAAAATGAAAATCGGCGGAGCCCCCATCGGTGAAGATCAGGGGCGCGTGGAGGCGGTCCTCGATGAAATCGGCAGCGAGGCGCAGCTTGCCGTCGACGTGAACGGGCGCTTCGACCTCGAGACCGCCATCGCCTACGCCAAGATGCTGCGGCAATATCCGCTGTTCTGGTACGAGGAGGTGGGCGATCCGCTCGACTATGCGTTGCAGGCGGCGCTCGCCGAATTCTATCCGGGTCCGATGGCGACGGGCGAAAACCTGTTCTCACATCAGGACGCGCGCAATCTCCTGCGCTACGGCGGGATGCGGCCGGACCGCGATTGGCTGCAATTTGATTGCGCGCTGTCCTACGGCCTGGTCGAGTACCTGCGCACGCTCGACGTGCTGCATCAGTTCGGCTGGTCGCCTTCGCGCTGCATTCCCCATGGCGGCCACCAGATGTCGCTCAACATCGCGGCCGGCCTGGGGCTGGGCGGAAACGAAAGCTACCCGGACCTCTTCCAGCCCTACGGCGGATTTCCGGACGGCGTGAAGGTCGAGAATGGCCATATCGTCATGCCCGAACTTCCCGGCATCGGCTTCGAGGGCAAATCGGACCTGATCAAGGTGATGCGGGCGCTCGCCGAGTAGCCCGGAGGTCAAACAAAAGCACCACGGGTGTCGCCGTGCAAAGTGAGCGGCGGCACCGGGCGCGATCTAAAAGACGCCGTACAGCCTGAACCCTGCCGTCACCGCCGGCAGTTCCAGCGCGGCGATCACCGTCGCGATGCACATCGCCAGCGGCAAAAGCAGCACCAGAGCGCTGTCCTGCTTCCTGCGCGCGGCGCGGGCTTCCATCGCGGCTCTCAGGTCGGTCGGCATCGCACGCTGTCCTGACACTTTGACTGTCGCCGACTCTAGGCAGGATGCATGCCGGACCGGTGTCAAAAGTTCATAAGAATGGAGTAAAGAAAATTATGACAGGCGCCGGTGGTTGGCGCGCACGCGGCGGCGGTACGGCGTCGAGGCGCGCTTAAGCGCGGTCGACAGGCTCTGTCCGCGCATCAGCGCGAGGCCCGCCGCCATCTGCGCCTCGGCGGCCGCCGCCATCTTCTCGGTCACCATGCGGGTTGCCTCCGCGCCGGCCGTGGCGTCGCATTGCCAGAAGCGCATCATGCGCATCGTCATCACCTGCTGCGCCTCGGCGGCAAACCGCCACGCATCGAACCACGATCTGGATGTCATCACCGCTCCTTGCCGCCGTCCCATGAGGGAACAACGGCCGGACAGGGCAGCACGTTCCGCCCCCTCGTGCACGCACCGATTTCCGCGCTAGGATACCGCGAGGCGCCCGTCCCAATGAGGCGCCGAAGGGGGAGACATGCCGCTCATGACGTCACCGCTCGACCGCCGCGCCTTCCTGACCACCGCCGCCGCCGCCGGCGTCGCGCTCGCCACCGGCGCACGCGCCGAAGAGGCCTGGCCGACGCATCCGGTTCGCGTGATCGTGCCCTATCCGCCCGGCGGCTCGACCGACGTGCTCACGCGCATCCTGATGGACAAGTTCAAGGACATGCTCGGGCAGAATTTCGTGGTCGAGAACCGCGGCGGCGCCGGCGGCAATATCGGCATCGCGGTCGTGTCGGGCGCGCCCGGCGACGGCTACACGATGGGCGCGGCGACGATCGGCCACTTCGCCATCAACCAGTATCTCTACAAGACCATGCCGTTCGACGCCGAGAAGGATCTGCTGCCGGCCTCGCTGACCTGGGAATTGCCCAACGTCTTCGTCGTCGCCTCCGACCGCGTGCCGGTGAAGTCGGTCGCCGAGTTCATCGCCTACGCCAAGCAGAAGGGCAACGTCACCTTCGGCTCGCCCGGCGTCGGCACGTCGCCGCATCTCTCCGGCGTGCTGTTCGCCAAGACCGCCGGCATCAACGCCACGCACGTGCCGTTCCGCGGCGCGGCGCAGACGATCCCCGCCATGCTGTCGGGCGACGTCACCTTCGCCATCGACAATCTCGCCTCTTATGTCGGCACCATCCAGTCGGGGCAGATGCGCGCGCTCGCCGTCACATCGGCTCAGCGCTGGCCGACCATGAAGGACGTGCCGACCATGGAAGAGGCTGGCGTGAAGGACTTCGTCGTGACGTCGTGGGCCGCCTTCGTGTTCCCGAAGGGCACGCCGCGGCCGATCATCGACAAGGTCGCCGCGACGATGAAGACCATCGCCGCCGACGACGCCGTGCAGAAGCGCTTCCAGGTCGCCGGCGCGCGCTGCATTTCATCGACCATGGAAGAGGCCCGCGCCTACGCCGCGCGCGAAGCCGCCAAGTGGAAGGACGTCGTGGCGCTCTCCGGCGCAAAGGTGGAGTAGCCGCCAAGGGCGCGCTATCCACGAGCGCGACGCCAAACGCTACGCCCTCTCCCCCTGTGGGAGAGGGCATTGAGGGACTCTTCAACTATGATGACGGGTGAGGGGGCGGCCCCCTCACCCATTCATTTCTTTGCAACGCTGCGGCTGCCCTCTCCCACGAGGGGAGAGGGCACAACGATTGGCGTTAGTGCCAATGGGACGTGAAGTCCCGCCCTACTCCGCCCTCTTCCACACCACGATCGGGTTGGCGCCGCCTACCGGCGGGTTCGGCACTGCATATTGCAGCGTGCCGTTCTCGATCTTGTAGGTGCGGTTCTGAACGGTGTTCTCCCAATTGCGGAACATCGCGTGGTCGATCTTGAACACGATGACCTTCTTGCTCTCGTCGAGCGCGTAGCGGCCCCAGTGCGGATTGCAGCCGACCGCGTTCGCCCGATATTCCTCCGCGGTCCCCTTGGTCCGATCGTTCGCAGCGTATTTCGGCCGACCGCTGGCGCAGAGCTGCAACGAGTAGCGTCCCTGCGCGTCGAAGATCAGCAGGCCCTCCGGCTTGTCGCCGTAAAGCGGCGTCGTCTTGCCGGGCTGCACGTCGCCGACCGAAACGACCGTCCACGCACCGATGAGCGGATTGGACTGCGCCGCGGCGGCGCCCGCTCCGCTGAGAATACCAACTAATGAAAGCGCCAAGAATATTGCCAGCCTGATCGACATGACCTGCCCCCAAGAGCATTGATGTTGATACTGACTTGCGCGCGCATCTCACACGCAGGGCAGCAATGCAGGCAATAAACCGCGCGTTAAATCGCTTTCGTCACGCGTGAGCAATATCCACAATCCAACCTGCTTCGCGGTTGGATATGCCGAGTTGCGGGCGTAGGTTGCCGCGCACCAAAAAGCCTTCGGGCACGCGCGCCATTTTCACAGGGCGCCATAAGGGAGAACGCACGACATGACGGCACGCGGAATTCTGGTCGAGAAGGATGTCGCTGTGCCGATGCGCGACAGCGCCGCGCTGATGGCCGACGTCTTCCGCCCGGAGACAAGCGGCGAACGCGTGCCCGCCATCGTCAATCTCGGTCCCTACCAGAAGGACAAGCTCTGGGTCGTGCCGCCGGCGCTCGAGGAGAAGCAGAACGACTGGATGAACTGGGAGACGGTCAACCCGGAATGGTGGGTGCCGCGCGGCTATGCCTGCGTGCGCGTCGACGGCCGCGGCACCGGCCGCTCGCAGGGCCAGTGCGAGCCGTGGTCCTTCGCCGAGGCGATCGACTTCTACGACGTCATCGAATGGGCGGCGGCGCAGCCCTGGTGCAACGGCAAGGTCGGCCTTTCCGGCATCTCCTACTTCGCCATCAACCAGTGGTTCGTCGCCAATCTCCAGCCGCCCTCGCTGAAGGCGATGATCCCGTGGGAAGGCTTCGCCGACATCTACCGCGATGCGCTGTTCCACGGCGGCATCCTCAACGTGTTCATGACCAACTGGTTCACCGCGCACCTGATGCACCACAAGCTCGGGCGCGCGTCGCAAGCCATGCCGGATCGCTGGAAGGTGAACACGCTCGACTTCTGGCTGTCGAACAATCTCGACACCGGCGCGCTCGCCGGCGCGCAGGCCGACTGGGACCGCATCACCGTGCCGTTCCTCTCGGTCGGCAATTGGACCGGATTCGGCCTGCACTTGCGCGGCAACACCGAAGCGTTCGCGCGCGCGGCGTCGCAGCACAAGAAGCTGCGCATCCACACCGGCAGCCACGTGCATCCGTTCTATACCGAGGAAGGCCGGCAGGATCAGGTGCGCTTCTTCGACCACTGGCTCAAGGGCGTCGACAACGGCGTCATGGACGAGCCGCCGGTCAAGCTCGCGATCCGACACGGCGCCGACAAGATCGAATGGCGGCACGAAAACGAATGGCCGCTCGCGCGCACGCAGTGGACGAAATTCTATTTCGACCTCGCGACGCAGGACGGCGCGCCGGAGCACAGCGCCAAACTCGTGCACGAAAATCCGAAGCAGACGACCTCGCGCACCTACGTCACGTCGCATCTCGGCACGATGGGTTCGACGTCGGCGGCGTCGTCGCAGGTGATGGGCGGGGGCGGCATCCGCCCGAACATGGGGGTGGCGCTCGAGACGGAGCCGATGGACGCCGACATGGAGGTGACCGGCCCCCTCTCCGCCTCGTTCTGGGTGTCGAGCGAGAGCGAGGACATGGACCTGTTCCTCACCCTCCGGCACTTCGACGCGCAGGGCCACGAGATCATGGAGACCGGCCAGCAGGGCGCGCCCGTGCCGGTCGCCAAGGGCTGGCTGCGCGTGTCG
>DASTGR010000264.1:0-3142 GCA_035718885.1 Pseudolabrys sp. | reverse complement strand
GCCGATGTCGCCGTCAGCGATTGGCTCGGCCAGGGCGACGTCAAATGGCGCAACTTAGCCAAGCGCCGGATCGCCGATTTCGTGGCCCCGGAGGAGCTTGCGCGCTGGCTCGAGGGCCGCCGGCTCGACGGCGTCATCCACATGGGCGCCATTTCCGACACCACCGTCACCGACGGCGACGCCGTCATGAACAACAACTTCCGCCTGTCGCTCATGCTCCTGGATTGGTGCACGCACGCGCGCACCCCATTCATCTACGCCTCTTCGGCTGCGACCTACGGCAACGGCGACGACGGCTTCACCGACGATTTCTCGCCGGACGCGTTGCAGAAACTGCGGCCAATGAATCTCTACGGCTGGAGCAAGCACCTGTTCGACCAGGCGCTGATCGCGCGCCATGTGAAGAACGAGAAGCTGCCACCGCGCTGGGTCGGCCTGAAGTTCTTCAACGTCTACGGCCCGAACGAGTATCACAAGGGCCACATGGCGAGCGTGCTCGCCAAGGTGTTCGACGGCGCCAAAGCCGGGCAGCCGGTGCGCCTGTTCAAGTCGCACAGGGACGGTATCGCCGACGGCGATCAGCGGCGCGACTTCATCTATGTCGACGATGCCGTCGCGGTGCTGCGCTGGCTCTTGGACCGCGGAACCGTCAACGGCATCTTCAATGTCGGCACCGGCAAGGCGGAAAGCTTCCGCGACATGATCACGGCGATGTTCGCGGCGATGAAGCAGCCGCCGAACATCGAATATGTCGACATGCCGGACGCGATCCGCGGGCAGTATCAGTATTTCACGCAGGCCTCGACTGAGAACCTCCGCCGTGCCGGCTTCGACGGCCAATTCACGCCGCTTGGCAACGCGGTCGAGCGTTACGTGACAGGCTATCTCGATCAGCAGGACCGGTATCGCTGATGTTCGATTTCGACAAGCATCTCGCCGATCTCGCCGATCAGACCGTGCTTGTGGTCGGCGACGTGATGCTCGACGAGTTCGTTTACGGCGAGGTATCGCGCATCTCGCCCGAGGCGCCGACGCCGGTCATCGCCTGCAAGCGCAGCGAAGTGATGGTCGGCGGCGCCGGCAACGTGGCGCGCAATCTGGTCTCGCTCGGCACGCGCTGCATCTTCGTCGGGGTCACCGGCGACGATGACGCGGGCCGCTCCTTGGCCGCCGCGCTCGCCGGCAACGAATTGATCGAGGCGCGGCTCGTCATCGACCGCGCGCGACAGACGACGCGCAAGGTACGCTTCGTCTCCGAGCACCATTCGGTGCACATGCTCCGTGCCGACTGGGAGAGCGCCGGCGCAATCGATGCGAAGGCCGAGGACGCGCTGATCGCGCATGTGCTCGACGCGCTGCCTCGCGTTAGTTCCGTGGTCCTGTCCGACTACGCCAAGGGCGCGCTGACGTCGCGCGTCGTGCGCGCGGTCATCGCCGCTGCGACCAAAGCTGGCAGGCCGCTGGTCGTCGATCCCAAAGGCCGCGACTATTCAATCTACAAGGGCGCCACGCTGATCACGCCGAACCGGCAGGAGCTCGCGGACGCGACGCACAGAGCCGCGACCTCCGACGTCGAGATCGCGGCCGCGGCGGGCGAATTGCGCGACGCGCTCGGCGCCCGGGCCGTGCTGGTCACGCGCAGCGAGGCCGGCATGACGCTCGTCGGCGAGGGCGCGCCGGTGCACGTTCCGGCCTACGCCGTCCGCGTCCGCGACGTCTCCGGCGCCGGCGACACCGTGGTCGCGGTACTCGCCGCGATGCTGGCGATGGACGCAGATTTCGAAAGCGCGATGCGCGCCGCCAATGCCGCCGCCGCGGTGGTGGTCGGCAAGCGCGGCACCGCGACGCTCTCGGTCGCAGAATTGCGCTCGCGCATCCTGCCGGCCGCGACGCTCGCGCCGGAAGAGAAGATCGTGTTCGACTGGGCGGTGCTCGACGACCATCTCGCCGACTGGAAGCGACAGGGCTTGCGCGTCGGCTTCACCAATGGCTGCTTCGATCTTCTGCATCCGGGGCACGTGCGCCTGCTCGCCGCCGCGCGCGCGGCCTGCGACCGGCTGGTTCTCGGCCTGAACAGCGACACGTCCGTGACCCGTCTCAAGGGCGCCGGCCGGCCGGTGCAGAACGTGGAAGCACGCGCTGAGGTGCTGGCCGCGCTCGAGGCCGTCGATCTCGTCGTCGTGTTCGAGGAGGACACGCCGCTTGAACTGATCCGGCGGGTCAAGCCGACCGTGCTGGTCAAGGGCGGCGATTACACGCGCGAGACGGTGGTCGGCTACGAGATCGTCGAGGCGCAAGGCGGCGAGGTCGTGCTGATTGATCTCGTGCCGGGCCACTCGACGACGGCGATGGTCGAGCGCTCGCGCAGCCCCAAATCGCGCTGACGGCTGCGATGTCGGCCCGGATCGACAAATCCTGGGTCGTCTTCGACAGCATCGAGACCGGCGACGGCACGCGCTGCATCGACCTGTTCTTCCGGCCCGACGGCACCTATGGCTTCGAGGAATTCCGCCGGGACCCGGAAGATGGCGGCGCGTGGACGCCGGTGCACTATTTCTCGGGCAAGGCATTCGCGCGGAAGGACGATGCGCTCGATGCTGCGCTCCATGCAGTGGCGTGGCTCGCCGATGCGCTGCGCGATCGCTCAGTGTGAAGCGCCTTGCGGCGGATCGCGTTTGACCGCGGCTTGCGTCTCCTGCGGCGCTCCTTAGGGGCAAAGCTGGGCAGTGAGGAGAATTCGTTTTGCCAACATACAACCTCAGTGATGTAGTATGCTATGAAATCACGCTGGACGCGAAATTAGTTTAGAGCTGGGCATATGTTTAGATCTCAACGCCTGATTAGAGCGAGCAATTCCCAGATAGAGCGGAAATAAATTCCGTCAAAGACGGCGAAGTCGATAGTCCATAATGCTACGGCTCAGATCAGGATCGTGTTGACCGCGCGCATGAGGTGGGCTCCAGGTTAAGTGTCCTCTTGGAACGTATCTCTCAGCTTGCGATCGAGCGCTTCTGCGGAAAATGGCTTGAGGATATAGACGTCAGCCAGTTCCCGTTCCGCCTCGACGACGGCCCGGGCAATGCCCTGATGGTTTCCGCTCGTGAGAATGGTCGGAATGGGCAGGATATCTCTGTCGGCCCAA
>DASTGR010000263.1:0-2269 GCA_035718885.1 Pseudolabrys sp. | reverse complement strand
TCAACGAGGTCGCGCTCGGCGGTGCAACGTTGCAGAACGTCGGCGGCGACTTCAACAGCGTCGACGGCGGATGGAATTTGCAGAAACTGGAATTCCGGGCGCCGGGCTACAGCCAGGTCGCGCTCAGCGGAAAGCTGACGGTCAAGGATGACGGCGTCTCGTTCACCGGGCCCGCGGTGATCGACGCCACCGACCCGAAGCGGCTGTTCACCTGGTGGCAGGGCACGCAGGCGCAAGGCGGCGGCGACTTGAAGCCGATCAAGCTGCGCGGCGACGTGACCTTCGGCACCGACAAGATCGCCGTCGAGAAGCTCCAGGCGACCTCCGACGGCAAGCGCGTGACCGGCGCGCTCACCTATGCTTATGCGGCCGGGGCGAAGCCTTCGAAGCTCGACGCAAATCTCAGTGCCGATGAGCTTGATATCGATACCGCGATCGCCCTCGGCAGGGCCATGGTCGCCGCCTCGCATGTCGAGGGCCCGCAAGAGATCGCGCTCAAGGCCGACCTCAAGCGGGCGACCTTCTCGGGCTTTTCCGCGCGAGATGCGAAGGCCGCGCTCACCTATGGCCGCGACGGGCTGAAGATTGAGAGCCTGTCGGTGGCCGACCTTGGCGGCGCGAAATTTTCCGCGCAGGGCCGCGTGCGCTTCGACAAAACGGGTCAGCAGGGCAGCGTCAGCGCCGATCTCGCCGCGCCCGACATGAAGCCGGTTCTGGCACTCATTGCGCGCATCGCGCCGCAGACCGCCGACGCACTCATGCCGGCCGCAAAAGCGATGTCGCCGGCCAATCTGCGCGGCACCTTCACTGTCGCAGACGGCGCGCCGCCAAGCCAGGGCAAGCTCACGCTCTCGGGCTCGCTTGGGAAGGCGCATCTCGCGATCGAGGCCGCCGGCGACGTCGGGCTCGAAGCCCGCACGCTTGGCAACGCGCGCATCGACGGACGGCTCGAGGCGCAGGACGGACGCCTGATCGTCTCGCTCCTGCATCTCGACCGTGCGTTTGCGGTCGGCGACGGCCCGGGTTCGTTGCGCGTCGACCTGTCGGGCGCGGCGAATGGCACGATGAAGGTGGACGCGAAAGTTGCCGCCGCCGGCCTCGACGCCGCGGCGAAAGGGAGCGTGAGCTTCGCCGACAAGCGCAGCGCCGACCTCGATGTAACGATCGCGCGCGCCGACGCGGCGCCGCTGCGCGGCAAGGGCGGGAGCGCGCTTCCGGTCACCTATGCCAGCCGGGCGGCGCTGTCGGGCAACAATCTCACTTTGAGCAACATCCGGGCGTCAGTCGGCGCGAGCCGGCTCACCGGCAAGCTCACGCTTCAGCCCGGCGAGGTGACGCACGTGGCCGGCGACATCGAGGCCGACGCAGTCGATGCGCCGGACGCGCTCGCCGCGGCGATCGGCATGCCCGCGGCAAATGCGAGTAAGCCGAACGGGACGTGGACCTGGTCGAGCGAGCCGTTCGCCGACGGCGCCTTCGGCGCGATCCAGGGCAGCGTTGCCTTGCGTGTGCACCGGCTCGATCTTACGCAGCGGCTCGTGGCGCGCGAAGCGCATGCGACGCTGAAATTTGCGCCTGACCGGATTGCCGCCGAAGACGTGAGCAGCTCCCTCGCCGGCGGCCAGCTCAAAGGCAAGATCGCGTTCGCGCGCAGCGCCGACGGAGTCGGCGCGACGCTCTCGGCGTCGCTGGCGAAGGCCGACGCATCGGCGCTGATCGCATCGGGCGCGCGGCCGCCGCTCAGCGGCGCGATCGGCCTCAATCTCGATCTCGACGGCGCGGGCTTAAGCCCGGCGGCGCTCATCGGCTCGCTCGCCGGCTCGGGCAAGATCACGCTCGACAATGCGCAATTGGCGGGTCTCGATCCGAGGGCATTCGATGCGGTGACGCATGCCGTCGATCAGGGCGTGCCGATCGAGCCGGCGCGGATCAGCGACCTCGTCGGCCGCGCGCTCGATAGCGGGCAATTGTCGGTGAAGCACGTCGAGGCCGAACTCACCGCCGGCGCCGGGCAATTGCGCCTGCGCACGGTGAAGGCGACCGGCGACGCCGCCGACGTGACGCTCACGGGCGCGCTCGATCTGACGAGCGGCGCGCTCGACGGCCGCGTCATCCTGTCCGGCGCCACGCAGGCGGCGGGCGCGCGGCCAGACATCTACATGGCCCTGAAGGGGACGGTGGAGGAGCCGACCCGCAGCGTCGACGTCTCCGCGCTCACCGGCTGGCTGACGCTGCGCTCGGTCGACAACGAAGCCAGGAAGCTGAAGGC
>DASTGR010000262.1:0-3458 GCA_035718885.1 Pseudolabrys sp. | reverse complement strand
GTCGAACTGCATGCCCTCGACGATCTCGACCTCGGTCTCCATCGCCTTGGCTTCTTCAACCGTGATGACGCCTTCGTTGCCGACCTTCTGCATCGCCTTGGCGATCATGCTGCCGATCTGGCTGTCGCCGTTCGACGAGATCGTGCCGACCTGCGCGACTTCCGACGAGGAGCTCACCTTCTTGGCGCGCTTCTCGATGTCCTTGACGACGGCGGCGACGGCGATGTCGATGCCGCGCTTCAGATCCATCGGGTTCATGCCGGCCGCGACCGACTTCGCGCCTTCGCGCACGATCGCCTGGGCGAGCACGGTGGCGGTGGTGGTGCCGTCACCGGCGATGTCGTTGGTCTTCGAGGCCACCTCGCGCACCATCTGCGCGCCCATGTTCTCGAACTTGTCCTCGAGCTCGATCTCCTTCGCCACCGTCACACCGTCCTTGGTGATGCGCGGTGCGCCGAACGACTTGTCGAGCACGACGTTGCGGCCCTTCGGGCCGAGCGTGACCTTCACCGCGTTGGCGAGGATGTCGACGCCGCGCAGCATGCGGTCGCGCGCGTCGCCGGCGAATTTAACGTCCTTGGCAGCCATTTGAATTCACTCCGATTGGGTTTTGCTTTGCGCGCGGGCTCAGGCGACAACGCCCATGATGTCGGACTCCTTCATGATCAGGAGATCCTCACCGTCGATCTTGACCTCGGTGCCCGACCACTTGCCGAACAGCACGCGATCGCCGTTCTTCAGATCGATCGGGATGAGCTTGCCCGCTTCGTCACGGCCGCCCGGGCCGACAGCGATGACTTCGCCTTCCTGCGGCTTCTCCTGGGCGGTGTCGGGGATGATGATGCCGCCCTTGGTCTTCTCTTCGGCCTGAATGCGGCGCACAACCACGCGGTCATGCAGGGGACGGAACTTGGTCTTGGCCATGGCTTCCTCGTCGGCGCTCCCGCGCGTCTCTGAACTGTAACGAAAATTTCGATTTTCCAGGCCGTTAGCACTCGATTACAGGGAGTGCCAGGCGGCCGTCCGGGAGATATTGCGGAATGCCGGTTGTGTCAAGCCAAAGCGGCGTCACAGAGTACCGTGGGGCGGCCCGATGGCGGCCAAATGTCACGGTTTTGCTTGCACTTGGCGGCGAGCGCCCGCAATGTCCGGTCCCGTCAGCCAGGAGCCCCGATGCGCACTTTCCGCTTCCGCCTAAGCCCGATCCTGACCGCGGCATTGCTGTCGATTGCATTGGCCGGGTGCGCGACGACGTCGCCGACCCCGCCGGAGCCCGCGGCGCCGCCGGTGACGCCGACATTGCCGCCATCCTTCCCGCCGCAGGACCTGGTCGGGCGCTGGGGGCTGGCCGCCTATCACGTGCCGAGCGACCGCGAGCGGACCGAGGCGGCGGCGTTGAACGCCTGCACGCAGCCTTACATCATCACGCTGGGACCCGGCGGCGGCGTCATGATGCATCTCGCCGACCAGGCGACCCCGACCGAGCTCAAGGTCAAGGGCGCGCCGGGCGGCAAGAACTTCATCGGTCCGGCCGAGGACCCGCCGGGCGGACAGGCGGATCGCGAGGTCGAGCAGTTCGACGGCCGCATCTTGATCCTGCGCTGGATCGATCCGGAAGTGCAGGGCCGCTACGGCACCATGGTCTACGTGCGCTGCCCGGCCGAAGGCGTGAAGAAGCCCAAGCCGCGCGCCAAGCCGCGCGCGAAGCCCGCGGCGAAGCCGGCTGCCAAGCCGGCCGCAAGGTGATGGGCCGTCATTGCCGGGCTTGACCCGGCAATCCATGATGCGAATCCGCATAAGCAGGCCTTACTGACCTACGCGTTCGTGGCCGCTCATCATGGATGCGCGGGTCAAGCCCGCGCATGACGCAGACTGTGTGGCCGCGATGATCAAGCTGCGCAAATTCGTTCACGGCCCCTGGCGCGCGGTGCCGGTGCTCGGCGTGACGCAGATCACGGCCTGGGGCGCGATCTTCTACACGCCGGTCCTGATCGTGCCGTTGATCGCCGCCGACCGCGGATGGTCGATGTCGTTTGCGATGGGCGGCTTCTCGCTCGGCCTCCTCACCGCCGGCATCGCCGCGCGTTACGTCGGCTCGTCGATCGACAGGTTCGGCGGCCACATCACGATGACGGTCGGCTCCCTCGGCGGCGCACTCGGCCTCGTTCTGATCACGCACGCGTCCACCCCGCTCGCCTATTGTGCCGTGTGGATGCTGCTCGGCCTGTCGCTCGCGGCGAGCCTCTATGACGCGGCCTTTGCGAGCCTCGGGCGCATCTTCGGCATGGGCGCGCGGCGGCCGATCACGGCGCTGACGCTCGCCGGCGGCTTCGCCTCGACCGTGAGCTGGCCGGTGACGCATCTCCTGATCGAGAGCATCGGCTGGCGCGGCTGTTATCTCGTCTATGCCGCGGTGCTCGCGCTCGTCAACGCGCCGCTGCACGCGTTTCTGCTGCCGCGCGAACGCGTCAATGCCGAGGCGCCGGAGGATGGCGGCGCGGTGAAGGCGCCTACGAAAACCGTGCCGGCAAAGGGCACGACCTTCGTGCTCGTCGCCGCCGCATTCGCCACTTACGCTTTCGTGCCGTCGGGGCTTTCGGCGCACCTGCTGGCGATCTTCCAGCGCAACGGCATCGATGCTTCTACCGCGGTGTGGATCGGCGCGCTGTTCGGGCCGGCCCAGGTGCTGGCGCGTCTGGTCGAGTTCTCGTTCGGCCGCGACGTGCATCCCTTGTCGGTCGCGCGCTTCGCTTATGGCGCGCTGCTCGTCGCCTTCGTTCTGCTGGCCGTGCTCGGTATCTCGCCGATCGTCGCTGCGGCGTTCGCGCTGATGTTCGGCGGCGCCAACGGGCTCAGCACGATCGCGCGCGGCGCCGTGCCGCTCGCTCTCTTCGGCGCTTCCGGCTACGGGCGGCTGATGGGGCGGCTTGCCACGCCGTTCCTGATCGTGCAGTCGGCGGCGCCGCTGGTGATGGCCTTCGTGGTCGAGCGCGTCTCGGACGCGGCGGCGCTGAGCCTTGCCGCAGGCTTTGCCGCGGTCGCCTTCATCTGTGCGATATTGATTAGACGGCCGGGTTAGCCGAACAGGCGGTCGACGTCGCGCTGGTCGACATGGCCGGACGCGCCGTCGAGACGCGGGCCGTTGATCAGGCCGTCGCCGCTTTCGGTCGCGGCCGCGTCATGCGCGCGGCCTTCGGCGACGTGCGCGAGCTGCTCTTCGAGATGGCCCAGCAGGGCGATAACCTTGCCGATACGCTGTCCGGCCAGGTCTTGGAAATTGCAGGCTTCGTAAATCTGCGCGATGCGCTGCTGCATCTCGGGCGCGATCTCGCAGTCGGAGCCGAAGCCTTGCGTGCAGGGCCTCGTGCGCATGCCGTCGTCGATCGACTCGGCGGCGGCGAGCACGGTCTGCGCCGCCTTCTCCATCGACTCGACCGCGGCGCCGAGCTCGGCTGCGG
>DASTGR010000261.1:0-12156 GCA_035718885.1 Pseudolabrys sp. | reverse complement strand
GTCGAATCGAACTTGATCTTGTAGACGTAGGTCGCCGCGGCGATCAGAGCGCAGATGACGAGGATGTTGAGAAGACGCATGTCAGCGTCCCCTCAGGACGTCGTCGAGCGACGGCAGGCGCGGCAGGAACTCGGACGCCTCGCCGCGATGCGCGGGCGCATCGGTGCGTTCGCCGGCGCGCAATTTGGCGGAGCGGGAGCGCGGATTGCGCGCGATCTCCGCTTCGTCGGCGACGATCGGCTTTTTGGTGAGCACGGTGAAGCTCGGCGCGGCACGCCGGATTTCCGGCGCGTGGCGCGAGCCGCCGCGCGTTTCGCTCCGCGCGGCGAGGAACGACTTGACGATGCGGTCTTCGAGCGAATGGAACGAGACGACGGCGAGCCGTCCGCCTGGCTTGAGCACATGCTCGGCCGCGATCAGCGCCTGCGCGAGTTCGCCCAGCTCGTCGTTGACGAAGATGCGCAGCGCCTGGAACGTGCGCGTCGCCGGATGGATGTCGTTCGGCTTCGTGCGCATGGCGGAGGCGACGATATCCGCGAGCGCGCGCGTCGTCTCGATGGGCGACCCGGCGCGCGCCTTGACGATGGCGCGAGCGACCTGGCGCGAGAAACGCTCCTCGCCGAGCACGAAGATGATCGTGGCGAGATCGCGCTCGCTCGCGGCGTTGACGACGTCCGCGGCGCTCGCGCCATCGCCGCTCATGCGCATGTCGAGTGGGCCGTCGAGGCGGAACGAGAAGCCGCGCGCGGCCTGGTCGAGCTGCATGGAGGAGACGCCGACATCGAGCACGATGCCGTCGACCGTATCGTGGCCGCAGCTTCGCGCGACGTCGTCGAGATTTGAGAAGCGGTCCTCGACCAAAGTCAGCCGGCCGGCCGCCTGTTCGACGAGATCGGCGCCGAGCGCGATCGCCGTCTGGTCGCGGTCGATACCGATCACCTTGCAGGCGGCGGCGTCGAGGATCGCGCGCGTATAGCCGCCGGCGCCGAACGTGCCGTCAATGTAGACGCCACCGTCATGAACGTTGAGGTGTTGAAGCGCCGGCGCGCCGAGCACGGGAATGTGGAGGGCTGGTCCGCCAGCAGCAGCAGAGCCGCCGCCGCCCGCCGTCATTCCCGTGCTCCTGACGCGTCTTGCGCCGCCACCCGGGATCCCAGCTCCGCCTTGAGCGCGCGCACCTTTTGGGTGGCCTCCGCGAGCTCGCCACGGAAACGACCGGGCTCCCAGATCTGAAATTTGTGACCCAAACCGACGAAAGTGACCGCGTCCGTGATCCCCGCATGCGCCTTGAGCGTGTCGCTCAAGCTGACGCGGCCCTCGGCATCGATCTTCAGCGTCTCGCTGGTGCCGTAAAGCGAGAGCGACAACTGCTCCCGTGCATCCGAAAAAGGCGTGTACCGGCCGATCAACGCCTCGATCTCCGCCATCAGCGCATTCCCTCCGGCGTCGATCGCCGGGCGATCCAAGGCCGGATAGCAGTACAGACCGGCGTAGCCATCGCGGCCGAGTACCGAGCGGAAGGATGCGGGAATCGAGACGCGCCCCTTGGAGTCGAGCCGCAACGTGACGTTCGACACGAAGCGATCCACCACCAGCACCCCACGCAAACCGGAACACGACCGGGAGAGCGACGCCTGCTCGATCCCTGCGGGACGACGGGCCAATCCGATCAGGCAACTCGCCGTCCGGGCCCGCGATCCGCAATGATAAGTTGTGGGATAACATGGGATATTATGGGCGTCAATGGAATGACCCACAGCGCCGGCGCTCTGTCCACGTCCGGCGAAGCAGGCCCTCGCGTCGGGCCCATTAAGCGTCGCTTAAACTTAAGGATTTCTTGCTGCCCCTCGCGTAACCGGTTCCGCCGCCATGAATTTTTGCGTTTCGGCGGCGCCTCGGGGAACGACGCGCCGCGCGCCAAGTTGATGGTGCCGGGGAACCAGCCGCTCGAATCGCGTATGAAGCCGTCGCGGGCGTCGCACGCCATATCCTGTTACGTGTTATGATTATTATTTGCGTCCAATACGTGTGCACCGCATGAGCCAATCCTGGTCCGAACCCTCTTCGGCGCCGGGACACCCGTCCTTCGAGCCGGACACGTTCATGGCGGCCGACGTCGCCCCCTCACCGAACTTCGACGACCGCGCGGGCGGTCCGCCGGATATTCTTCTTCTTCATTATACGGGCATGCAGACCGGCGACGCCGCGCTCGAGCGCCTGACCTCGGCCGAGAGCAAGGTCTCGTCGCACTACGTCGTGTTCGAGGACGGCCGCATCGTGCAGTGCGTGCCGGAGGACAAGCGCGCCTGGCACGCCGGCGTGTCGTCCTGGGCGGGCGAGACGGACATCAACTCGCGATCCATCGGCATCGAAATCGTGAACCCCGGTCATGAATTCGGCTACGACGAGTTCCCGCTGAAGCAGATCGCGGCCGTGATCACGCTGTCGAAGTCGATCTTCAGCCGTCACCCTGAAATCCTGCCCGAGCGGGTGCTGGCGCATTCCGACGTCGCGCCGGCCCGCAAGCAGGACCCGGGCGAGAAGTTTCCGTGGGAGTTGCTGGCCGATTCCGGCGTCGGCCATTGGGTTCGCGCGGCGCCGCTCAACGTCCCCGGCATGACCTTGATGACCGGCTATACCGGCGAGGCCGTGAGCCGCATGCAGCGGCTTCTCAAGACGTACGGCTATGGCGTCGAGGAGAGCGGCACGTTCGACGACGTCACACGCGACGTCGTCACCGCCTTCCAACGGCATTTCCGGCAGGCGCGCGTCGACGGCGTCGCCGATCCGTCGACGCTGATGACGCTGCGGGCGCTGGTCGAAACCATGCCGAAGCGCGAGCCCGCCGCCTCCTAGCTCGCCGTCCCGCAATAGGCCTCGAGCCGATAGCCGTCCGGAGCGACGACGAAGGCCGCGTAATAGTTGGGCCCGTAATCGGCGCGCAGGCCGGGCTTGCCGTTGTCGGTGCCCCCGGCCTTCAGCGCCGCGGCATGGAAGGCGTCGACCGCGGCACGCGTCGGCGCCGCGAAGCAGACGTGAAGGCCGGAGTCGGGATCGGCCGGCACCGGCTTCTTTGCCTCGCCGACCCAGAGCGCCGCCTGCCCCGCACCGTACCCCAGCATCGTGCCGTAATCGCTGACGCAGGCGTAGCCGAGCGGCTTGAGCGCCGCATCGTAGAAGCTGCGTGCCCGCTTGATGTCGCGCACGCCGATCGAGATGTGGTCGAGCATTGCTTCGTCTCCTTCGGTGGATGGTCAGACGCGCCGCGCGCGGAAGTCGGCCTGCAAATGCCACGTCTTGCCGCCGTCGAGCGAACGCTCGCCGCGCCAGCGGAAGCTGTCGGGCGTGATCTCGGTGAAGCTCCAGCGCACCGGCACGCCCTCGCCGGTCGTGCCCTCCTGCACGATGTCCCTGCCGCGCGCTCGGCCGAGCTGGCGCGTGTAGTACTGCTTTACGGGGTCGCTCCAGAGAATGTGCCAGGCATCGAGCGCGGGGTCGTAGACGCGCAAGGTCGTGCCGTAGAACGCGCCCGGCAGGATCCAGACGTCCTGGATGGCGCGTCCGTCGAGCGCCCAAACGAAATGAATTTCGCCCTTGCCTTCGTGCGTCGTGCCGTCGTCGAGATGCACGGTCGCGCCGAACACCCAGTCGCCGATCAGCCAGCCATAGAGGCCCATCTTGTCGGCGCGATCGGCGGCCGGGCGGCCGCTGACGAGGCTGCGGACAAAACCGGAGGTGTCGGTCATGGCGAATTCCTTTCTGCTGACCTGCTAACGCCCCCGCATCTGACCCGCTTGGGAAAAATTGCGATGCCCGCAGGGCATGACCGGACGCGCGCGGCGCGGTAGAATCCACCCATGTCGATCACCACGAATGTGCTCGCCTCGGGAACCGGCTGGAACGTCCGCGACGTCGTCTGCGACGCGGGCCCGGACGATCCGATATTCGAGGAGCGCCACGCCGATATCTCCATCGCGGTGGTGACCGCCGGCAGCTTCCAGTACCGGACCCGGCAGGGCAGAGCGACCCTCGCGCCGGGCAGCCTGCTGCTCGGCAATTCCGGCGCGTGCTTCGAGTGCGGACACACCCATGCGCGGGGAGATCGCTGCCTGGCCTTCCACTACGAGCCCGGCTTCTTCGAAGCTGCGGTCGCCGAGGTGGCCGGCTCGCGCGATGCGCGCTTCTCTCACGCGAGCCTTCCTGCCCTGCCCGCGCTTGCGCCCCTCGTCGCGGAGGCAGAAGCCGCGCGCGAGGAGCGCGACGCCGGCGCGCTCGAGGAACTGGCGCTGCGCTTCATCGGCGCGGTTGCAACCATGCAGCGCGGCCGGCGCGGTCACCGGCGGGCGCCTTCCGCGCGCGACGAGCAGCGGGTGACCGCGGCTCTCCGCCGAATCGAAGCATCGCCGCAGGCCTCGCACAGCCTCGCCGCCCTCGCACGCGAAGCGGGGTTGAGCCCGTTCCACTTCCTGCGCACGTTTCGGCACGTCACCGGACTGACGCCGCACCAGTTCGTCTTGCGCATGCGGCTCAACCGCGCGGCGCTGCGGCTCAGACGCGGCGCCGAACCTGTCACCAATATCGCCTTTGACTGTGGCTTCAACGACCTCTCGACCTTCAACCGGCGCTTTCGCCGGCTGATCGGGATACCGCCTGGCGCGTGGCGGAAGCCGCGTTAATCGCCTCGTTCATTCCGCCGTTAACCGAACGCTAACCACGAACTGGGCAAATCTTGCCGGATGAGGCGCGAAGCACGTCGCGCCGTCCGTGGGAAGAACCGCCAGTGCAAGGCTTTTTCGATTTTGTGAAGTCGCTGGGCGCCGCTCGTCTTGCCGCCATGGCGGCGGTGACGCTGTCGCTCATCGGCTTCTTCTCGTTCCTGATGGTCCGGATGACGACGCCGCAAATGGTGCCGTTGTTCACGGACCTGTCGCTCGACGACTCCGCGGCAATCGTGAAGGACCTCGACCGCCAGGCGATCACCTATGAGATCAAGGGTGATGGCAGTTCGATCCTGGTGCCGAAGGAAAAGGTCGGCCGCCTGCGCATGAAGCTCGCCGAGAACGGCCTGCCAAAGGGCGGCGGTGTCGGCTACGAGATCTTCGACAAGTCCGACGCGCTCGGCGCCACCACCTTCATCCAGAACGTCAACAAGCTGCGCGCGCTCGAGGGCGAGCTGTCGCGCACGATCCGCTCGCTCGACCGGGTCGAAGCCGCACGCGTCCACCTCGTCCTGCCCGACCGGCCGCTCTTCTCGCGCGACAAGGTCGAGGCCTCCGCCTCCATCGTGCTCAAGGTGCGCGGTGAACTGGAGCAGCAGCAAGTCCGCGCCATCCGCCACCTCGTCGCCAGCGCCGTCAACGGCCTGAAGCCCGACCGAATCTCGGTGGTCGACGAAACCGGCCGCCTGCTCGCCGACGGTGCCTCCTCCGACAATCCGTTCGGAGCCGGCGGCGGTGCCGACGAGCGCAAGCTCGCCTTCGAGAACAGGCTGCGACGAGAGGTCGAAACCATCGTCAATTCGGTCGTCGGACCGGGCCATTCGCGCGTCCAGATCACCGCCGATTTCGACCTCAACCGGATCACCCAGACCTCGGACAAATACGACCCTGACAGCCGCGTGGTGCGCTCGAGCCAGACGCGCGAGGAGCAGTCGGGCTCCTCCGACTCCGCAGGCGGGCCGGTCTCGGTCGGCAACAACCTGCCCGGCGCCGGCGGCGCCGCGAACGGCAACGAGAACAACGCCGGCAAGAGCGACAACAGCCGCAAGACCGAAGAAATCGTCAATTACGAAATCTCGCGCACGACGAAGACAGAGGTGACGGAAGCCGGGCGCATCAACCGCATCTCCGCCGCGGTCCTGGTCGACGGTATCTACACGCGCAATGACAAAGGCGAGATGGTCTACGCGCCGCGCAGCAAGGAAGAGATCGACCGGATCGCCGCGCTCGTGCGCACCGCGATCGGCTTCGACGCCAAGCGCGGCGACCAGCTCGAGGTCGTCAACCTGCGCTTTGCCGAGCCGACGCCGCAGCCGATCAGCCAGCCGACCGGCTGGATGAGCTACCTGCAATTCACCAAGGACGACATCATGCGCGGCGCCGAGACCGGCGTGATGTTGCTGCTCGGCTTTGTGGTCGTGCTGATGGTCGTGCGGCCGCTGGTGCGGCGCGTCGTGACGCCGGAAGGCGCCGAAGCCAGCCGCAGCGGCGGCGGGAGCGGCGCCAAGATCGGGCCCGGCGGCATCCTGATCGATGCGCGCGGCCAGCCCATCGTCGACGCCAAGGGCAATCCGATCATTCCCGCCGGCGGCATGATCGTTACCGGCGACGGCGGCGGCAGCATCATCACCGGCGCCGGCCCGAACGTCTCGATCGTCGGCGCGAACGAGCAGGTCTCCATCTCCAACCGTACCTCGGCGATGATCGACGTCGCCAAGGTGCAGGGCCAGGTGCACGCACAGTCGATCGAGAAGGTGGGCGAACTCGCGGAGAAGAACCCGCACGAGGCCGTCTCGATCATCCGCAACTGGCTGCACGAGGAAGCCGCTTAAGCCATGCCGTCCGCCTACGCCACAGCCAAGAGCGACAAGATCGACGGCGACGTCCGCCAGGATATCGGCGGCCTGATGGCCGAACTCGCGAGCCGGCCGCAGGTCAAGACCGCTTCGCGCAAGCTCACCGGCCCCGAGCGCGCCGCGGTGCTGATGCTGGCGCTCGGCCAGCGCCTCGGCACCAAGGTCTTCGCGCTTCTCGACGACGACGAGCTGCGCGAGATCTCGGTCGTGATGTCCTCACTCGGCACGATCGAGGCCGAGACGGTCGAGGCGCTGCTTCTGGAATTCGTCGGCCACATGTCGGCCTCGGGCGCCCTGCTCGGCAACTACGACGCCACCGAGCGGCTGTTGCAGCAATATCTGCCGTCCGACCGCGTTCACGGCATCATGGACGACATTCGCGGCCCCGCCGGCCGCAACATGTGGGAGAAGCTCGCCAACGTCCAGGAAGAGGTGCTGGCGAACTATCTCAAGAACGAATATCCGCAGACGGTCGCGGTCGTGCTCTCGAAGCTGCGCGCCGAACACGCCGCGCGCGTGCTCTCGATCCTGCCCGAGGACCTCTCTCTCGACGTCGTCACGCGCATGCTGCGCATGGAGTCGGTGCAGAAGGACGTGATCGAACGCGTCGAGCAGACGCTGCGCACCGAATTCATGTACAATCTGTCGCAGAAGCGACGCCGCGACGCCCACGAGGTGATGGCGGAAATCTTCAACAATTTCGACCGCCACACCGAGACTCGCTTTCTCCAGGCGCTCGAATCGGCGAACCGCGACGCGGCAGAGCGCATCAAGGCGCTGATGTTCACCTTCGACGATCTGGTCAAGCTCGACGCCGCCTCGGCGCAGACGCTGCTGCGCAACATCGACAAGGACAAGCTGGCGCTGGCGCTCAAGGGCGCCTCCGAGCCGGTGCGGCAGTTCTTCTTCGGCGCCATGTCGACCCGCGCCGCCAAGATGCTGGTCGACGACATGCAGGCGCTGGGGCCGGTGCGGCTGCGCGATGTCGACGAGGCGCAATCGCTGCTGGTCAACAAGGCCAAGGACATGGCCGCGCGCGGTGAGATCCTGATCTCGAAGAGCCGCGGCGACGACGAGCTGGTGTATTAAATGAAGGCGACGGCGAAATATCTGTTCGACGAGGACTTCGCCGGTGGCGAGAAGCCGACCATCACTCTGGTCGAGGCCGAACGCCGCCGCGCCGACGCCGAGGGCATCGCCTATCGCAACGGCTTTGCCGCCGGACAGGCGCAGGCGCAGGCCGAGACGGCGCAGCACGCCGCCAACGCGCTGGCGCTCATCGCCGACGGCCTGTCGCGCATCGACCGCGCGCTCGCCGGCATCGAGGCGCGGTTCGAGACCGAAGCCGTCGAGGTCGCGGTCGCGGTCGCCGGCAAGCTCGCGCCGGAATTGATCGCGCGCGAACCTTTCGCCGAGATCGAAGCACTGGCGACGGACTGCTTCCGCCAACTGGTCAAGACGCCGCACATCGCCGTGCGCATCGGACCGGACATCTTCGCCACGGCCAAGGAGAGGCTCGATGAGATCGCGCGCGCGCGCGGCTTCGAGGGCCGCCTGATGGTCGAGGCCGACGGCACGCTGGCCGCCGGCGACTGCCGCATCGAATGGAGCGAGGGCGGCGTGACGCGCGACCGCGGCGCGACGCTTGCGACGATCAGCGACGTGGTCGCCCGCTACATCGCCGCGCGCAACGCCGACGCGCACTGAGATTTTGAGGAGACGCGAGCATGAGTGACGAGGCCAAGGTACCGCTCCCGGATCTCGAGAACGGCGGCCAGATGGTGGCCGACGCCGGCGGGCTGGTGCCCGACAACGAGCCTGTGCCGCGTGGCGCCGCCGATCTCGAAGCGGTGTTCGATGTGCCGGTGCAGGTCTCGGCCGTGCTCGGCCGCGCCCGCATGGAAGTCGGCGAACTCTTGCGCATGGGCCCGGGCACCGTGCTCGAACTCGACCGCAGGGTCGGCGAAGCGATCGATATCTACGTCAACAACCGCCTGGTGGCGCGCGGCGAAGTCGTCCTCGTCGAGGACAAGCTGGGCGTGACCATGACCGAAATCATCAAGGCGGATCGGTAAAGGAACACGGCCATGCGGCTCCTCATCGTCGGCACGCTCGGAGGCCAGCTAACCGCCGCGACCAAGATCGCGATGGACAAGGGCGCGAGCGTCACGCACGCGGACGGCAACGAACAGGCGCTCGCCGTGCTGCGCTCCGGCCGCGGCGCCGACCTCCTCTTCGTCGATGTCAGCCTCGACATTCGCGACCTGGTGACCCGGCTCGACGCCGAGCGCATCCACGTTCCGATCGTCGCCTGCGGCGTCACCAACGATGCGCGCGCCGCCGTGCGCGCCATCCACGCCGGCGCCAAGGAGTACATCCCGCTGCCGCCCGATCCGGAGCTGATCGCGGCTGTACTCGCCGCGGTCGCCGACGACGTGCGCGACATGATCTACCGCGACGATTCGATGGCGCGCGTCGTCAAGCTGGCGCAGCAGATCGCCGCCTCGGAAGCCTCCGTGCTCATCACCGGCGAGAGCGGCACCGGCAAGGAGGTGCTGGCGCGCTTCGTGCACTCGCGCTCGCTGCGGGCGAAGAAGCCGTTCATCTCGGTCAACTGCGCCGCCATTCCGGAGAACCTTCTGGAATCCGAACTGTTCGGCCACGAGAAGGGCGCCTTCACCGGCGCGCTCGCCCGCCGCATCGGCAAATTCGAGGAAGCCAACGGCGGCACGCTGCTGCTCGACGAAATCTCGGAAATGGACGTGCGCCTTCAGGCCAAGCTCCTGCGCGCCATCCAGGAACGCGTCATCGACCGCGTCGGCGGCAACCGGCCTGTCGCGGTCGACATCCGCATCATCGCGACGTCGAACCGCAACCTGACCGAAGCGGTACGCGCCGGCACCTTCCGCGAGGACCTGCTGTTCCGGCTCAACGTCGTGAACCTGAAGATCCCGGCGCTGCGCGAGCGCCCGGGCGACATTGCCGAGCTGGCGCAGCACTTCATCAAGAAGTATTCGGCGGCCAACGGCATTCCGGCGCGTGCGCTGTCGGCGGACGCGCGCCGCGCGCTGAGCACGCATCGCTGGCCGGGCAATGTGCGCGAACTCGAGAACACGCTGCATCGCGCCGTGCTGCTCTCGACCGGGCCGGAAATCGGCATAGACGGCATCCTGTCGCCGGACGGCGCGCGGCTCGGCGAGGCGCGCGGCAACGACATCGCGGCGAACGCCGCCTTCGCCGCCGAGCAGGTGACGCGTGGCCTCGTCGGCCGCACCGTCGCCGAAGTCGAGCGCGACCTCATCCTCGAGACGCTTCGGCATTGCCTCGGAAACCGCACGCACGCGGCCAACATCCTGGGCATCT
The DNA here is from genome assembly GCA_035718885.1 of Pseudolabrys sp. Taxonomy (GTDB): domain Bacteria; phylum Pseudomonadota; class Alphaproteobacteria; order Rhizobiales; family Xanthobacteraceae; genus Pseudolabrys. Next base: position 2,219 of record DASTGR010000261.1, on the reverse strand, counting down.
CGATCCGCACGCTGCGCAACAAGCTCAACGAATACGCCGCCGACGGCTCGCCGATCCCGCCGCCGAACGGCGGCGAGGCGCTGCGCGGGGCTGCGTAAGCGGGCAAAAAAAGCCCGGCCTCAAGGGCCGGGCTTTTCGAGTTTCAATTCGACGAACGGGCTTCAGGAGCGCGACGACTTCTTCGTCGTCTGCTCGCGATCGCGCGCAGTGTCGATGGACACCGCCTTGGCCAACAGATCGTTGCTCATGGCTTCGAGATCGGCGGCGATCTCGCGCCCGAGGCGGGCAAGCCTCGCGCATTTGTCGGCGGTCTCGATCAGGTATTGCTCGGTATCAGACATTGACGCTCCGTCACGGATTTGAACGGCGCTTAGGCGTTCGCACCGTCGCCCGTCAAGGTTGCCCGCTCTCAACTTGTGTATCATTGGGCTTTCACAATGGAGCCATGCGCTTGACCGTCATTTACAAAATCTGCCCGGACAACCTTTGGCGCGCCGCCGAGCGCACCGGCGTGTTCGCCGGCGCACCCATCGATGTCGCCGACGGTTTCATCCATTTCTCGACCGCCGGGCAGGTGGTCGAAACGGCGGCGAAGCATTTCGCCGGCCAGGAGGGCCTTCTTCTCGTTCGCGTGCACGCCGAAAAATTGGGCGATGCCTTGAAATGGGAGGCCTCGCGCGGCGGCGCGCTGTTCCCGCACCTCTATGCGCCGCTCAAGGTCGCGGACGTTTACAGCGTGGAACCGTTGCCGCTCGGGACCGGTGGCATCCACGTGTTCCCGCCTCTCGAGCCTTGAGCGGCGCGCATTGCAGCCGCCGGGAACGTCTCCCCGCCGAGCGGGTTAATGCCGCAATGCAATAAGAACAAGAGGCCGAAATGACGTTCCCTTTCAATGCCATAGATTCGTCGGCCGTTCGCCAGCCCGCTTTTCCGCTGTCTGTCCAGGCGGTGCGCCGCGGGCGCGGCGCGCTGAGATATTGCTGCCCATCGACCGGCAGTTACGTCCTCCTCACCCACCCGGCCGCGCTCGCCCAAGCATCGGCGCCGAATGCTCCGATTCACTGCCCCGGCTGCAGCGATACGCATTTGCTCACGCAGGATGCGTCCATGCCGGAGATTGTCCGGCCCCGGACCGCGGCCTAGTCTTCCCATACCGGCGCGCAAGCGGCGCGCCGGCATGGGGGGCATCATCATGAAGAGGATTATCGCGGGCGGCGCTGCAACGCTGCTCTGGGCAACGGCAGCACTGGCTGCCGACCCTGTCGGCAAATACGACGTCGAGGGTGCCAATCCCGGTGGCGGCGACAAATATCATGGCACCGTGACGGTCGAGAAAACCGGCGAGACATACCGTGTCGTCTGGATCGTCGGATCGACCCGCTACATCGGCACCGGTATCGGCAACAAGGATTTCATCGCCGTCTCCTATCGCTCCGGCAACGACACCGGTCTTGCGCTGTACGGCTCCGACGGCGGCAACTGGACGGGCATCTGGACCTACGCAGGCGGCCGGCAGGTCGGGCCTGAAGTCTGGAAGCGGCAATAGCCTCACGCAGGCGTGACCGATCACGGTCCATCCATCCGGCGCGACGCTCCGTAGCTTTGTCGTCTCCGCATCGAGAGACGACACCAGAGCTTTCGGAGGAACTCCCATGTCACGGATCCATGCCGCCGCGCTCGCGGCCACGATGGCGCTCGCCTTTGGCGCGGCCACTGCACCAGGTTTCGCCGCAGAGAAAACCGTCACCGTCGGCGGCGCGCCGATGTATCCCTCGAAGAACATTGTGCAGAACGCCGTCAACTCGAAGGACCACACCACGCTCGTCGCCGCGGTGAAGGCCGCCGGCCTCGTGCCCACCCTCGAATCGAAGGGGCCGTTCACGGTGTTCGCGCCGACCAACGAGGCGTTCAAGAAGCTGCCGCCCGGCACGGTCGAAACGCTGCTCAAGCCGGAGAACAAGAAGACGCTGACCAACGTGCTGACCTATCACGTCGTCCCCGGCCGTCTGACTGCGAAGGACCTGATGGCCAAGGTCGAGGCGGGACACGGCAAGGCGATGCTCAAGACCGTCGAGGGCGCCGACCTGACCTTCGAGATGAAGGACGGCAAGCTCTGGGTCATCGACGCCAAGGGCGACACCGCGCAGGTGACGATCCGCAACGTCATGCAGTCGAACGGCGTCATCCACGTGATCGACACCGTGATGCTGCCGGGCTGA
>DASTGR010000260.1:0-5729 GCA_035718885.1 Pseudolabrys sp. | reverse complement strand
CGCATGAGTCCGTACACGGTCCAGGGCTGGCGGCCGACCTCGGTGACCACCCACCCCGAGATCACCGCGACGAAGCCGAGCGGCGCGAACCATGTGCACAGCCGCAGGAATCCGTCCGACCGCCAGAGCCGGCCGTTCGAGCGCATCAAGAATTGCCCGACGATGGCGACGAGCAGCATGAGGATGCCGATGCCGACCATGATGCGGAAGGCAAAGAACGGCGGCCCGACCGGCGGCCGATCCTCGGGCTTCCACTCCTTCAGGCCCTTGATGGCGCCGTCCCAGGTGTGCGTGAGGATGATACTGCCGAGGCGCGGCACCTCGATCGCGTATTTCATCTCGGCGTTCTTGTCGTCGGGAATGCCGAACAGGGTCAGCGGCGTCGGCTTGACGGTGTCGTAGCGGCCCTCGATCGCGGCGATCTTGGCCGGCTGATATTCGAGCGTGTTGAGGCCGTGCATGTCGCCGAGCAGGATCTGCAACGGCACCAGCACGATCAGCAGATCGAGCGCCATGCGGATCATCATTTTCGATTCTTCCACCGCGCGGCCGCGGCGCAAGAGCCAGGCGGCGACGCCGAGCACGACGAAGCCGGTCGTGATGTAGAAGGCCGTGACGTTGTGCGCGAGGCGATAGGGGAAGGACGGGTTGAAGATGATCGCCGTCCAGTCGGCGGGCAGGAAGCGGCCGTCGACGACCTTGTAGCCTTGCGGCGTCTGCATCCAGCTGTTGGTCGCGAGAATCCAGAACGACGACAGCAGCGTGCCGAACGCGACCATGAGCGCGGCGAAGAAATGCGCCCAGTTCGGCACCAGCTTGCGGCCGAACAGGAGCACGCCGAGAAACGACGATTCCAGGAAGAACGCCATGAGGCCCTCATAGGCCATCAAGGGCGAGATGACGTCGGCGGTGGCGTCGGTGAAGCGGCTCCAGTTGGTGCCGAACTGGAACGGCATGATGATGCCGGAGACAACGCCCATGCCGAAGGAGACGGCGAAGATCCGTGTCCAGAAGCCGGACATGCGGAACCAGAGCTCGTTTCCGGTGAAGAAGTAGAAGCCCTCAAGCACGGCGATGTAGGAGGCCAAGCCGACGGTGAAGGCCGGCAGCAGGATGTGCCAGGCGATTACCCAGGCCCATTGCAGGCGGGACAGCCAGACCGGATCGAAGTCCATCGGTTCTTCCCACGTCCCCGGCCGTCGATTCGCGGGCTTGGCGGCGCCGCGAGACCCCCGCGGGGAACCGGCGGGGGGTCGCTTGGTTCCGGAACTGTGGTGCCGCAGGCCGGTGCGGGCAACCCATGCTTTCGGCTCAGGTATTTGATTTTCAGTATGTTTCCCGCATAGTTTCGAGAAACCTTTTGCCAATCCGAGAGTTATCCGAATTGTCGCGTATCAGACGGACGCACGGGGGATGAATCTGCCAGGGTTATCGGCCGAGCAGCGGACGGAAGAAAACCGTTACCGTCTGCTGATCGAAGCCGTCACCGATTACGCCATCTACATGCTCGATCCCGGCGGTATCGTCACCAGCTGGAATCCCGGCGCTCAGCGATTCAAAGGTTACGCTCCGCACGAGATCATCGGACAGCACTTCTCCCGCTTTTACACCGAGGAAGACCGCGCCGACGGGCTGCCCGCGCGCGCGCTGGCGACGGCGCAGCGCGAGGGCAAGTTCGAGCACGAGGGGTGGCGCGTGCGCAAGGACGGCACGCGCTTCTGGGCCTATGTCGTCATCGACCCGATCCGCACGCCGTCAGGTGACATTGTCGGTTTCGCCAAGATCACGCGCGACCTGACCGAGCGCAGGGCGGCGGAAGAAGCGCTGCGGGCGAGCCAGGAGCAATTCCGCCTGATGGTGCAGGGCGTGACCGACTACGCCATCTACATGCTCGACCGCGGCGGCCGCGTCGCGAACTGGAATCTCGGCGCCGAACGCATCAAGGGCTATGCGCCGCAGGAGATCATCGGCCGGCATTTCTCGACCTTCTACACCGAGGAGGACCGGGCCGCCGGCATGCCCGAGCACGCGCTCGCGACGGCGCTGAAAGACGGCCGCTTCGAGAGGGAAGGCTGGCGCGTGCGCAAGGACGGTACGCGCTTCTTCGCCCACGTCATCATCGACGCCATCCGCGACGACGACGGCGAACTCTTGGGCTTCGCCAAGATCACGCGCGACATCACGGAGCGGCGCGAGGCGCAGCAGAAGCTGGAAGAGGCGCGCGAGGCGCTGCTTCAGGCCCAGAAAATGGAGGCGATCGGCCAGCTCACCGGCGGCATCGCGCACGATTTCAACAATCTCCTGATGGCGGTGCTGGGCTCGCTCGAGCTCGTGCGCAAACGCGTGCCGGACGATCCGAAGATCCTCAAGCTCATCGACAATGCCGTGCAGGGCGCGGAGCGCGGCGCCGCCCTGACCAAGCGCATGCTTGCTTTCGCGCGTCGGCAGGAATTGAAGCAGGAAGCCGTCGACATCCCCACCCTCATGCGCGGCATGACCGACCTGTTACAGCGCTCGCTCGGGTCTTCGGTGACGATAGAGACCCGGTTTCCGCTTGTGCTGCCCCCTGTCTGGGCCGACGCCAACCAGCTCGAAATGGCGCTGCTCAATCTTGCCGTCAACGCGCGGGACGCCATGCCGGACGGCGGCTTGATCATCATATCCGCGCATGAGGAAGAGAACGACGACCCAGCGGCGCTCGGCGGGTTCGTGCGCATCTGCGTCAGCGATACCGGTGTCGGCATGGACGAGGCGACCCTGCAACGGGCGACGGAGCCGTTCTTCACCACCAAGGAGCCCGGCAAGGGCACGGGCCTCGGCCTGTCCATGGTGCATGGGCTCGCGCAGCAGAGCGGCGGCCGCTTCGTGCTCAAGAGCAGGGAGGGCGAAGGCTCGACGGCGGAGCTGTGGCTGCCGGTCGCGCGCCCTACGGTCGAAATCGCAGCGGACGACGAGCAGCTTACCCGCATCGACACGCCGCTGCGCGTGGCGCTGAAAGTGCTCGCGGTCGACGACGATCCTCTGGTGCTGACCAACACCGCTGCGATGCTGGAAGATCTCGGCCACACGTGCCTGCGCGCCGCCTCAGCGGCGCAGGCGCTGGAAATCCTGCGTCGCGGCGCGGGCGTCGATCTCGTCATCACCGATCAGGTGATGCCGCGCATGACCGGGGTGCAACTGGCCGGCGCGATCGCACGCGACTGGCCGCAACTTCCGGTGCTGATCGCCACGGGATATGCCGAAATGGAGCCGGGCAGCGGCGCCGGCCTGCCGCGGCTGTCGAAGCCGTTCACGCAACGCGAGCTTGCGGCCAAGCTGGCGCAGGTGCGGTTCGGCGCGACCGGCCAGGTCATCCGCCTGCGCGGCAACGGTCGCGAATAGCGCGCGCAAGCAGCCCGGCCGGCGGCTGGCCGGGCTCTCGCGCCGATCGGCAAGCAGATCAGTCCTTGTCGATGTGCTTTTCCTTGATCACGGTGTCGCCGCTGCCGGTCGTCGTGTCCGTGCAGACCTTGGTGGTCTTGATGCGGCTTTCCGCCTCGTCGCGCGAGGCAAAGGCGATCGGCCCGATCTGAGTGACGACCATGTCCGCCTTTGGCTTCTCGGAAACGATCGTGCAGTGGTGCGTCGTCGGGTTCTGAACAACATAGTACTCGTCGGCAAGCGCCGAGCCGGCGAACGAAACGCAAAGCGCACCGGCGACTAGGATCGTCGTTTTCATGATCATCTCCTTGAGGGTTCGGCTGGGCCACGCGGCGCACATCCGGCGCGCCCGCGTATGCTCGGCCGCCGTCTAAGCAATGCTGCCGACGCAGCGTCGTTCCGGGGGAACCTTGTCCAGCGCCAAGTGCAAATGGCTTCGATCGGGCTGAATTGTGAGAATTTCCAGCGCGCGGAACCCCGTTTTCGAAGCCGCGTTTGTTGTGCAGACAACATAGCGACAGACGCCGGGGCACTGACGCCGCGTCCGCGCCGCGCGGCTGCCCCATCCGCAATTTCGAGCGCAGTCCAGAGGCCGCATGCGCCGCAACCTCTCCCGTCCGTGGACAGAGTCGGATTTCGGTGACCTCCAGAAGATGTTGTTCGAGGGTCGTTCGCTCGCGGCGATCGCGAGCCGGCTGCGCCGGAGCCGTAGCGCCGTCGCAACCAAAATCAGCCACCTCGGATGGTCGGGCTTGCGCCGGCAGCGTCCCTCGCGCAATTCGCACGCGTCGCAGCGCCTTAACTGACGTCGCGGTCCACGCGCCCGCTGCCCGTTCCCATTAAGCCAGCCGCAAACATTTCGATGTGTCGCCGTCGGCGCACAGGAACCCCACCACGATTGACGAATTCTATCGGGATTGGAGCAACACATGGGCTTTGAGACCGGATTGCCGCTGCCGATCATCGTCGTGACGGGCATCATGCTGTTTCTGGTGCTGACGCTGTACGCAGTCGCCAATGCGGACGAAGCCTGAAGGAGGCAGCATGAAAAAGGTCGTTTTGATTGCAGGCGTCCTGGCGATTGGCTTTGCCGCCACGGCGTCGGCTGACGAGTACTATGTGGTCCGCGACGCTAAGACCAAGCACTGCACGGTCGTGACGAAGCGCCCGGAGACCAAGGAAGTCGTGACGCAGATCGGGCCGATCGCGTTCAAGTCCCGCGAGGAGGCCGACACCCGCATCAAGCAGACGAAAATCTGCACCGAGGACTGATCGTCCGGGTCGCCGTTTGCCGATTGAAGGGCCGTGCCGAACAGCGCGGCCCTTCCTGCTTGCGGCGCGCGGGACCTATCCGCCGGCGTGAGCAGGCTACTTGCCGAATTCCCTGATCAGATACATGGCGTCCGACGAAACGCCATTGGCGTTGCAGTTGGCGATGAAAGCACGATGATCGCGTTCGACTTCGGCCGGCGACAGGGTTTCGTCGAAATCGTCGACGCCTTCCTGCTGTACGGCCGCGAGATAGCGCGGCCATGTTTCCGCGCATACTTTCGCGAATTTTGACGCGGATGCGCGATGCTGGGCGGACTTGGCGTGATGCTTGGCCGCGCCGGCCGCAATCCCTGCCGGGAGCAAGAGTGCAGCGAGGATCAGAGCTATTTTTCGCATGGCCTGTGAGTCCTCCCATTGTGGCGGCATCGCAGAGTCGCGCGGGTCACGACCCCGCCGCCTGTCCAATTTGATCGTTGAAATTGGATAGCGACAGTAGACCGCCGAGGGCCGGTCGATGCAAGAGGCGCGTCACGCCATACTTGCAATTTCAGACATAGGAATAACCTATGACAATTTGCAGAACGCCGCTCGCGTCGCATGGTCGAGAAGGCTGACCGCAATCCGCGGGACCCGCGACGTATCGAGGACGTGATGGTGCGGCCCTTCTCATAGCAACTTGCCGCGCGTAAGGTGACGCGGGTGAAATCTGCCGAACCTCAACACAAACAGCTCTATTCGTTGCGGCCCTGCCGCGCGGACGACGCGGCTTTCGTGATCGCGCTTATCGAGACGGTCATGCGCGCGCACAGCGAGCGGACCTGGGGCAGCTTCGACCGGGACTTTCACCGGTCCGCCTTTGCCGCCGCGTTCGGAAAGCTCGATCACAGCATCGTCATCTGCGATGGCGCAGAGGCCGGTTATCTCGCCATCGATCACCGCGCCGATGCCGAGTATCTGCAATGGCTTCTGCTCTTGCCCGCGACGCAGAACCGCGGCGTCGGCTCAGCGATCGTCCGCGACCTGATCGCCGCGGCCAA
>DASTGR010000259.1:0-5859 GCA_035718885.1 Pseudolabrys sp. | reverse complement strand
AACCCGTGTTTGTCGGTGTAGGTGCGGGCGAGCCGCGAGGCGATCTTGGTGCAGTAGACCGGCTGCGGCATGACGTTGAAGGCCTTGGCCAACGCCGCCAGGTCGAAACGGGCAAAATGGAAGAGCTTGACGATCCCCGGGTCGGCCAGGAGCCGCTCGAGGTTCGGCGCCCGCGTCTGGCCGGCGCCGATCTGCACGACGTCGGCGGAGCCGTCGCCCGGCGACAGCTGCACGACACAGAGGCGGTCGCGGGCCGGGTCGAGCCCCATGGTCTCGGTGTCGATGGCGACCGCGCCCTTGTAGGCGGACAGGTCGGGAAGGTCGCCGCGGTGCAGGCGGATGGTCATTCAGGCGTCCCGGCTCGAGAATGGCGGCGACAGGCCGGCATCAGCTCAATGAAGTGTCCTTGAAACTGTGCGGCGATGGTGCCCAGGAGAGGACTCGAACCTCCACGGTGTTACCCGCTAGTACCTGAAACTAGTGCGTCTACCAATTCCGCCACCTGGGCACAGGCGGCTCTAGGTATTGGGCCTAAACCCCCTTGTCAATTGAGGCCTTTGCGCCCCCCGCCCGGCCTGTACAGCGCGAGTGCGATCGGGTATTTGCCGCGATGGCCGGGCCTGTTCGCCGGTTCCCCTCTGTTACCGAAGCGAGAGCGGCATGCCCGCACGCAGTCCCTACGACACCCTCGTCACCGTTTACGGCGGCTCCGGCTTCCTCGGCCGCCATCTGGTGCGGGCGCTGGCCCGGCGCCATTACCGCATCCGCGTCGCCGTGCGCCGTCCGGACCTCGCCTTCCACCTCCAGCCGCTCGGCCGCGTCGGCCAGATCAGTCCGGTTCAGGCGAACCTCCGGAACGCCGAGTCGGTCGAGGCTGCCGCCCGCGGCGCCGACGTGGTCGTGAACCTGGTCGGTATCCTGTTCGAGCGCGGCCGCCAGCGCTTCGACGCCGTGCACACCGAGGGCGCCGCCAACGTCGCCCGCGCCGCGAAGACGCACGGCGCGCGCATCGTCCACGTCTCCGCCATCGGCGCCGACGAGAATTCGACGAGCGCCTATGCGCGCTCCAAGGCGGCCGCCGAGGCGCTCGTGCGCGAGATCGTGCCCGAGGCGACGATCATGCGGCCGTCGATCATGTTCGGCCCCGAGGACAATTTCTTCAACCTGTTCGCTTCGCTCGCGCGCATGTCGCCGGTGCTGCCGCTGATCGGCGGCGGGCAAACGAAATTCCAGCCGGTCTTCGTCGGCGACGTGGCGCAGGCGATCGCGAAGGCGGTCGACGGCGAGGCGCGCGCCGGCACGACCTACGAGCTCGGCGGCTCCGAGGTGCGGACGTTCCGCGAGATCCTCGAATACATCCTCAAGACGATCGAACGGAAACGGCTCCTGGTGCCGCTGCCGTTCCTCGTGGCGAAGATGCAGGCGAGCCTGATGCAGTTCATGCCGACGCCGCTCCTGACGCCCGACCAGGTCGAGCTTCTGCGTACCGACAATGTCGTGTCGGCGGAGGCGGTGAGCCAGCGGCGCACGCTTCAGGGCCTCGGCATCGCGCCGGAGTCGATCGAGGCGATCGTGCCGTCCTATCTCTGGCGCTTCCGCAAGACGGGCCAGTTCCGCACCCAGCCGACGCAGTGAAGCGGCGCGAATGCCGGTCATCACCAACATCGAAGACCTGCGCCAGCTCGCGCGGCGCAAGGTGCCGAAGGCGCTGTTCGACTATGTCGACACCGGCTCCTACGACCAGATCAGCTACCGGGCCAACACCAGCGAATTGAAGGCGGTGCGCTTCCGCCAGCGCGTGCTGGTCGACGCGAGCGCGCGCAATCTGTCGACGACATTGCTCGGCGAGAAAGTGTCGATGCCGGTCGCCATCGCGCCGACCGGGCTTGCCGGACTCCTGTGCGGCGACGGCGAGATGGTGGCGGCGCGCGCGGCGGAAGACGCCGGCATCCGCTACTGCCAGTCGACCATGTCGATCTGCTCGATCGAGGACGTGCGCTCGGCGATCAAGGGGCCGTTCTGGTTTCAGCTCTACGTCTTCCGCGACCGCGCCTTCTCCGAGCAAATCCTCGCTCGCGCGCAGGCCGCCGGCTGCACGGCGCTGTTCGTCACCGTCGACCTGCCGCTGCGCGGGCAGCGACACGCCGACCTCAAGAACGGCCTCGAAGTGCCGCCGCGCCTGACTTTGCGCAACGCCTTCGACATCGCCACCAAGCCGGGCTGGGCGATGAGCGTCATGCGCGGAAAACGCAAGACCTTCGGCAACATCGCCGCCTTCCTCTCGAAGACCTCGCAGACCGGCGCGCTCGCCGCCGGAAAATGGGCGTCGGAGAATTACGATCCCGGCCTGTCGTGGAACGACATTGCGTGGATGCGCAAGGTGTGGCCGGGCAAGCTGGTGCTCAAGGGCGTGCTCGACGCCGAAGACGCGAAGAAGGCCGCCGATCACGGCGTCGACGGCATCGTCGTGTCCAATCATGGCGGCCGCCAGCTCGACTCTTCGCCGGCGACGATCGTGGCGCTGCCGCGCATCGCCGACGCGGTCGGCGACCGCATCGAGATCCTGTTCGACGGCGGCGTGCGCTCCGGACAGGACGTGTTGAAGGCGCTGGCGCTCGGCGCCCGCGGCTGCCTCATCGGCCGCGCGCATCTCTACGGCCTCGCCGCCATGGGCGGCGCCGGCGTGTCGAAGGCGCTCAGCCTGATCGAGAGCGAACTGCGCCTGAGCATGGCGCTGACCGGCGTGCGCGACGTCGCCGAGATCAGCCGCGACATCCTGTTCGACGATTACGGCGATCCGCGCAGGAACGTGTGAGCGCTTCCTCGCGGCGCTAATCTCAGCGCCCTCTCCCCTTGTGGGAGAGGGCATGCACAAACTCTCCACACATGAGAATGGGTGAGGGGGTCAACCCCCTCACCGGGCAGAACGCATTGGAACGCTCTCAACGCCCTCTCCCACAAGGGGAGAGGGCACATCGACGAGCGCCAGCGACTCACAGAAAATACAGCGCGTAGATGCCGACGCTGCCGAGCAGGATGCGCCACCAGCCGAACACGGCGAAGGAGTGGCGCTGCACGAAGCCGAGGAACGTCTTGACGACGATCCAGCCGAAGATGAACGAGAAGATGAAGCCGACGGCGATCGTCATGATGTCGCCCGAGTGCAGGAGATCGGCACGGCTCTTGTACGCCTCGTAGGCGAAGGCGCCGACCATGGTCGGCATGGCCAGCCAGAACGAGAACTCGGCCGCGGCGCGGCGGTCGGCGCCGAACAGCATGGCGCCGACGATGGTCGCGCCGGCGCGCGACACGCCCGGGATCATCGACACGCACTGGATGACGCCGATGGCGAGATACATCCACAACGGAAACTCGGTCGCGTCGTGGAATCGCGGCTTCAGGTTGAGGCGGTCGACCGCGAGCAGGACGAAGCCTCCGACGATCAGCGAGATGCAGACGATGCGGACGTCGAACAGCGTGCTCTTGATGACGTGGTAGGCGAGCGCACCGATGACCGCGGCCGGCAGGAAGGCGAGCAGCACGCCGATGATGAAGCGCGCCGCCGCCCATTGCGTGAACATGTGCGTCGCCAGCGCCCAGATGCGGCCGAAATAGATCGTCAGCAGCGCCAGGATGGCGCCGAGCTGGATCAGCACGGCGAACGACTTGCCGAAGGAATCGTCGCCCCAGCCGAGCACGTGCTCCATCAGCAGCAGATGCCCGGTCGAGGATACCGGCAGGTATTCCGTGAAGCCTTCGACGATGCCGAGCACCGCCGCCTTGACGAGGTCGATATGCCCGGAGATGAGGTGCATCACCGGCGCCGTGACGGCGTCGAACTTCATGGGGTTTCTGCTCCGGAAGGCTCGATCGGCGGGCCCGCGCTTGTCGCGTATAGGGAGGCGGCAGGCAAATTAAAACTCCCTTAACCGCACTGCAATTTGCTAGGCCGCGCGCCTTCCTATAGTTCAGTCACTCCCGCCGTTTTCCGCGTCACCCATCGGGCTTCATGCTGACCCTTTTCCACCATCCGTTGTCGCCGCAGTCACGCTATGTGCGCCTGATCCTCAGCGAATACGGCATCCCGGTCCGGCTGGTGGAGGAACGGTTCTGGGACCGGCGCGAGGAGTTCCTGCTGCTCAATCCGGCCGGCGAGGTGCCGGTGCTGGTGGCCGAAGGCCAGCCGGCCGTCCCGGGCGCCGGCGTCATCGCCGAATTCGTCGAGGAGAGCCTGCCGCCCGCGGAGGCGTTCGACCGGCTGATGCCGGCGGCGGCTGTGGACCGCGTCGAGGTGCGGCGGCTGGCCGCCTGGTTCAACGGCAAGTTCGAGGCCGAAGTCTCAGGCCCGCTGGTGCTGGAGCGGGTGTTCAAGCGTTATATGACCCGCGAGCAGGGCGGCGGTTCGCCCGATACCGATGCGCTGCGCGCGGCGCGTCACAATATCCGGTATCATCTGGCCTATGTCGGGTGGCTGTCGCGCTCGCGCGACTGGCTGGCGGGCGAGCGCATGTCGCTCGCCGACCTCGCGGCCGCCGCGCACCTGTCTGCATTGGATTACCTGGGCGAAGTGCCGTGGAGCGAAGACGAGGCAGCCAAGCAGTGGTACGCGCGGGTGAAGTCGCGGCCGTCGTTCCGGCCGCTGCTCGCCGAGACGCTGGCCGGCCTGCCGCCGGCAGAGCATTACGGCGACCTGGACTTCTGAGCGACCCCGCCGAAATCAAGCAGGCGATCGTCGAGACGGCGCGCGCCGCCGGCTTCGACGCGGTCGGCATCACCCGCGCTGACGCCACGCCGGAGACGCGCGAGCGGCTCGAGCGCTTCATCGCCGACGGCGCGCATGGCGACATGGACTGGCTCGCCGCCACCGCCGATCGGCGCGGCTCGCCGCTGTCGTTGTGGCCGGAGGTGCGCTCGGTCGTCATGCTGGGCTTGAACTACGGGCCCGACGAGGACCCGCTGGCCGTCCTCGCGCAGCGTTCGAAGGCGGCGATCTCGGTCTACGCCAAAGGCGACGACTACCACGAGCTCATCAAGACAAAGATGAAGAAGATCGCGCGCTGGCTCGTGGCGCACGCCGGCGGTGACGTGAAGGTGTTCGTCGACACCGCAGCGGTGATGGAGAAGCCGCTCGCGGCCAGCGCCGGACTCGGCTGGCAGGGCAAACATACAAATCTGGTGTCGCGCCAGTTCGGCTCATGGCTGTTTCTCGGCGCGGTCTTCACGACGCTCGACCTGCCGCCCGATGCGCCGGTGGAAGACAGCTGCGGCTCCTGCCGCGCCTGTCTCGATGTCTGCCCGACCGCCGCCTTTCCCGCGCCATACCGGCTCGATGCGCGGCGCTGCATTTCGTACCTGACGATCGAGCACAAGGGCCCTATCCCGCGCGAACTCCGTCCGCTGATGGGCAACCGCATCTATGGCTGCGACGATTGCCTCGCCGTCTGCCCCTGGAACAAGTTCGCGCAAACGGGCCGCGAGGCGAAGCTGGCCGCACGAGACACGCTGCGCGCGCCCGATCTCGCGGCGCTGTCGCGGCTCGACGACGCGCAATTCCGCGCGCTGTTTTCGAAGAGCCCGGTCAAGCGCACCGGCCGCGACCGCTTCCTGCGCAACGTGCTCATCGCCATCGGCAATTCGGGCGATGCATCGCTGGCGCCGGAGGCGAAGCGATTGCTCGGCGACAGTTCGCCGCTCGTGCGCGGCGCCGCGGTGTGGGCGCTGTCGCGGCTCCTGCCTCGGGATAAATTTGAAAAACTGCGCCGAGGCGACAGCGATGAGTCGGTGCAAGAGGAATGGCGCGTCGCTTCGGTTTGACTGTCATGGCCGGGCTTGTCCCGGCCATCCCGCTTGGGCGGGCAC
>DASTGR010000258.1:0-5612 GCA_035718885.1 Pseudolabrys sp. | reverse complement strand
CATTCTTCACCTCCCCCTGGTGGGGGGTGGTCGCCGTCCGTTGGACGGCGGGTGGGGGTGACCTTTCGGAGGATCACCCCACCCCGGCTGGCTACGCTCGCCGAGCCTCCCCCTCCAGGGGAGGGTGGAAGAACGGCGGTGCTGCGGGCCCAGCGGCGCCCTCGCGCCTGTCACACCTTGCGCCTATTGTGTTGGGGCCTTGAGTCGCGCCAACCTGCCGGTGCCATGGACGCCCTGAATCTTCCCCGCCCCGCCTGGATGACCGAAGACCTGGTCCTCCTCGAGGAACAATCCCGCCGCTTCATCGCCGACGAATTCGCGCCGCATCTCGACCGCTGGCACGAGGAGGGCATGTATGAGCGCGAGGTCTGGACCAAGGCCGGGCAGGCCGGTCTGCTCTGCGCCGCGATGCCGGAAGAGTACGGCGGCGCCGGCGGCACCTTCGCCCATGAGGCGGTGATCAACCGCGAATATTCGCTGGCCGGCTTCGACACCTTCGGCGGACCGCTGCACTCGGGCATCGTCGCGCCCTACATCCTGCACTACGGCACCGAGGAGCAGAAGAAGCGCTGGCTGCCCAAGCTCGCCTCGGGCGAGATGGTCGCGGCCATCGCCATGACCGAGCCCGGTACCGGCTCCGACCTCCAGGGCGTGCGCACCAAGGCGGAGAAGTCCGGCAACGGCTACGTGCTCAACGGCTCGAAGACCTTCATCACCAACGGCCAGCACGCCAATCTGATCGTCGTCGTCGCCAAGACCGATCCGAAGATGGGCGCCAAGGGCGTCTCGCTCATGGTGGTCGAGACCGACGACGCGCCCGGCTTCCGCCGCGGCCGCAAGCTCAAGAAGCTCGGCATGGATTCGGCCGACACGTCGGAGCTGTTCTTCGAGGACGTGCGCCTGCCGGCGGAGAATCTGCTCGGCACCGAGGAAGGGCAGGGCTTCTACCAGCTCATGAAGGAACTGCCGCAGGAGCGGCTGATCGTCGCGGTGCACGCGGTGGCGATGATGGAGCGCGCGGTCGCGCTCACCTCCGACTACGTCAAGCAGCGCGCGGCCTTCGGCAAGAAGATCATGGAATTCCAGAACACGCAGTTCGAGCTCGCCGCCTGCAAGACCGACGCGACGATCTCGAAGGTGTTCCTCGACCACTGCATCGGCCAGCATGTCGAGGGCAAGCTCGACACCGTTACCGCCTCGATGGCCAAGTACCGGCTCACCGACACGCTCGGCACGATCCTCGACCGCTGCCTCCAGCTGTTCGGCGGCTACGGGTTCATGGACGAATATCCGATCTCGCGGATGTACCGCGATGCGCGCGTGCTGCGCATCTATGCGGGAACCAACGAGATCATGAAGCTCTTGATCGCGCGGAGTCTTTGAGGCGCGACACCCATGCGCTGTCATGGCCGGGCTTGACCCGGCCATCTCGACAAGGTGGGCACGGTGCTTAGCTAAGCGGGATGCCCGGGACGAGCCCGGGCATGACAGAGAAAACCGGAGGCGCTTATGCCCGACGCATTCATCTTCGACGCCGTGCGCACGCCGCGCGGCCGCGGCAAGGCCGACGGTTCGCTGCACGAGGTGACCGCGCTCAATCTCGCGGCGCAGGCGCTCGGCGCGATCAAGGATCGCCACAGCGGCCTCGATCCGAACATGGTCGAGGACGTGGTGATGGGCTGCGTCGATCCGGTCGGCGAGGCCGGCGCCGACATCGCCCGCACCGCGGCGCTGGTCGCCGGCTACGGCGACCAGGTGCCCGGTATCCAGATCAACCGCTTCTGCGCCTCCGGCCTCGATGCGGTGAACTTCGCCGCGGCCGAGGTGATGTCCGGGCAACACGATTTGGTCATTGGCGGCGGCGTCGAATCGATGAGCCGCGTCGGCATCGGCGCCTCCGGCGGCGCCTGGGCGATGGACCCGACCATCGCGGTCGAGCACTACTTCCTGCCGCAGGGCATCTCCGCCGATCTCATCGCCACCAAATACGGCTTCTCGCGCGACGACGTCGACGCATACGCGGTCGAGAGCCAGAAGCGTGCCGCGCGCTCGTGGGAGGAAGGCCGCTTCAAGAATTCGGTGGTGCCCGTCAAGGACGTCAACGGCCTCACCATCCTGGCGCATGACGAGCACATGCGGCCGACCGCGACGATGCAGTCGCTGGCGCAATTGCAGCCGTCCTTCGTGCAGATGGGCGAGATGGGCGGCTTCGACGCGGTCGCGGTGCAGAAGCATCCGGAGGTCGAGCGCATCAATCACGTTCACACGCCGGGCAATTCCTCGGGGATCGTCGACGGCGCCGCCGCCGTGCTGATCGGCACCAAAGAGGCGGGCGCCAAGGCGGGCCTGAAGCCGCGCGCCCGCATCCGTCAGTTCGCGAATATCGGCTCGGAGCCGGCGATCATGCTCACGGGCCCCGCACCGGTCAGCGAGAAGGTTTTGAAGAAGGCCGGCATGAGCAAGGCCGACATCGATCTGTGGGAATTGAACGAGGCCTTCGCCTCGGTCGTGCTGCGCTACATGCAGGCGCTCGACATCCCGCACGACAAGATCAACGTCTGTGGCGGCGCCATCGCGATGGGCCATCCGCTCGGCGCCACCGGCGCGATGATCCTGGGCACCGTGCTCGATGAACTGGAGCGCACCGGCAAGCAAACGGCGCTGGTGACGCTCTGCATCGGCGCCGGCATGGGCACCGCAACGATCATCGAGCGGGTGTGAGTTCTTTTTCCCTCTCCCCGCTTGCGGGGAGAGGGCGGCGAGCATTGCGCGATAGCGAATGCGAGCCGGGTGAGGGGGCGTCTCGATACGCTCAGAATTGCGAAAGCGCCCCCTCACCCGACTTCCTTCGCTTCGCTTGGAAGTCGACCTCTCCCCGCACGGCGGGGAGAGGTGAAGAAATGAGGCTGAGCGGGGAGAAAGATGCCCAAGGTCGACATCGCCAGCGTGAAAGTGCGCAGCGGCGCGGGCTATCCGGCGCAATTCCTGCCCGAGCACGCGGAGCGCCACAAGCAGGCGCTCGGCGACGCCGTCGGTCTCACGCAGTTCGGCGTCAATCTCACCCGCATCGCGCCGGGCGCGGCCTCGGCGCTGCGCCACTATCACGAGCAGGAGGACGAGTTCGTCTTCATCGTCGAGGGCGAGCTGGTGCTGATCGACGACGCAGGCGAAGTCGTGCTGAAGGCCGGCGACTGCGCCGGCTTCAAGGCCAACGACGGCAACGCGCATCGCCTCGTCAACCGCTCGAACCGTGACGCCGTCTACATCGAGGTCGGCACGCGCTCGCCGAACGAGCGCGTGCACTATCCCGACGACGATTTGCACATGGTGCGCGAGGGGCGCACCGCACGCTGGCTGCACAAGAGCGGCGAGCCGTACACCTAAGAGGGGACCTTGCGGATGGCCAATTTCAAATTCGACGTCGACGCCGACGGCATCGCGCTCGTCACCTGGGACATGCCGGGCCGGTCGATGAACGTCATTACGTCCGATACGACCGCCGAGCTTTCCGCCATCCTCGACAAGGTCGTGGCGGACGCTGCCATCAAGGGCGTCGTCGTCACCTCGGGCAAGGACGCCTTCTGCGGCGGCGCCGATTTGACCATGCTCGAGAAGATGGGCGCGATCTACGCCGACAAGCTCAAGCGCGAGGGCGAGGAAAAGGCCGCCGCCTACGTCTTCGACGAGAGCCGCAAGCTGTCGCAGCTCTATCGCCGCATCGAGACCTGCGGCAAGCCGTGGGTCTGCGCGCTCAACGGCACGGCGATGGGTGGCGGCTTCGAGCTCGCGCTCGCCTGCCATCACCGCATCGCCTCGGACAATCCGAAGACGCGGCTGGGCCTGCCCGAGATCAAGGTCGGCCTGTTCCCCGGCGCGGGCGGCACGCAGCGCGTCGCGCGCATCATGCCGCCCGCCGACGCGCTTCAGTATTTGCTCAAGGGCGACCAGCTCAAGACCGACCGCGCCAAGGCGATGAAGCTGATCGACGCGGTCGTGCCCGCCGCCGATCTCGTCAAGGCGGCGAAGGACTGGATCAAGGCCGGCGGCAAGGCGGTCGCGCTATGGGACGAGAAGGGTTTCAAATTGCCCGGCGGTCTCGTCTGGTCGAAGGCGGGCATGATGACCTTCATGCCTGCGAACGCGATCTATCGCCGCGAGACCTACGACAACTACCCCGCGGCGCGCGCCATCATGCAGGTCGTCTATGAAGGCCTCCAGGTGCCGATGGACACGGCGCTGCGCATCGAGTCGCGCTGGTTCGCCAAGATCGTGCGCTCGAAGGAAGCGGCGGCGATGATCCGCTCGCTGTTCGTGTCGATGCAGGAATTGAACAAGGGCGCGCGCCGTCCGCCGAACGAGCCGGCGACGAAGCTGAAGAAGATCGGCGTCGTCGGCGCCGGCTTCATGGGCGCCGGCATCGCGCAGGTCACCGCCGCGGCCGGGCTCGACGTCGTGCTCATCGACCGCGACCAGGAGGCGGCCGACAAGGGCAAGGCCGGCGTGCACAAGGCGCTGACCGACCGCGTCAACAAGGGCCGCATGAAGGCCGGCGAGCGCGACGAGCTTTTGGCGCGCATCGCCGCCACGGGCGATTACGCTGCGCTGAAGGACTGCGACCTCGTCGTCGAGGCCGTGTTCGAGGACCGCAAGGTCAAGGCCGACGTCATCGCGAAAGTGCAGGCGGTGATCCGCGACGACGCCATCTTCGCCTCCAACACCTCGACCTTGCCAATCACTTCGCTGGCCAAGGAATTCAAGGACCAGAAACGCTTCATCGGCATTCACTTCTTCTCGCCGGTGGCGCTGATGATGCTGACCGAGATCATCGTCGGCAAGGAGACCGGCGACCGCGCGCTCGCGGTGGCGCTCGATTACGTGCGCGCCATCAAGAAGACGCCGATCGTGGTCAACGACACGCGCGGCTTTTACGCCAACCGCTGCGTGCTCAATTACATTCAGGAAGGCCACCTGATGCTCTTGGAAGGCGTGCCGGCGGCGATGATCGAGAACACCGCGCGCATGGCGGGCATGCCGGTCGGGCCGTTGTCGCTCAACGACGAGACCGCGCTCGACCTCGGCCTGAAGATCGTGCGCGCGACCGAAGCCGATGTCGGGCCGCAGGGCATCAACCCGCAGCAGAAGCAGTTGCTCGAGACCATGGTCGAGAAGCTTCAGCGCTTCGGCCGCAAGAACGGCAAGGGCTTCTACGATTATCCGCAGGGTCAGCCGAAGAGCCTGTGGGAGGGGCTCTCCGACCTGCTGCCGAAGAAGCTCACGCGCGACGAGATCGACGCGCTCGACGTCAACGAATTGAAGCAGCGCTTTCTGGTCGTACAGGCGGTCGAGGCCGCGCGCACCTTCGAGGAGCACGTCGTCACCGATGTGCGCGAGGCCGACGTCGGCTCGATCCTCGGCTTCGGCTTCGCGCCGTTCACCGGCGGCACGCTGTCCTACATCGACATGATGGGCACGAAGGCCTTCGTCGATCTCTGCCGCAAGTTCGAAAAGAAATACGGACCGCGCTTCAAGCCGGGCAAGCTGCTCGTCGAGATGGCGGAGAAGGGCGAAAGCTTCTACGGCCGCTTCGCCCCGCCGAAGGCCAAGGCGGCGTA
>DASTGR010000257.1:0-10830 GCA_035718885.1 Pseudolabrys sp. | reverse complement strand
TCGACCGACGGCACCGTGTTCTGCGTCGCCGAGGGCACCGGCACGACGATCATCGACGGCAAGCCGTTCGAGTGGGGCGTCAACGACGTGTTCGTGGTGCCGCCGTGGAAACAGTACCGCCACGAGATCAAGGGCAAGGACGACGCGGTGCTGTTCTCGATCTCCGACCGCCCGGCGCAGGAAGCGCTCGGCATCTGGCGCGAAGGCGAATAAGCGACGCGGGAAGCCAGCGACAACGAGCCGCGCCCGGCGGGCGCGGCTTTTTTGTGGGTCATGACGCGACGATTCCCCCGCCTTGCGCGTTATCTCCGCCGTTGCGACAGTCCCGGCGGGGCAAAAGGAGACGACAGGATGCAGATGCAAGAACTCGCGGCCGGCCACGGCACGCTGAAAGCCGTGCGCACGGGCGAGGGACCCGACATCGTCGTCCTGCATTCGCTGCTCGCCGACCGCCATGCCTTCGATCCAGTGCTGCCGGCGCTCGCCGCCACGCACCGCGTGACGCTCATCAACCTGCCGGGCTTCCACGGCTCGCAGCCGCCGATGCTGGCGCTGATGGACGCCTACGTCGCGACGATCCAGGACGGATTCCAGGAGTTCGGCATCGCCAAGGACGCGGTGCTCATCGGCAACGGCTTCGGCGGCACGCTGGCGCTCGCCTTCGCCATCGCCCATCCGGAATGCATATCGAAGCTCGTCGTCAGCGACGCGGCGGCGTGCTTCCCGCCGGAAGGGCGGGCGCAATTCGCGGTGATGGCCGACAAGGTCGCGCAAGGCGGGCTCGGCACCGTTGCCGAGATCGCGGCCAAGCGCGTCTATTCGCCGGCCTATCTCGCAGCGCATCCGGAGAAGGTCGAGGACCGCAAGAAGGTTCTGCTCGGCATCGACCCGAAGGCGTTCCAGGCCGCGTGCCGCATCTTGCAGGAGACGGACCTTGTGCCGCTCCTGAGCCATCTCAAGGTACCGACGCTGGTCGTTTGCGGTGAGCACGACCAGGCGACGCCGGCGGCGCTCAACAAGGAGATCGCCGACAAGGTCGACGGCGCCAGGTACGTCGAGTTGCCCGGCTGCGGCCATTGCCCGCCGCTCGAGCAGCCCGAGGCATTCCTCAACGCGATCCGCGATTTCGTGCGGCTCTAGCCGAGCGCGGCCATCACCGCTTTCGAGATCGCGGCGGTGCCGTCGGTGCCGCCATATTCCATCGGCTTCAGGCCCGCCGCATAGGCCTTGTCGACCGCGCCTTCGATGCGCTGTGCGGCGTCCGCCGCGACAGGCACGTCGTGCTTGTCGGCGAGCCAGTCGAGCATCATCGCGGCCGATAAAATCATCGCGGTCGGATTGGCCTTGCCCTGGCCCATGATGTCCGGCGCGGTGCCGTGACAGGGCTGGAACACGGCGTGCGTGTCGCCGATATCGGCCGACGGCGCGATGCCCAATCCGCCGATCAGGCCGGCGGCGAGATCCGACAGGATGTCGCCGAACATGTTCTCCATCACCATGACGTCGAAGCGCTGCGGCCGCAGCACCATCATGGCCGCGCAGGCGTCGACATAGACCATCTCGGTCTCGACGTCGGGAAACTTCGCCTTGCGCTCGTTGAAGATGTCGCGCTGCCAGTTGAACGCCTTGAACACGTTCGCCTTGTCGACCAGCGACAGCTTGCCCGGCTTGCCGCGCGCCTTGCGCCGCTCGGCGAGGCGCAGCGAGAAGTCGAACAGGCGCTCGGTCTTGCTGCGCGTCACCACTAAAGTCTCGCGCGCGTCGTCCTTCGTCGTCACGCCCTTGCCCATGGAGGCGAACAGGCCTTCGGTGGATTCGCGGATCAGCACGAAGTCGATGCCCTTCTCGTGCGCGCCGACGATGGGGGAGGGGACGCCGGGGATCAGGCGCGCCGGCCGCACGCCGGCATAGAGGTCGAAGATGAAGCGCAGCTCGACCTGCGGCATGATCTCGGTGTTGTCGGGATAGCGGATGCTCGGCAGGCCGCAGGCGCCGAGCAGGATGGCATCGGCGGTCTCGCACAGCTTGATGGTGTCGGCCGACATCGACTTGCCGGTGGCCTTGTACTCCTCGGCGCCGGCGGGGGCTTCGGTGTAGCGGAACGACAGGCCGGGGGTCGTCTCCTCGATGCGGCGCAGCACGTCGAGCGCCGGCTTCATCACCTCGTGGCCGATTCCGTCTCCGGGCAATACGGCAATGTGGAAAGCGGAATTGGCTGACATGGTCCGATTTGTCTTTGGCGGCGGGACCTGCACTAAATAGCCATCGCATCGGTCGTGCAAGGTTCAAAAACACATGCCTCGTTTCTCCGCGCATCTCGGCTACCTGTTCCTCGACCGGCCGCTGGTGCAGCGGATCGACGCGGCCGCGGCCTGCGGCTTCAAGGCGATCGAGGGCCGCTTCCCCGACGTGCCGGCGGCCGACTACGCCCGCGCGGTCGAGCGCAACAATCTCAAAGTGCTCGGCATCAACACGCCGTCCGGACGCGAGGGCGAGTTCGGCCTCGGCGCGGTGCCGGGACGCGAGGGCGACTGGAAGGAAGCGTTCGCGCAGGCGCTCGATTACGTCAGCGCGGTCGGCGGGCTGGCCATTCATTGCCTCGCCGGCATGGTGCCGCCGGACGCGCGGAAGAACGCGGAGCGGGTCTTCGTGGAAAACCTCAAGCGCGCCGCCGACCAGGCGGCGGCGAAGAACATCAAGCTCTACATCGAGCCGATCAATCCGCGCGACATCCCGAATTACTTTCTCACGCAGGTCGAACACGCCGCCGACATCATCGGCCAGGTCGGCAGCGATAATGTCTTTCTCCAGTACGATTTCTACCACGTGCAGATCGTCGGCGGCGACATCATCGAACGCTTCAAGAAATTCCAGCCGCTGATCGCGCACGTGCAGTGCTCGCAGGTGCCGGTGCGCCACGAGCCGGACGCCGACGGCGAGATCAACTACCCCTTCGTCTTCGCCGAGATGGACCGGCTCGGCTATCCGCACTGGATCGGCGCCGAGTACAAGCCGCGCGGGACCACAGAGGCGGGCCTGGGCTGGGGCGCGGCATACGGCCTGAAAGCGCCGCGTTAACCAGCAAAGCCTTTGAAAACGCGCCGCTTCCGGCTTTGCCGGGGCCGATTCGACCTGCTAGGTTAACCGTCATGTTTGGACGCCGGGCCAAAACGGACGCGGCCGATGCCGCCCCATCGGAACTCAAGGACGCCGTGCGCGAAGCGCGCATCGAGGCGGCCGAGCGTTCGGCCGTCATCGTCGATCTGCGCGACGCCGAGCTGGCGCGGCTCGAACTGCTCAACGAGGCGCTCGAGCCCGTGTTCAAGGACCTTCCCGCCGATGTCGAACTGTTCGACCGCGGCATTTCGCGCGGCGACTCGCCACGGCTGTGGGTCGACGTCATCGCGCATGTCGTGATGGGCGGCGACAAGCGGCAGTACCGTTTCGTGCAGGACACGCGCTACGGCCGCGCCGTGCTCGCCGAGAGCTACGAGATCGCCGACATCCGCCAGGCGGTGACGCGCTATGTCGCGCGGCGCCTGGTCGAGCGCGAGCGGGCGCTGGCCGACGACGAGGGCAGGCCGGTGGCGCAGACCGTGCTGCGCGTCGAACGCCGGCGGCGGCGTTGGCATGCGCTGCGCGTGTTCGTGCTCGGGCTGATCGTCGGCGTCGTCGGCCTTGTGGCGCTGGTGCTGATCGGCGCGCAGCCGCAGTAGGTTTGGCGCTTCGCCTCACCGATTCAATTGTCAAACAGCCAACGCTCCGCCGCCCGTATTCTTTGGTCGGCCCCGGGCAGGCCCTCGTCGCAGTGCCGCTTCCGTCGCTCTCGCAAAGTACCGAGGGCGCGCGGGACGCATTTGGTCCGGGGCGCACACAAGTTTACGCAAGTCGGCGCAAACCATAGTGCTCGGACCCACGGACCCCGACGCCTCGCGACATCGAGGCATGCTGAAGTCCGGATAGCCGCAAGTCCGCCAAACCCAAGGCGTCCCGCGCACGGTGTTTAATCGGTCTGCTCCGCACCGCCCCCGGTGGACTTCCCATTTCAGGCCTCTTTTGAAGGCCTATCCACCGCTGCGGGCCCAAAGGGTCGTGGTGCACCTTCGACCGGCACCACGGCCCCCGTCGATGGGGCCCAGCGACGTGCGGTAGGCACGCCGGGACGACGCGGCTTGAACCGCCGAGAGGGAAAGAGTTGCGCCGCATCTCCGACGCTCCCCCCGGCCACCGCATCCCGCCCCGCGTCTGGAGACGCTTGATCAGACGCCCCTCGGTAACGGGGCGGAACGTGTGACTATATGCATATGACTATGAACCCAGTCAATTAGTCCTAGATCACGAAATATTTCAAGATTTGCCGTCGTCCTGAGGCGCCCGCCGAAGGCGGGCCAGCGCAAGTCGGCTGTAGCGGACTTGCGCTCTTTCGATCCGATCTCAAACCCGAGATCGGTGGACCTCTGACTCAGAGACCCATCGAGGCTCGCTTCGCTCGCTCCTCAGGGCGACGGGAGAGGCTGTGTCGTCGCCGCGTGCGCGGGGACGACATATGGAGAGCCATACGCTCCGCGCACGCATGCACCGGCAGCACCCCCACTGGTGGCGTGGCGACCGCTTGGCTAATGCTCGGTGCATGTCCGATTCCATTTCTTCTGCGAGCGGAACCGAGCGGTCGGCGCCTGTGCGCCCGGGCCTCGGAGAGCTTTTCGTCTCCTTCGTCAAGGTGGCGCTGTCCGGCTTCGGCGGCGCGCTGCCCTGGGCGCGGCGCATGATCGTGGAGCGCAAGAAGTGGATGACGGCGCAGGAATTCAACGAGGCCTTCGCGCTGTCGCAGTTCCTGCCCGGACCGAACGTCGTCAATTTCTCGGTCGTGTTCGGCGCCCGCTTCGGCGGCGCGGCCGGCGCGGCCGCGGCCTTCTTCGGGCTGATGCTGCCGCCGCTCTGCATCGTCGTCGTGCTCGCCGCGCTCTACGCGCGCTACGGCGACCTCGCCGCGCTCGGCCGCATCCTCTCCGGCGTGACCTGCGCCGCGGTCGGCCTGCTGATCGCGGTGGTCGCCAAGATGGCGCTGCCGCTGTTTGCGAAGCGGCTCGACTGGGCGCCGCTGATCGCGATCGTCGCTTTCATCGGCGTCGCCATCCTGCGCTGGCCGTTGCCTTACGTCTTCCTCGGGCTCGCGCCGGTGAGCATCGCGCTCGCCTGGATGAGGAGCTGACGCGCATGCACAGCGTGCTCGCGACTCTGGCCGGTTATTTCGCGACCTTGTCGCTGTTCGCGATCGGCGGCGCCAACGCCGCGGTCCCGGACATGCAGCGATTCATCGTCGACGTGATGCACTGGATGACGGCGAAGCAATTCACCGACTCCTACGCCATCGCGCAGATGTCGCCCGGGCCGAACGTCATCATCGTCGCGCTGATCGGCTATCACGTCGCCGGTCTTGCCGGCGCGGCCGTCGCCACCGCCTCGATGGTGGGCCCGAGTTGCGTTCTTGCCTTCGTCGTATCGCGGGTGTGGGAGCGCTTTCGGCAGGCGCGCTGGCGCATCGCCGTGCAGAACGGGCTCGTGCCGCTCTCGCTCGGGCTGATTTCCGCGAGCGCCTTCGTCATCGCGCGGACCACCGACCACAATATCGCCGCAGCCGCCGTGACCGCCGTGACCGCGGTCGTGGCCTACATGACACGGCTCAATCCGTTGTGGCTGTTCGCGGCCGGCGGTATTGCGGGTTTTGCCGGACTGGTGTGATCTGGCACTCGATGCACGCGAGCGCTGCCGCTCTTCACATGTCCTCGATTTAATCTCCAAATGTCGGCGATTGGACGGACGATGTACGCGTGCGCCTGCCATTGTCGATGCAACAAGAACAGAAGAACAGGCAGGCAGTCATGACGACAGTATTTACGTCGGCGGAATGCAACGAGCTCGAGCAGGTGCTCGATATGGCGTGGGATATCTACCTGCGCAAAGGTCAACTCGAATCCCATAATCTCGACACGGCGCGCGCGGCGCTGACGCGCGCCATCCTTGATGGCTTCGAGCAGGGCGAGCGCAATCCGCGCCGTCTCGCAATCGCAGCGGTCGCGAGCATCGCCCAATACGAGGCGGTGATCATGCGTCGGCGACCCGCGCCGGCCGCCGCGCCAGGAGCGAAATTGTAATTTTGCACATGCAGATTCGCGCATCCGACGCGCGCGCTGAGTTTGCTTCCGCACATAGCGTCGCCGGAAAGCACGCTGTGGTTGCGCCGTTCCGTTGCAACGCGCCGCATTCGCCGAAACGCCTTGCTATCGGCGGTTTGTAATGTACGGTGTCGCTCTGTCAGCAAGCGTACAGTGACAATGTGTCACGGTGGTGGACCGGTCGTGCCCCACGCCTCACGGTCGGAGCGCACCATGCACCACAACGATATTCTCGCTCGTCTTCATCAATCGCATCCCGATTTCGTGACGCGGCGCGCGCGTCAGATTACCTACGTGCATGGCGACGTCTTCGGCGAGGCCGGACGTCCGATCGACGAGCTTCTGTTTCCGAGTTCCGGGATGATCTCGCTTGTCGTCGATCTCAACGACGGCGATCGCATCGAGGCGGGCATGGTGGGCCGCCGCGGCATGGTCGGCGGCAGCGCGCTGTTCGGCGGCCGCACGCATCTGTGCACGTCCTTCGCCCAGCTTCCCGGTAACGGGTGGATCATCAAGGCGGACGACCTGATCGAGCTCGCCGATCGTTCGTCCGGAATCCGCGATCTTGTGTTCAGTAACGAGCAATACACGCTGTCGCAGGCGCAGCAGACCGCCGCGTGCAACGCCAAGCACCGCATCCCGCAGCGGCTGGCGACCTGGATCCTGCGCGCGCAGTACGACACCGGCGAGGACGAACTGCTGCTGACCCAGGAATTCCTCGCGCAGATGCTCGGCGTGCAGCGCGCCAGTGTCTCGATGTTCGCCGGCGCCTTGCAGGACAAGGGCCTGATCTTCTACCGCCGCGGCCGCGTCCGGGTGCTCGACCGCGAGGGTCTCGCGCATGAGGCCTGTGAGTGCCACGCGACATTGCGCAACCGGCACCGAAATCTTTTCGAACCCGAGGAATGTCAAAGCGCATGATTTGGCGGCTGCTATCGTTCAATCGACGATAGCTGCGCGGGCGGTCCCTGCGCGCGCGGGCGGGGGCTCTCCAATGCGCTGCTTTTTCCATTTCATCGCGGGCGATACCCGCCTCGACGACGATCTCGGCCTCACCTATGGCGACCCGAAATCGGCGCGTGCCGACGCCATTCGCGCGGCGCGCGAGATGATGGCCGACATGCTGCGCCGGAACGAACCCGTTCCGACCGACGGCTGGATCGAGATCACCGACGAGAGCGGCCGCCTCGTCGATTCCGTCTCGTTGACCGAGGCGGCCTTCGAGGCCGCGCCCGAGCAACGCTATCGGCGCATCTTCGACCACGCGCCGCTGGCCTATCTATTGTTGACGCCGGATTTCCGGATCATCGAGGCGAACCGGGCCTATCTGCGGGCGACCATGACGGACCTTGGCGCCATCGTGGGACGGTCCGTGTTCGACGTGTTTCCCGACAATCCCGCCGACCCGAATGCGAACGGCGTGCGGAATTTGAGGGCTTCGCTCAGCACCGTTCTGCGCGACAAGGCCGAGCACAGGATGCCCGTGCAGCGTTACGACATCCGTGCGCCCGACGGTGCCTGGGAGGTCCGCTACTGGAGGCCGACGAACGTCCCGGTTCTCGACCACAAGGGCGAGGTCGAATTCATCCTGAATTACCCGGATGAAGTGACGCAGAGCATGGTGCAGGAGCCGACCCGGGGCGGCTGAGCCGGCACGCGGCCGCGCGCCGGCGGCCCGCCACCGAAGCTCGCTCGCCGCTGTCGCCTGCGCATTTCGCCGCAGCCGCGGCACATTGCCATTCGCCGCCGCTCTGCTAGCCGTAGTCGGCTGAAAACATGTCTGTGTAATCAGACAGTTATTCAACCAACTAAGACGAAAGTAGCAGGGGATCCAAGGGGTGGCGAAACAGCACGGCGCCGGCAAGGCGCTCAATTCACTCAGGATTCGAGCGCCGCGCGACTTCTGGGGCGGGCTGGCGCTGATCGCGCTCGCCGTCATCGCCTTCTGGGCGACACGGGACCTCGGCGGCATGCAGGGCGTCGCCTTCGGGCCAGGCACCGCGCCGCGTTTGTTTTCGGGTCTGCTCGCCGTGATCGGCTGCGTCGTCACCGCGACCGGGCTCATGACAGACGGCCCGCCGATCGAGACCTTCGCGATCAGGGGGCCGGCCTTCGTGCTCGCCGGCATCGGCGCCTTCGCGGTGATGATGCAGGGCCTCTGGTTCATTCCGCCGCTCGGCCTCGTCCTGTCCTCCTTCGCCGCCTTCGTCATCTCGATCTCCGGTTCGCGCGAGGCCCGCTGGATGGAAAGTCTGATCGCCGGCGCGGTCATGACGCTGTTCTGCGTCGCGCTGTTCTCCTGGGTTCTCAAATTGCCGTTCCCGCTGTGGCCGGCCTTCATGCTCTGACGCGGGGCGCAAACCGATGTTCGATCTCTTCAGCAATCTCGCGCTCGGCTTCACGGTCGCCGCGCAGCCCGCCAATATCGGCTTCTGCCTGCTCGGCGCGCTGGTCGGCACGCTGGTCGGCGTGCTGCCCGGCATCGGCACCGTCGCGACGGTGGCGATGCTCCTGCCGATCACGTTCTCGCTGGCGCCGGTCGGCGCGCTGATCATGCTCGCCGGCATTTATTACGGCGCGCAGTACGGCGGCTCGACGACCTCGGTGCTGGTCAACATTCCCGGCGAGGCGACCTCGGTCGTCACCTGCCTCGACGGCCATCAGATGGCGCGGCAGGGCCGCGCCGGCGCGGCGCTCGCCATCGCCGCGATCGGCTCGTTCGTCGCCGGCTGCGTCTCGACCATTCTGGTCGCCGCGCTCGGCGAGCCGCTGACCAAGATCGCGCTGTGGTTCGGCCCGGCCGAATATTTCTCGCTGATGGTGCTCGGGCTGATGTTCGCGGTCGTGCTGGCGCACGGCTCCGTGCTCAAGGCGATCGCCATGATCCTCGCCGGGCTGCTCATGTCGATGGTCGGCTCCGACATCGAGACCGGCGCCGGGCGCATGACCTTCGACTGGCCCGAACTGTCGGACGGCATCGGCTTCGCCAACGTCGCCATGGGCGTGTTCGGCTTCGCCGAGATCATCCGCAATCTCGAAGTGTCGAAGGAGAGCCGCGACATCGTGCAGTCGAAGATCAAGGGCCTGATGCCGACGAAGAAGGATCTGAAGGATTCCTCCGGCGCCATTGCCCGCGGCACGCTGATCGGTTCGATCCTCGGCATCCTGCCGGGCGGCGGCGCGGTGGTGGCCTCCTTCGCCGCCTATACGGTGGAGAAGCGCATCTCCAAGCATCCCGAGCGGTTCGGCAAGGGCGCGATCGAAGGCGTCGCCGCGCCGGAGGCTGCCAACAACGCGGCCGCGCAGACCTCGTTCATCCCGCTCCTGACGCTCGGCATTCCGCCGAACGCGGTGATGGCGCTGATGGTCGGCGCGATGACCATTCACGGCATCGTGCCGGGGCCGCAGGTGATGACGAAGCAGCCCGAACTGTTCTGGGGCATGATCGCCTCGATGTGGCTCGGCAATCTGATGCTGGTCGTCATCAACCTGCCGCTGGTCGGCGTCTGGGTGAGCCTCCTGCGCGTGCCGTACCGGCTGCTGTTCCCGTCGATCGTCGTGTTCTGCTGCATCGGCATCTACTCGATCAACAATTCGGCGACCGACGTGCTGATCGCGGCGGCCTTCGGCCTGTTCGGCTACTGGCTGTCGAAGCACGAGTTCGAGCCGGCGCCGCTGGTGCTCGCCTTCGTGCTCGGGCCGCTGATGGAGGAAAACCTGCGCCGCGCCATGCTGATCGCGCGCGGCGATCCGAGCGTGTTCGTGACGCGGCCGATATCGGCAGGCCTTCTGTTCGTCGCGGCCGCGATGCTGACGCTGGCCATGCTGCCGCTGATCCGCAAGCGGCGCGATGAGGTGTTCGTCGAGTAGCGGGGGCGACGCCGCTGCCGGCCGGGCGGATCGCGGCGCTCTCCAGGGAGCCGCGGTCCGCCCGATGCTTTTCAGCCCGAGAGCGTGGCCGTCAGCCCGGCCACCCAGATGACGAGTTGCACGCTGAAGGCGGTGATGTTCACGTCCCAGCTCTTGGCGAAGACGGGCACCGGCGCGGCGAAGGGCTGGTAGCCGTTGTCGTCGTATGCTGCGCCGCCATAGACCGGCATCGTCACGACGGCGATGAAGAAGGCGGCATAGACGATCGCGCCCATGATCGCCGCGAGGTAGAGGCGCTCGACCGCGAGCGGACCCGGCCACCAGATCAGCACCAGCGACAACAGGCCGAAGCCGATATAGCTCGTGATCTGCCAGACGACGTGGAAACGCGCGTGACCGGTCCACTTCGGATTGGTGGCGTGCGTGGCGTTGAAGTCGGCGATGATGGTGGCGACCGCGTAGCCGGCGGTCATCAGCGTGAACAGGATGCGGGCGAGCAGGATGTGGTCGAACGCGAAGCTCATGGCGGTCCCCCCGGACGGTCGCGTGGCGGCGGTGCAAGGTTCCGGCGACAGAGGGCGGTGGTCAAGGCCTACCGGGCGTTGATAACCGGCTGCCGGGCGGTTGCCGGGCGGGGTAAACTTCCCCATGTTGCCCGTTGAGTCCCGGAGCCCTGCGGCGATGCGCCAATACCTCGACCTGATGGAGCACATCCTCGCCCACGGCGTGGAAAAGCGCGACCGTACCGGCACCGGCACGCGCTCGGTGTTCGGCTATCAGATGC
>DASTGR010000256.1:0-4392 GCA_035718885.1 Pseudolabrys sp. | reverse complement strand
CTCCGGCAACTCGGGACGCGCAAGCTTGCCTGCTGGCAGCGCGGCATTGAGCAGCGGCGCAAGGAATTGAACCTTCTGACGCGCGCGCTGCCCAAGGACATCCTGGCGCAGCCGCGTCAGCAACTCGACAGCCTGTCGGAGCGCCTGCCGCGCGCGCTGCGCGCCAATGCGCAGATCCATCACACGCAATATTCGCGCGTCGCCTCGCGCCTGTCGCCGCAGCTTCTGCGCCGCGAGGTCGAGCGCCGCCGGGAGCGCTATGACAATCTCAATCGCCGCCTGCGCGCGAGCCTGCTCGCCAATGCCCAGGCACACCGCGCGCGGCTGCTGCGCCACCGCGACCGCGTCGCCGCCTGCGGCACCGCCGCACATCGCGCCATGCGCACCTATCTCGACCAGCGTTCCGCCCGCGTCGAGCGCGCCGAACGCCTGCTCGTGGCCTTCTCCTATCGCGAGGTCCTCAAGCGCGGATTTGCCCTGGTGCGCGACGAAGCGGGCCATCCGCTGCACACCGCCGCGGTGGTGTCGAGCGGCGCACGGCTCGACATCGAGTTCGCCGATGGACGCATCGCTGCGGTTGCGGACGGCGAGGCCCGGCCGACGCCGCCGGCCCCAGTTCCCAAGGCGTCGAAGCCTCGCCGTTCCGGCGGCGAGGGCGGCGGCAGCGGCCAAACCGGGCAGGGCAGCCTGTTCGGCTGAGGGTTTCGCGAAGCCCTGCGAACGACTATCTTGGCGTCAGCGTGATCCGGAGGCTTTCTTGCTCAATCGCTATGACCGCTCGTCGATGAACGGCGAAGCCGAGGTGAAATACCTCGACGGCGACTTCCGCGTCGTGCGCCCCGGCGCCTATGTCCGTTGCGCCGTCACCGGCGTTTCCATCCCTCTGGAAGAGCTCAAGTACTGGAGCGTCGACCTCCAGGAGGCCTATGTCTCGCCGGAAGCCGTGTTGCAACGGCTGAAGGCCGACGCACGCTAGCGCCTGCGCGCCTTTGCCAGCGCCGCCTCAAGTTCGTCCGCTTCGTCGATCTGCATCGTCACTGGCAGCACATGCGCGCGCTCCATGAGCCCGGCAA
The DNA here is from genome assembly GCA_035718885.1 of Pseudolabrys sp. Classification (GTDB taxonomy): domain Bacteria; phylum Pseudomonadota; class Alphaproteobacteria; order Rhizobiales; family Xanthobacteraceae; genus Pseudolabrys. The sequence continues at coordinate 3,319 of DASTGR010000256.1, read as the reverse complement.
GCGCCGGGTCGCCGGTCATGCGCGCGCGATCCTTCTCGGTGGTGAGCAGCGCCAGCGCCTCGCTGTCGGCGGCCATGAGTAGTTCCGCGGCGTCCTCGGCGGTGAATCGATGATGGTCCGGGAAAGAGCGCCGCGCCGCGACCTTGATCCCGGCAGCTTCGGCGCTTGCAAAGAACTTGTCCGGATCGCCGATGCCGGCGAAGGCGAGCACCGGGCGGGTGATCGCGCGCGCGCTTTCCGGATGCGGCGCGAGCCGGCCGTGCCACACGGGCAGGCCGCGCGAACGCGCTTGAGTTGCGACGTTCGCGGCGCCGCTGCCATCGCCGACGACCAGCAGCGCGTTCACGCGCGCCATCTGCACTTCGAGCGGTGCGCGCAGCGGCCCAGACGGAAATACGCATGCGTTCCCGACGCCGCGGCGGGCATCGACCACCGCCAGCGAGAAATCCTTGTTCAACGATCCGTTCTGAAGCCCGTCGTCCATGACGATGACGGACGCACCCTGCGCAGCGGCCAGCGCAGCGCCCGCGACGCGATCACGTGACACGATGGTCGGCGCGGCGCGCGCCAGCAAAAGCGCCTCGTCGCCGACCTGCGACGCCGTATCGGCATGCGCATCGACGCGCCTGGGTCCGGCGTCGTTGCCGCCATAGCCGCGCGTCAGGAAGAAGACGTGCTCCCCTGCTGTGGCCAGCATCTGTGCGACGGCGATTGCGGTTGGCGTCTTGCCGGCGCCGCCGAGTGTAAAATTGCCGATGCAGACGACCGGCACGCCGGCGCGCGCGCCCTTGCGGGCCATGCGCGACCCGGCGACCGCTCCGTAGAGCGCGCCCAGCGGCGACAGGAGGGCCGAGAGCGGCCCCGCCTTGCGCCACCAGAAGCCGGGTTCACGCATGCGCGCTGTCCTGCGGCGTGTCACGCCGCTTCTGCACTTTCGACAGATAGGGCTCGAGCGCCTGCATGGTGCGTTCGAGTGCGCCGCCGAGCGAATTGACCGCGGTCCGCCCGGCATGCGCGACGCTTTCGCGGACCTTGGGCTGCGACAGCATGGTGGCGAAGGCGGCGGTCAGCTTGTCGGCTGAATCGACCGGCTCCGCGCCTTGCGCGTCGTCGAGCGCAGCGTAGAGCTCCTCGAAATTCCACACATGAGGCCCGTGCAGGATCGCGGCGCCCAGCTTGGCCGGCTCGATCGGGTTCTGACCGCCATGCCTGACGAGCGAGCCGCCGATGAACACGACCGGCGCGACCCGGTAGATGAGGCCTAGCTCACCCATCGTGTCGGCGACGTAGATGTCGGTGGAGGAATCTGGCAGCGCGCCCTGCGAGCGCTGGACTGCCGTCAGGCCGGCGGCGCGCGCGAGATCGGCGATTACAGGTCCACGTTCGGGATGGCGCGGCGCGATCAGCGTCAACAGGCCTGGCGTCGTCGCGCGCAGACGCTTGTGCGCTGCGATGACCATTTCGTTTTCGCCGGGGTGGGTCGAAGCGGCGGCGATCAGAGGGCGGCCGCCGATCGCGGCTTTCAGGGTCGCGAGCGAGGCCTCTTCGGCCGGCGGCGCCGGCACGTCTAGCTTCAAATTGCCGCTGACAAAGACGTTGCGCGCGCCGAGCGCCGTGAGACGCTCGGCGTCCGGCGGGGTGCGCGCGAGGCAAAGATCGAAGCGCGCGAGCACATGGCCGATCGAGGCGGGGAGCTTCAGCCAACGTCGGAACGAGCGCTCCGACAGCCGCGCATTGACCAAAACCATCGGGATCTTGCGCTGTGCGGTTTCCAGCAAGGCGTTAGGCCAAAGATCGGATTCGACGAACAGTGCAAGCTGCGGCCGCCAGCGGTCGAGGAAACGGGCGACGAATTTCGGCACGTCGAGCGGCATGAATTGGTGAATGACGCCGGCGGGCATGCGTTGCGCCGCGAGTTCGCTCGACGTAACCGTTCCCGAAGTGACGAGCACATTGAGGCCGCGCGCCGCGAGCCGCTCGATCAGGGGCAGAACCGCGAGCAGTTCGCCGACGCTTGCGCCGTGCAGCCAAACCAGAGGCCCGTCGGGGCGGGCGACCGTGCTCTCGCCGCGACGTTCGTCGATGCGCTCGCCGAGTTCCTTACCCCGCTTGAGGCGCCGCGCCAGCAACACCGAGGTCAATGGCGCGCCGGCGGACGCCAGGAAGCGGTAGAGCCGCAAGCCCGTCGGCAGCGCCTCGCTCACGGTGCGCGGCTCCCTTTATCGGCGATCTCGTAGGCTCGCCGCGTGAGGCGGTTGAGCTCATTCTGAACCTCGAGGCGCTTGGCCTCGAGCATCGCTGCATCAGCGTTGGCGTCGACCGTGATGGCCTCGCTCGCCACCAACGCGATTCGGCTGAACGGAAGGTTGATGGCCGTGCGATCCCAGTTGTTCAGCTCCTTACGCCGGCTCGAGGCGATGGCGACGCCGTAGATCGGACGCTGCGAATGCTGGGCGAGCTTGATCACGCCCATGCCGGCGATGCGGGAAATTTTGGGGACGTCCGCGGTCATGGCGACATTGTAGCCGTCCTTGAGCGCGTCGAGCATCTCGGTGAAGGCGCTTACGCCGCCTTTGCGGTGGAATTCGCCGTTGTGCGCGCCGGAACCGCGGATGGTCCCGATGCCGAGCTTCTCGGCGGCGATGGCGTTGACCTCGCCGTCGCGGTGGCGCGAGATCAGCACCTTGGCCCTGTGCTCGGCATTCGCCTTCTTGATGAAGGGCATCAGGAAGTGCTGGCCGTGCCACATGGCGATGATCGCGGGTGTCTGGACGCGCTCGTAGATGTCCGCCGGTTCGAGCACCTGGGTACTCGTCGCCCAGACGAAGCGAAGATACCACGCGCCGACCGTTCCGACCGTCTGCTGCACGGCGCGGGAGGAGGCGATTTCACGGGATGAAGGCAGGCGCACGCCGGTCAGCTTCCCGGCTTCGCCGTCGCGGGATCGAGCAGGCGGTGCAGGTGCACGATGAAATAGCGCATGTGCGCATTGTCGACGGTCTGCTGCGCCTTCGCCTTCCAGGCGACGTACGCGGTGGCATAGTTCGGATAGACACCGACGACGTCGAGCTTGTTCAGGTCTTTGAATTCGGTGCCGCCGAGATCGGTCAGTTCCCCGCCCAGGACGATATGGAGGAGTTGTTTCGGGGTCTCGGACATTCATCTTTCCTTGGGTAGCTGCCGCGGACCGCAGTCTAGGCGAACTCGGGCCTGCGGTCGCGGACGAGGCCGAGGAGGACGCCATGGCGTGCCGGGCCGGCGGCGATGAGGGGGCCGTGCACCGTTTTCGTGCGGTTGAAGTGCAGCGGGCGGCCGGCGA
>DASTGR010000255.1:0-4323 GCA_035718885.1 Pseudolabrys sp. | reverse complement strand
GCGGCCGCTCGCCATCGCGCCCTCGATCCTCGCCTCCGATTTCGCGCGGCTCGGCGATGAGATCCGCGCGATCGAAGCCGCCGGCGCCGACTGGATCCATGTCGACGTCATGGACGGGCATTTCGTCCCCAACATCACCATTGGCCCCGACGTCGTGAAGGCGCTGCGCCCGGTCTCCAAGAAGACCTTCGACGTCCACCTGATGATCGCGCCGTGCGACCCCTATCTGGAGGCCTTCGCCAAGGCCGGCTCCGACATCATTACCGTGCATGTGGAGTCGGGCCCGCACATCCACCGCTCGCTCCAGGCGATCCGCGCGCTCGGCAAGAAGGCCGGCGTCACCATGAACCCGGGCACGCCGGTGTCGACGATCGAGCACGTTATCGACCTCGTCGACCTCGTGCTGATCATGTCGGTCAATCCCGGCTTCGGCGGCCAGGCCTTCATCCCGGCTGCGCTCGACAAGATTTCGCAGGTGCGCGCACTCGTCGGCGCGCGGCCGATCGACATCGAGGTCGACGGCGGCGTCACCGCGGCGAACGCGGCCGACGTCGTGCGCGCCGGCGCCAACGTGCTGGTTGCCGGCTCGGCCGTGTTCAAGGGCGGCGACTACAAGGGCAACATCGCCGCCATCCGCAACGCCGCCGCGCTCGCGCGCGGCGAGGCGGCGTGACTCTTCCCTGTCATGGCCGGGCTTGACCCGGCCATCCCGATAAGGGACGCAGTGCCCATCTAAGCGAGATCGCCGGGACAAGCCCGGCGATGACAACTTCAATGCAGTTTGGCAGCCAATAATGATCCCCCGCTACTCCCGCCCCGTCATGACCGCGATCTGGTCGCCGGAGACGCGCTACAAGATCTGGTTCGAGATCGAGGCGCACGCGGCCGACGCCATGGCCGAGCTCGGCGTCATCCCGAAGGACGCGGCCAAGGCGATCTGGGCCAAGGGCAAGGACGCCAAGTTCGACGTCGCCCGCATCGACGCCATCGAGGCCGAGGTCAAGCACGACGTCATCGCTTTCCTGACCCACGTCTCCGAGATCGTCGGACCGGAGGCGCGCTACATGCACTCCGGCATGACCTCGTCGGACGTGCTCGACACCTGCCTCAACGTGCAGCTCGTGCGCGCCGCCGACATCCTCATCGCCGATCTCGACGCGCTGCTCGCCGCGCTCAAGCGCCGCGCCTTCGAATACAAGATGACGCCGACGGTCGGGCGCTCGCATGGCATCCATGCCGAGCCGACCACGTTCGGCCTGAAGCTGGCTCAGGCCTATGCCGAGTTCTCGCGCGGCCGCGAGCGCATGGTTGCGGCACGCAAGGAGGTCGCGACCTGCGCTATCTCAGGCGCGGTCGGCACCTTCGCCCAGGTCGACCCGCGCGTCGAAGCGCACGTGGCCAAGGCGATGGGGCTGCAAGTCGAGCCGGTGTCGACGCAGGTCATTCCGCGCGACCGCCACGCCATGTATTTCGCCGTGCTCGGCGTCATCGCCTCGTCGATGGAACGGCTGGCGATCGAGATCCGCCACCTCCAGCGCACCGAGGTGCTGGAGGCCGAAGAGTTCTTCTCCGAGAAGCAGAAGGGCTCCTCGGCGATGCCGCACAAGCGCAATCCGGTGCTGTCGGAGAACCTGACCGGCCTCGCCCGCATGGTGCGCGCCTATGTGACGCCGGCGCTGGAAAACGTCGCGCTCTGGCACGAGCGCGACATCTCGCACTCCTCGGTCGAGCGCATGATCGGCCCTGACGCGACGGTCACGCTCGACTTCGCGCTGGCCCGCCTGACCGGCCTCGTCGACAAGCTGCTCGTCTATCCGGCCAACATGCAGAAGAACATCGACCGGCTCGGCGGGCTCATCCATTCGCAGCGCGTGCTGATCGCGCTGACCAAGGCCGGCGTCGCGCGCGAGGACGCCTATCGCCTCGTCCAGCGCAACGCCATGCGCGTCTGGGGCGGCGAGAGCGATTTCCTCGCGCTGCTTAAAGCCGACCCCGACGTGCGCAAGGCGCTGTCGGACAAGGAGATCGAGGCCAATTTCGACCTCGACCACCACTTCAAGCAGGTCGACACGATCTTCAAGCGCGTGTTCGGGGAGGCGTGAGCGGGGCTGCGGTCCGCTCGCCCCCGTTTCAACCGATCATGGCAACGGCTGGATGCCGGCTTTGATCCGCGCTTGCGGCACGATGGCATCCGTGCCCGGCTTTTGCGTCGTCGGACCGACCTTGTATTTCCGGCGCAGGCGGATGAGGCGGAACGTCTTCGGCAGATAGAATACCGTGATCGGCAGCGCCAGGATGCCGAGGAACGCAGCGATGAACAGCGGAATGACGACTTCCGTCAGCGCGCGATAAGGCCCCCTCGCGAGCGCGGCCGCTCGCAGCGCGCCGACGACAGGCCGCGTCAGCGATCGCGGCGGCTGCGCCGTCGGCGCGGCCGCGCGCAATCTCCGCCAGGCGAAATCGGCGTGCGCGAACACGTCGCGCTGCAACTGGGCACTCTTGCGCACGAACAGCCATGCCAGCAGCCCTGCCGCGATCACGAAGAACAACGGATGCGGCCGATACCAGGTGAACCAAAGGCCGGCCCAGCCCGGAATGAAGCCCGCGACGTAGCCGAGCCCGACGTCGATCCATTTTTCCAGCCACGGCAGCGAGTCGGCAAGCAGCGGCAGCCGCCGGATCGCGTCACCGGCAGTTGTGATGAGTGTGGACACCCAATCGAACAGGCGGGGGAAGAATTTGTCGCCCAGCGGCACCACCACCAGCACGACGGTCAGCCACACCGTGGCAAGATACGCCCAGCGCCGGTGCGCGACCGCATCCCAGGCGCTGTTCATGTCGCTGACACGTTGCGGGATCGACGCGCCCTCGGGGCAAGGCTGGGGCATCAATGGCGGCGGCGGCGAGCCGGGATTCGCCGGCCCCCGCGCCATCACCGTGTATTGGCTGGGGAAACTCACCGGCGCATACGGGACTTCCCAGCCGCCGATGCGCGCGAGCGCCGAAGCATGCACCTTGGCGGCGGGCACCGTCACGCCATGCTCGTCGTCGTTGCACAAAGCGTCGACGCTGCGCGGTCCGTAACGATAGTAGCCGGCAAGGCCCGATCGCGAGTCGTATTGCTTGCCGTGCTTGTTGACGCGGCGGTCGATCTCCTTGCGCTCGTCGTCGTAGAACCACAGGCCTTCGCGCTGCGCCTCGTCCATCATCCACTGCATGGCGACGTGGGCCAGCCCGTCGTCGGGATAGCCGCCGCCGACATTCGCGTGGACGCCGGCGAACCAGACCTGCGTCAGTTGCCGCTCGCTGACCGGCTCGTCCCGGCCGTTGACCTTTCGCATTTCGCTCCACAGCACCGGGCGGAACGTCGGCCGCTCGTCGTCGAGCGACAGCGCCTGACAGGCGCGGTCAACCAGCGGCGATAAATCGCGGTCGGCCAGCGTCATCGGATAGATCAGGCGGTCGATGCCGAGTTTGATCTCGTCGACCGGCATGCCGTAGGCGTCGACCGTGTCCCAGACGCCGATAAAGGCGATCTTGGGAAACCGCTGTTCGATCTTGTCGCCCAAAGGAACGTATTTGAGGTTCCGGCCGGCGGCGTGCTGCCCGGTGAGCCACAGCAAGGCGTTGAAGGCAAGGGCGCGGCGCGTCTTGAAGGCGCGCCTGACGCCGTCCCACTTGTAGGCGTTGTAGGCTAGGTCGACCTGTTCGGTCAGTTCGCTCTCGTCATCGGCATGGACGAGGCCGCAGCGCAGGATCAACCCGGCCAGCACGCGCACGGTGAAGGCGCCGCGGCTGAAGCCGATCAGGAAGATGTTATCGCCTTTCGAATAGTTGCGGCAGAGGAAGGTGTAGAGCTTCTTGACGTTCTTCTGCAGCCCGAGGCCCAACGCCAGACCCAGATAGGCAAGCGGCTTGAAATTCTCGGTGCCAACGCCGTCGTCGTAATAGGCGACCTGCGCGAGGCTCGGCGATTGCGGTGAGTTGATATCGACCGCCTGATAGAAGCGCCAGACATTGGTCTTGAACGGTTTCGCCGCGCTGTTGCCCGTGCCGTCCGACAGCAAGACGATGTTCTTCGGCATGACGTATCCCCCCCCGGACGCGATGCTAGTTCGAAGTGTGACTCGCCTTTCCGCAACCTGCAATAGAAGTGGTTGTCGGCTTGGCATCTCGTCCAAGCCGCTCCCGCACCGGCGCAAAACCTTAAGGATTCCGGGGCATTGTCAGGGTCGGCCGCACATGGCTAGCTGCGGTGGTCCGTCTCATTACGCAAGATTCGCTTCCGTCCCATGCCCGACGCTGCTGCACCGCCGACCATTC
>DASTGR010000254.1:0-11585 GCA_035718885.1 Pseudolabrys sp. | reverse complement strand
CCGGCGGACGTCGCGTTCGCCCGCAACATCGCGATCATCCGCGCCGATCTCCTGATGGCCGACGCGCTGGTGAAGGAGCGCGACTGGGTCGACGCGCGGCCGCACGTCAATTTTCCGCGCGAGGAGATCTACGGCGCCATTCGCGGCGACCTGAAGACCTACAAGACGCCGCAGTTCGACGGGGCGCTGCGCGACCTCGCGCATGCAGTGGCGGCGCGCAGCATCAAGCTCTACGACCGCGCGTCCATGAAAGTGCAGGCGGCGCTGGCTGCCGCCGATGTCGGATTGCAGGCGCGGCAGAAGGATTGGCCGCGCTTCACGCTGCAAGTCGCGGCGGCCGCTTTGGCCGACGCCGCCGACGAGTACGACGATGCGGTGGCGAACGGGCGCGTGCGCGCCACCGGCTATCAGAGCGCGCGCGGCATCGTGTTCGAATCGGACCGCATGATCGATGCGGTCGCCAAGGACGTCGCCGCGCGGAGTTCGGACGCGTTGCAGGCGATCCGCGGTAACCTGATGCGTCTGAAAGACGTGTTCGCATCGGTCACAGCGCCGAAGGAGCCGCGCGCGGACGTCGCGAGCGTACGAGGGCTCGTCGCGCAAACCGCCGCACTGTTGCGCGGCGTTCGCTAATCCGACTTTCGTCTAGCTCACAGCCATACCGCCCTGCATCGCGCTTATGCGCGACGTTGCTTCGCCTTGCTCTCGCGTCAGCGACCTGCTTTGACACGCGCAATCCGCCGGTCCCGACGGAGCAATTCAAAAAGAAAACTGGAGTTTGATTTCCTCATGAAACGCCGACAGTTCCTGGGCGCCGCAGGCGCGGGTGCCGCCGCCGCGGCCATCGCTTCGCCCGCAATCGCGCAATCGGCTCCCGAGTTGAAGTGGCGCCTGACCTCGAGCTTCCCGCGCTCGCTCGATACGATTTTCGGCGCCTCCGAGATCTTCGCCAAGTCGGTGGCCGACGCGACCGACAACAAGTTTCAGATCCAGGTCTTCGCCGCCGGCGAGATCGTGCCCGGCCTTCAGGCTGCCGACGCCGTCGGCAACGGCACGGTCGAGATGGCGCACACCGCGTCCTATTACTATGTCGGCAAGGATCCGACCTTCGCGCTGTTCACGGCGCAGCCCTTCGGGCTCAACTCGCGCATGCAGACGTCGTGGATGTATTTCGGCGGCGCGCTCGACCTCGCGAACGAGTTCTACAAGAAATACAATTTCATCGCTTTCCCGGCCGGCAACACCGGCACGCAGATGGGCGGCTGGTTCCGCAAGGAGATCAAGACCGTCGACGACATCAAGGGCCTGAAATTCCGCACCGCCGGCTTCAATGGCCAGATCTTTTCGAAGATGGGCGCGGTGCCGCAACAGATCGCCGGCGGCGACATCTATCCGGCGCTTGAGAAGGGCACCATCGACGCGGTCGAGTGGGTCGGCCCGTACGACGACGAGAAGCTCGGCTTCGTCAAGGTCGCGAAGTACTACTACTATCCGGGTTGGTGGGAAGGCGGCGCCATGCTGCACAACTTCATCAACCTCGATAAGTGGAATTCGCTGCCGAAGAACTACCAGGAGATCGTGCGCGCGGCCTCCGACAAGGCGCACACCTGGATGCAGGCGAAGTACGACGCCGTCAATCCGCAGGCGCTCAAACGTCTCGTCGCCAGCGGCGCGGTTCTGCGCCCGTTCCCGCAGCCGGTGATGGAGGCATCCTACAAGGCCACGCAGGACACCTACACCGAGGTCAGCGCCAAGAACGCCGAGTTCAAGAAGGTGCTCGACAGCATGGTCGCCTTCCGCGGCGATGCCTATCTGTGGTGGCAGGTGGCCGAGCTCGGCTTCGACGCCTTCATGGTGCGCCAGCGCGCCCGCGGCTGAACTGCCGCGCCGGATAACGAACTTAGGACCCCGTCCGGCCTGCCGGGCGGGGTCTTTCTTTGCGTCTTCCCCGATTGGATTTCAGCCGGTTGCGGTCTATCGTTACCGCATTGGGCGGAGCGGCCGGGAACCCGCGCTGCGACAGATCATGAGGGGAAGACGGACAATGAAACGACGCCAATTCCTGAAGACGGCCGGCATCGGCCTTGCGGCGACCGCCGTCGCGGCGCCCGCGATCGCGCAATCGACCCCGACGCTCAAATGGCGTCTGACGGCAAGCTGGCCGAAGTCGCTCGACACCTTGTTCGGAGCTTGCGAGCTTTTCGCCAAGTACGTCTCCGAGGCCACCGACGGCAAATTCCAAATTCAGACGTTTGCCGCCGGCGAGATCGTGCCCGGCTTGCAGGTGCTGGATGCCGTGCAGAACGGCACCGTCGAGCTCGGCCACAGCGCTCAATATTATTATATCGGCAAGGACCCGACCTGGGCCCTGTTCTGCGCCGTGCCGTTCGGCCTGAACGCGCGCCAGCAAAATGCCTGGTTCTATGATGGCGAAGGCCAGAAGCTGATCGACGATTTCGGCGCCAAGTTCAACAGCAAGTGTCTGCTGATGGGCAACACCGGCTGCCAGATGGGCGGATGGTTCCGCAAGGAGATCAAGACGGTCGATGACTTCAAGGGCCTGAAGATGCGCATCGGCGGCTGGGCCGGCAAAACGCTCGGCAAGCTCGGCCTGATCGCGCAGCAGATTGCCGGTGGCGACATTTATCCGGCGCTGGAGAAGGGCACGATCGACGCGGCCGAGTGGGTCGGTCCTTACGATGACGAGAAGCTCGGCTTCTATAAGGTCGCGAAGTACTACTACTACCCCGGCTGGTGGGAAGGCGGCACGACCAACCACCTGCTCATCAATCTTCAGAAATGGAATGAGTTGCCGAAGGCCTACAAGGCCGTCATCGAGGCTGCGGCCAGTGCGGCGAACGTGCAGGAGCAGGCGAGCTACGACGCCAAAAACCCGCAGGCGCTGAAGCGGCTGATTTCGAACGGCGTGCAACTGCGTCCGTTCAGCCAGCAGATCATGGAAGCCTGCTTGAAGGCGTCGAACGAGGTGAACGCCGAAGAGTCCGCCAAGAACCCGGACTACAAGAAAGTGCTCCAGTCGATGGAAGCCTTCCGCAACGACGAGTATCTGTGGTGGCAGGTGGCCGAATACGGCTTCGACAGCTTCATGATCCGCACGCGCAGCCGCGGCTAATCCGCGCATCGCGATCTTTTATGGGGGACCGGCCTGCGGGCTGGTCCCCTTTTTGCTTAACCGAGCTGGAACTTGGGCCTTACAACTTTGTCCGATCCAGTGCACACTGGAATCACGGTATGGGAGGCCTCCGGCCCCCCACCATGCCCGGGGGCCTCGCCGCCCTGAGGGGCCAAGGACAAGAACGGCGCAACGCGTCCGCGTCAGCCCGCTTCATCAATCCCAAGGGAGGAAACTGGATGAAACGTCGTGAATTCCTGAAGACGGCTGGCCTCGCCACGGCCGCCAGCGCCGCGGTGGCCGCGCCGGCGATCGCGCAGTCGATGCCGACCATCAAGTGGCGCATGCCTTGCAGCTGGCCGAAGTCGCTGGATACGCTGTACGGCGCCGCCGAAGTGATGGCGAAGTCGGTGGCCGAAGCGACTGACAACAAGTTCCAGATCCAGGTGTTCGCCGCCGGCGAAATCGTGCCCGGCCTCGCCATCGTCGACGCCGTCCAGAACGGCACGGTCGAGATCGGCCACACCGCGTCCTATTACTACTTCGGCAAGGACCCGACCTTCGGCTTCGGCACGTCGGTGCCGTTTGGCCCGAACGCCCGCGTCAACCAGGGCTGGTGGACCCAGGGCGGCGGCGACACCGTGCTCAACGAGTTCTACAAGAAGTACAACATCAAGGGCCTGCTCGCCGGCAACACCGGCTGCCAGATGGGCGGCTGGTACCGTAAGGAGATCAACTCGATCGAGGATCTCAAGGGCTTGAAGATGCGCATCGGCGGCTGGGCCGGCAAGGTCCTCCAGAAGCTCGGCGGCGTGCCGCAGCAGATCGCCGGCGGCGACATCTATCCGGCGCTCGAGAAGGGCACTATCGACGCGGCCGAATGGGTCGGTCCGTATGACGACGAAAAGCTCGGCTTCTACAAGGTCGCGCCGCACTACTACTCGCCGGGTTGGTGGGAAGGCGGTTCGATGCTGTTCGCGTTCGTCAACATCGAGAAGTTCAACGCGCTGCCGAAGAGCTATCAGGCGATCCTCGAGCAGGCCGGCCACTACGCCAACACGTGGTGCATGGCCAAGTACGACCACCTGAACCCGCAGGCGCTGCGCCGCCTGCTGGCTGGCGGCACCAAGCTCCACGTCTTCTCGCCGGCGATCATGGACGCCTCCTACAAGGCGACCATGGAGTTGCATGCCGAGGTGGCCAAGGAGAACGCGTCGTTCAAGAAGGTCAACGACTCGATGTTGGACTTCACCAAGAACGCCTATCAGTGGTTCCAGGTGGCCGAGCTGTCCTACGACGTGTACATGACCAAGGTCATGCGCGGCTAAGCGCTCGCTCATCGGTCCAAAAAGAGAAACCCCGGAGCTCGCGCTCCGGGGTTTTTTCTTTGCCGCTCGGCCGCTGCCTATTTGAACTGCGGCGGCTGGCTGAGATCGAGCGAGGGCATTTCGATCTGCGGGATGTCGATCTTGACCTTGTTCGGATCGACGCCCGTGCCGACGCCCTTGTAGTGCATCACCATCGCCGGGAAGAGGATGACCAGCACCACCATGATCACCTGGATGACCACGAACGGCATGGCGCCCCAGTAGATCTGGCCGGTGGTGATGCCCTCCGTGCGCTTGCCGGTGACGCGGTCGTTATAGGCTTCGCGCGGCGCCACGGAGCGCAGGTAGAAGAGGGCGAAGCCGAACGGCGGGTGCATGAACGACGTCTGCATGTTGACGCCGAGGATGACGCCGAACCAGATCAGGTCGATGCCGAGATGCTCCGCCGCCGGACCGAGCAGCGGGATGACGATGAACGCCAGCTCGAAGAAGTCGAGGAAGAAGGCGAGGACGAAGACGAAGGCGTTGACGAAGAGCAGGAAGCCGATCTGGCCGCCGGGCAGCGACGTCAACAGGTGCTCGACCCAGATGTGACCGCTGACGCCGTAGAAGGTCAGCGAGAACACGCGGGCGCCGAGCAGGATGAACACGACGAAGGAGGCAAGCTTCGCCGTCGATTCCACGGCCTGCCGGACCAGGTCCCAGGTCAGGCGGCGTTTCAGGCCGCCGAGGATCAGCGCGCCGGCCGCGCCCATGGCGCCGCCCTCGGTCGGCGTCGCGACGCCGATGAAGATGGTGCCGAGCACGAGGAAGATCAGGAACAGCGGCGGCACCATCACGAAAGTCGTCTGTTGCGCGATGTGCGACAGGAAGCGGAAACCGACGAACCGCGTCGTCAGATAGTTCACGACCGCGACGCAGAAGGCGAAGACGATGCCGGAGAACATCGTCAGCACGACGTAGTCGGCGCCGTGATAGGGCGCGCCACGCATCACGAACCAGCCGAACAGGGCGCTGACGACCGCCAGCACGCCGAGCGAGATCAGCCCGCGGCCGCCATTGGGCTCACGGAATCCGACCGCTTCCGCAGGGAGTCCCGGCGTCGCCTTCGGCCAGAACGTCGAGACGATAAAGATATAAAGCGCGTAGAGGCCGGACAGGACGAGGCCGGGGATGAAGGCGCCCTCGTACATGTCGCCGACCGAACGGCCGAGCTGGTCGGCCATGACGATCAGCACCAGCGACGGCGGGATGATCTGCGCCAGCGTGCCGGAGGCCGCGATCACGCCCGAGGCGACGCGCCGGTCGTAGCCGTAGCGCATCATGATCGGCAGCGAGATCAGGCCCATCGAGATGACCGAGGCCGCCACGACGCCGGTGGTCGCCGCCAGCAGAGCGCCGACGAAGATGACCGCGTAGGCAAGGCCGCCACGCACCGTGCCGAACAACTGCCCGATCGTGTCGAGCAGGTCTTCCGCCATGCCGGATCGTTCGAGCACCAGTCCCATGAAGGTGAAGAACGGGATCGCCAGCAGCGTGTCGTTGTTCATCACGCCGTAGATGCGTTCCGGCAGCGCCTGTAGGAAGTCGGGCGCGAACTGGCCGAGGTCGATGCCGACCAGCGCGTAGATCAGGCCGACGGCGGCGAGCGAGAAGGCGGCCGGATAGCCGAGCAGCAGGAAGACAACGAGGGAGCCGAACATGATCGGCGCCATGTTGTCGATGAAGATCTGAGTCATTGTCTAATTCCCCCCGGGCCGCTTTCAGCGATGCTCGATCGCTTCGACGATGTGCTCGACTTCAGCTTCGAGCGTGTCTTTTTGCGACTCGTGAGGATCGGGGATCATGTCTCGCATGATGGCGAGGCGCTTGATCAGCTCGGACACGCCCTGCACCAGCAGCAGCGCAAAGCCCATCATGACCAGCGCCTTCGACGGCCATTGCGGCAGGCCGCCGGCATTGCCGGATTGCTCGTTGATCTCATAGGAGCGGAAGAAGAACGGGATGCCGGTGGTGATCATGATGACGCACCAGGGCAGGAGGAAGAAGGCGTGCCCGATCGTGTCGATCCAGTTGCGCAGCATCTTCGGCAAGAGCTGGTTCACGATGTCGATGCGGATGTGCTCGTTGGCGAGCAGCGTCCACGGCGAGCAAAGCAGGAAGACGACGCTGAACAGCACCCATTGCAATTCCAGCCAGGAATTGGACGAGGTGTCGAAGACCTTGCGGATCGTGGCGTTGCCGGCCGAGACGATGACGGCGGCGAGGATCAGCCAGGCGAGACGCCGGCCGAGCCAGGTGTTCATGGCATCGATGGCCCGCGTCAGCGGCAGCAACGTCTTCAGGAATGCGTCGAGGGCGCCCAAGTCGAAAACTCCCCTCCGCGGGCCGGATCGGGCCGGCCGGCGTGTTATTTTTCTTTATGTCCCCACGGCTTGTACCCCCACGGCCAAGCCCGGCCACCTAATCCGAAGGGGGGCGCGCCCGTCAATGCCGAATTTGGTTGCCTCGGATAACCAAGACGCCGCAGCAGGGCCCGGGATATCGGCCGCCGGTCAGCCGCCGGTCACGCTCATGTGCCGGGCGACGGCGGGGCGCTGGTGCTCGCGGTCGATGACGAAATCGTGCCCCTTCGGCTTGCGGCCGATGGCCTCGTCGATCGCGGCGTGGAGGAGGGCATCGCCCTCGGAGGCGCGCAGCGGCGAGCGCAGGTCGGCGGCGTCGTTCTGACCGAGGCACATATAGAGCGTGCCGGTGCAGGTGATGCGCACGCGGTTGCAGCTTTCGCAGAAGTTGTGCGTGAGCGGCGTGATGAAGCCGAGGCGGCCACCGGTCTCCTTGACGCGGACATAGCGGGCGGGGCCGCCGGTCCGGTAATCGATGTCCTCGAGCGTGTAGCGCTCGCCGAGCCGCGCGCGCGCCAGCGACAGCGGCAGGTACTGGTCGAGCCGCGACTCGCCCGTCTCGCCGAGCGGCATCACCTCGATCAGCGTCAGGTCCATGCCGCGGCCGTGCGCCCAGGCGGTCATGTCGGCGATCTCGTCCTCATTGACGCCCTTGAGCGCCACGGCGTTGATCTTGACCTTGAGCCCGGCCTTCTGCGCCGCGTCGACGCCGGCCATGACCTTGCTCAGGTCGCCCCAGCGCGTAATGGCGCGGAATTTGTCAGGATCGAGCGTGTCGATCGACACGTTGATGCGCTCGACGCCGTGACCCTTGAGCTCGGCCGCGTACTTCTCGAGCTGCGAGCCGTTGGTCGTCAGCGTCAATTCATGCAGCGCGCCGCTCTTGAGATGACGCGACAGCGACGACACCAGCGTCATGATGCCCCGGCGCACCAGCGGCTCGCCGCCGGTCAGCCTGAGCTTGGTGACGCCCTTGGCGATGAAGGCGCTGCACAGCCGGTCGAGCTCTTCGAGCGTGAGCAAATCGGCCTTCGGCAGGAAGGTCATGTGCTCCGACATGCAGTAGACGCAGCGGAAATCACAGCGGTCGGTGACGGAGACGCGCAGATAGGTGATGGCGCGGGCGAACGGATCGACCAGCGGCCGCGGCGCAGCGGCGGCGCGATCGAATTCGGTCAAGGCCTGCTGCTCGGCTGCTGCCATCCGGGTTCCCGTAAAGCGGAGTGCTGTGCCCGCCGCGCTCTACATATAGGAACTACAGCCGGCAAAGGCCATACGGACCATCCCTGATGAGAAACGGCCCGCGCCGGTTGGGACGCGGGCCGCAGAATTCGGTCGCCTGTACGGCTTTAGCGCTGCTGCGGCGGGGGAGCGGACGGCCACGGCGAGCCGCCTGCCGGAGCGGCGGCGGTCGGAGCAGGGGCCGGGGCGGCAGCGGCGGGCTTGGGCGCGGCGGGCTTGGCAGCCGCCGGCTTCTTGGCGGCGGGCTTGGCGCGGCGCACCGGTTTCTTCTTCAGCGGCTTCGGCGGCGGCGGCGCCGGTTGCAACTCGGCCAGGACAGGGTTCGGGCGCAACTGCGGGGTGGAACCCGGGGTGCTGATCACTTCGAGCTGGTCGGTCTCGGGCAGATAGCCGGTGAGTGTGAACGTCACGGTCTGCGGCGCGTCGGACGGCAGGGCGAGGGCGCACGGCGTCTTGCAGGTCTGGCCGCTCGCCGTCTTGACGTCGGCACCCGGCGGTTCCGACTCGAAGCGGACGGTGTCCATCACGGGGCCGGGTTTGAGCCCGTCGAGGCTCATCCAATCCGGAGTCGAGGAGCACGCCGCCAGAGCCAGCGCGCCACCGACGATGGCAATCACTCGATACATAGTGGAATCCCCACGCGAGCGGCACACAAATGCCCGCCGGGCGGCAAGATACGGGTGTTGGCAGATTGGTGCAATCATCTCGATCCCGTTAACCTTACCGCGTTAACCATATTGCTGCCCCAATTCCAATTTCAGGCCGACAACGAAGCGATTTCGCCGGGCAATTGATGAAAGTGGCTGATGATCCGATCGGGTGCGAATGCGGCGACCGGCGTCTCGCTGTAGCCGAAATCGACCGCGATCACAGGAACGCCTGCCGCGCGGGCCGTGCGGATGTCGGTTGCGGAGTCGCCGATCATCACGGCTTCACCCGCCATCCCGCCGGCAGCGGCGATCGTGCGCCGCAGGACTTCCGGATCCGGCTTCTGGATACCGAACGTGTCCTGTCCGCAGACGACTTCGAAACGGTCGGCGAGATCAAGCGCACGCAGCAGGAGCACGGAGAGCCGTTCGAGCTTGTTGGTGCACACCGCGAAACGATGACCGCGGGCGCCGAGCGTATCGAGCGCCTCGATCAATCCCGGAAAGGGCCGCGACCGTACAGCGATGTGATCGGTGTAGTAGGCGATGAAGTCGGCAAACAGCCGGTCCATGATCGCCGGCGTTGCGGCACGGCCGTCCGCTTCGAGGCCGCGCGCCAGCATCGCCTTCGCGCCGCCGCCGATCATCATGCGCGCGCTCTCATAGGGCACGGTCGGCAGGCCCTCGCGCGCGAGCACGACGTTGAGCGTGTCGACGAGGTCGGGTGCGGTATCGACGAGCGTGCCGTCGAGGTCGAAGACGAGGAGAGGCGCGGGCATGCTGTTCGCTAGCCGCCACGCCGCCGGCTTGCAAGCCCTGGCCGGGAGCCCTGCAAAACGGCGATTTCCGGCTATTCAGGCCCGCCAATCGAGGCTAGATAGGCGGAACCTCGTTCCCGCTCCCCACAACCGGTCGTCGCGATGCCGATGAACGCCGAGCAATTCAAGCGCGCTGCCGCAGCCAAGGCGCTCGAACTGGTGCGCCCCGGCATGCGGCTGGGCCTCGGCACCGGCTCGACCGCCAAGCATTTCGTCGAGCTGCTCGGCGAGCGGGTCCGCGGCGGACTGGACGTGGTTGGCGTGCCCACCTCGGAGGCGACGCATGCCGATGCGCAGCGTGCCGGCATCCCGCTCGCAACGCTCGATGAGCTGCCCGAGCTCGACCTGACGGTCGACGGTGCCGACGAGATCGCGCCGGACCTCACCCTGATCAAGGGCGGCGGCGGCGCCCTGCTGCGCGAGAAGATCGTGGCCGCTGCGTCTGCGCGCATGATCGTCATCGCCGACGAAACCAAATGCGTGCCGGTCCTCGGCCGTTTTCCGCTGCCGATCGAAGTCGCGCCGTTCGGCGCGGGTGCGACGCTGCGGGCCGTGCATGCGGCCATCGCCAGCGTCCAGACGCCTGCGCCGCTCGATTTCCGCAAGGGGCGCGACGGCCATGCTTTCGTCACGGATGGGGGCCACTGGATCATCGACGCGCCGCTCGGACGGATCGAGGATCCGGCCCGGCTCGCGCGCGCGCTCGCGGCCGTCCCGGGGGTGATGGAGCACGGCCTTTTTGTCGGACTTGCCGCGCTGGCGATCGTGGGCGGACCGGATGGGGTCCGCACGCTGGGGCGCGGCTGATGCACATGAGCCAGATGGAGCAACGATGAGACACGTTCTGCGAGCCATGAACCGCGCGCTTTCGGCGGGCGCGGTGGCGATCGCGCTTCTGGCCGCTCCGGCGGCCATGGCGCAAGGTCCGCAACCTTCCGCCGCCGCGATGGCGACCGCCAAGCAACTCGTCGAAGTCACCGGCGCGACGGCCTTGTTCAGCCCGTTGATCGCCGGCGTCGTCGAGCAGTCGAAGCTGCTTTATCTCCAGCAGAACCCGATGCTGCAAAAGGATCTCAACGAGATCGCCGAGAAGATGCGCACCGATCTTCAGCCGCGTTTCGTCGAGGTCACCAACGAGATCGCGCACCAGTATGCGACGCATTTCACGGAAGCGGAGTTGAAGGAGATTCTCGCCTTCTACCAGTCGCCGGCGGGCAAGAAGATGCTGTTGGAGCAGCCCAAGGTCGTCAACGGCAGCATGCAGTTCGCGCAGGACTGGGCCAACAAGCTGTCGACCGAGGTCACCGCGAAGATGCGCGACGAGTTGAAGAAGAGGGGCCACCCGATGTGACGCCTCGCGCCGGGCGAGAGCCCGGCGTTCGACGCGGCAGAGGGCCTTGAAGCCATGGCGAAGCATGATGTCGACCTGTTCGTGATCGGCGCGGGCTCGGGCGGCGTCCGCGCCGCTCGCGTCGCCGCCAGCCATGGCGCTCGCGTGATGATCGCCGAGGAATTCCGCGTCGGCGGTACCTGCGTCATCCGCGGCTGCGTACCGAAGAAGCTGCTCGTCTACGCCTCGCGCTTCGCCGATGATTTCGAGGACGCGACCGGCTTCGGCTGGACGGTGGAGAAGCCGGCCTTTTCCTGGCCGACACTGATCGCCAACAAGGACCGCGAGATCGCCCGGCTCGAGAGCGCCTACACGGCGACGCTCAATCGCTGGAAGGTCGAGCTGCGCAAGAGCCGCGCCGTGCTCGAAGACGCGCACACGGTGCGCCTCGAGGCGGACGGCACGCGGGTCACCGCCGAGACGATCCTGATCGCCACCGGCGCCTGGCCGCATTACGGACCGAAGATTCCCGGCATCGAACACGTCATCTCCTCGAACGAGGCGCTGCACCTGCCGGAACTGCCCAAGCGCATCCTCATCCAGGGCGGCGGCTACATCGCGCTCGAATTCGCCTGCATCTTCGCCGGGCTCGGCAGCGAGGTGACGATCGTCTATCGCGGCG
>DASTGR010000253.1:0-8817 GCA_035718885.1 Pseudolabrys sp. | reverse complement strand
GTTGGCGATCGAGGAGGAGTGAGCCTCGAGGCATTGCGCATCTTCTCCCTCCCCGCTTGCGGGGAGAGGGTCGGGGTGAGGGGCGCTTAAGCGACTTTGTGCGCTCGGACTCGTGGACACGCCCCCTCAGCCGCCGCGCTTCGCGCGTCGACCTCTCCCCGCCCGGCGGGGAGAGGTGGCCTCGCGGCGCCTACTTGCAGGGCTTGTCCTTCTTCATCTCCAGCGAGGTCATGTCGCCGGCGATGGTGAAGTCGTTGTAGTCGAGGACGAGCTTGCGCGAGATGCCGTTCTCGTAGAGCTCGAAGGCAATAACGTAGACCGGCGTCTGCTCGCCCTTGCGCCGCTCGCTGTCGGCGAGCTTGTCGAAATAGCTGATGGTCACCGGCCAGCGCGTGAGCTTGTCGAGCGCCGGCACGTTCGCCGCGGCGTCGGACGGCGGCTTCGCGCCGGGCGGGATCGCTTTTCCAATCAGCGTGAACGTGTTGTAGAGCTTCTCGCCGGTCTCGGAGCCGTCATAGACCGGCAGTTCAAGCATGTTCTGACCGTTGCGCGCCGCCGCGATGATGCGGCGCATGTGCTCGGTCGGAAACACCGCGTCCGGCGGGATCCTCAGCGCCTTGTGCTTTGGCTTCGACAGGCTGATCGCGACCGCCTTGGCGCGGCGCTCTGCCTCGCCGTTCACGGGATCGCCGGTCTTGTCGTTGGTCCGTGTCTGCGACGAGAAGCGGAAGGACTTCGCCTTGGCGTCCTCCCAGGTCGTCGAGGTGAGATCGCTGAGCACGCTCTTGCCCTCGCCGGAATCGAGTTCGGAGAGCTGGCGGAATTTGAGGTCATAGCCGTCGCAGGCGTTGCCGGCGAAATCGTAAAGGATGCGGCCGCGCACCGAGGCGACACCGCGGGTGCCGTGCGACTTCAGGAGCCTGAGGTCGTAGACGGCGCGGTGCGGCGCCAGCGTGACGCCGTCGGCCGGGACGGCGCCGACGGCCGGAATAGCCGCGGTCGCAGCAAGCGCAGCGGCGAGCATCAGCCGCGGAAGGAGGCGAAAGGTCATCGAAGCGGGTGTCTCCCGGGTCTGGGCGACGACACAATGATGCGAGGAACGCGGCAAGATAGAGGCCGCCCCGGGCCCCTGCAACGGGCACTGCTTGCGCGCCCCTCACCGATCGGCCAAGGATCAAGCAACACAGTCGAATAGAGGTAAAGCCATGGCCGGATCCGTCGAACAGAAGCTCGCATCGCTCGGCATCACGCTGCCCACGCCGGCGGCGCCGGTGGCGAACTACGTCGCTTCGGTGAGGAGCGGCAATCAACTCATCGTGTCGGGCCAGCTCTGCTTTGGACCTGACGGCAAGCTTGTGGCCAAGGGCCAGTTGGGCGGCGCGGTGTCGATGGAGGATGGGGTCAAGGCCGCGCGGGCCTGTGCCGTGAACCTCCTGGCGCAGGTCAAGGCCGCGGTCGGCGACCTCGACAAGGTGGTGCGCGTCATCCGCCTCGGCGGCTTCATCAACTCGGCCGTAGGTTACGGCGACGGACCGAAGGTCATGAACGGCGCCTCCGACCTGATGGTCGAGGTGTTCGGCGACAAGGGCCGCCATGCACGCTCGACCGTCGGCGTCGCCGCGCTGCCGGCTGAAGCCGCTGTCGAGGTCGAGGGTCTGTTCGAGATCGCCTGATCCCCATGCCGCTCGACTGGCTCACGGCGCGTCCGGTCGCCCATCGCGGGCTGCACGATGCCGCGCGGGGCGTGATCGAGAACACCGCGTCGGCCTTCGCGGCGGCGATCGGCGGCGGCTTCGGCATCGAATGCGACGTGCAGCTCTCGCGCGACGGCGAGGCCATGGTGCATCACGACGTCCAGCTTGGGCGCCTGACGGTCGGCAGCGGGCCCCTATCCGCGCTCACCGCCGCCGAGCTCAAGATCGTCGACTTCCGCGCCACCGCCGACCGCATGCTTACGCTGAGCGAACTGTGCGCGCTCATTGGTGGCCGCGTGCCGTTGCTGGTCGAGATCAAAAGCCGGTTCGATGGCGACATGCGGCTGGCGCGCCGCGTCGCGGAAGTGCTCGCGGCCTATGCCGGGCCGGCGGCCGCGATGTCGTTCGATCCGGCCGTGGTCACGACGTTGCGCGAGGTCGCGCCGCAGATCAGCCGCGGCATCGTCGCCGAGCGGCACTACGCCCACGCCGAATGGTCGGCCATGACGGCGGCGCAGCGGCGCAGCCTCGCCTTCCTGCTGCACGCGCCGCGCACGCGGCCGCATTTCGTTGCCTTCGCAGTGCGCGACCTGCCGTCGCCTGCGCCCTTGATTGCGCGGCATGTTTTCGGCTTGCCGCTGCTCACCTGGACAGTGCGCACGCCGCACGACCGTGCGACCGCCGCGCGTTGGGCGGATCAGGCGATCTTCGAGGGTTTCACGCCGTAACCGGCACGGAACAGGGTATCCTCTGACGGTGTTTTCCCCGGGGACACCACCATCAGGGATCACCGCGACCGTGACCATCCGCTCGACCATCGCCATGGCCGCCGCTCTCGCCATCCTCGGCACGGCGCCCGCCTTCGCCGCACCCAAGCCGTCGGACACCGTCACGCTGGCCGCCAAGAAGAAGAAAAAACACGTGTCGCGCTATCGGCGCGCGCCGGTGCAGAGTGAGATCGCCTGCGGGCCGTGGGGCTGCCGCCACATTCCGCCGAACTGCCACATCCAGGGCTCGGTGCTCGACTGGCACGGCAATCCGACAGGGATCGACGACGTCCGCTGCCGCTGAGCAGGCTGCCTCTGACCAGAAAGCAGGCCCGGATTTCCGATTTCGGGCATAAACTGGGGCTAGAAGAGCCCCGATGACCGTCGAACTCCGAATCCGCATTGCCTCGTCGCTGGCTGAAGTCCCGTCCGATGCGTGGGACGCCTGCGCCGCGTCCTCCACTGAATTATCAACACGAGGACAGGTCGATAACCCATTTGTATCGCACGCCTTCTTGTCTTCTCTTGAACAGTCGAAATCGGTCGGCCCGCGGACCGGCTGGCAGCCGCAGCACCTGATCGCCGAGACTGCCGAGGGCGACATCCTCGGCGTCGCGCCCTGCTACGCCAAAGGGCACTCCAAGGGCGAATATGTCTTCGATCAGGGCTGGGCCGACGCCTTCGAGCGCGCCGGCGGTGACTACTACCCGAAGCTCCAGGTCGCCGTTCCGTTCACCCCGGTGACCGGCCCGCGTCTCCTCGCCCGCCCCGGCGCAACGGCGGAGAGCGTGCGCGGCGCGTTGGGCGACGCGCTGGCCGAGATCACCAAGGCGAACGGCCTCTCCTCGGCGCACGTGACCTTCCTGACCAAGGAGGAATGGGACCTGCTCGGCGCGCGTGGCTACCTCCAGCGCACCGACCAGCAATTCCACTGGGAGAACGCGGGCTACGCCACGTTCGAGGATTTCCTCTCCGCGCTTAATTCCAGGAAACGCAAGACCGTCCGCCGCGAGCGCAAGGAGGCCGTCGGCCCCGGCATCAGTTTGCACTGGCTGACCGGCTCCGACCTGACCGAGGAGGTCTGGGACGCCTTCTTCGCGTTCTACATGGACACCGGCTCGCGCAAATGGGGCCGGCCCTATCTGACGCGCGAGTTCTTCTCGATCGTCGGCGCGGCCATGGCCGACCGCATCCTGCTGGTGATGGCCAAGCGCGCCGGCAAATGGATCGCCGGCGCCATCAATTTCATCGGCGCCGAGGCGCTCTACGGCCGCAACTGGGGCGCCGTCGAGCACCACCCGTTCCTGCATTTCGAGGTCTGCTACTACCAGGCCATCGAGTTCGCGATTCACCACAAGCTCGCCCGCGTCGAGGCAGGCGCCCAGGGCGAGCACAAGCTTGCCCGCGGTTATCTGCCGGCCCCCACATATTCGGCGCACTATATCGCCCATGCGGGCCTGCGCCGGGCCATCGACGACTACCTCGCCCGCGAGCGCCGCTACGTCGAAGCCGCCGGCGAGGAGCTTGCGGCGGCCGGCCCGTTCCGCAAAGATTTGGTCGAGCAGGAATAGGCCGCCACCAAAAAGGATCCGCCGCGATGCCCGCCTACGACCCGAACAACATCTTCGCCAAGATCCTGCGCGGCGAACTGCCCTGCTTCAAGGTCTACGAGGACGACAAGGCGCTGGCCTTCCTCGACATCATGCCGCGCGCGCCCGGCCACACGCTGATCCTGCCGAAGGCGCCGGCGCGTAATCTCCTCGACATCGCGCCGGACGACCTCGCTCACGTCGCCAAGGTGGCGCAGAAGGTCGCGAAAGCTGCGATGACCGCCTTTTCCGCCGACGGAATCACCGTGCAACAGTTCAACGAAGGCGCCGGCGGCCAGGTGGTCTTCCACCTGCATGTGCATGTGATCCCGCGCAAGGCCGGCGTGACGATGAAGCCGCCCGCGTCCGAGAAGGAAAAGCCGGAAGTGCTGGCCGAGCAGGCGAAGAAGCTGGCGGCGGCGCTCGCCTGAGCCCGGCTCAGGCGCCGGATGTCACGTGGTCTCTGGTGATGGCCGACACCGAGCGGCAGCCAATCATGGCCATCGTATAGGCGAGATCGGACTGGAGGATGTCGATGGCGCGCTGCGCGCCCCGCAAAGCCCCGGCCGTTACGCCATAGATCGTCGCGCGGCCGGTAAAGCAGAAATCGGCGCCGAGCGCTCTGGCGACGACAAGATCGGACCCGCGCCGTATTCCGCCGTCGAAGAAAAGACGCAAGGCGGGGCCGACCGCCGACCTGATCGCCGCCAGAGCGTCCACCGTGGCCTCCATGCAATCGAGCTTGTTGCCGCCGTGATTTGAAACGGTCACGGCGTCCGCTCCCGCTTGGGCGGCGCGCACGACGTCGTCGGCATGGACCAGCCCCTTCACGACGAGAGGGCCTTTCCACAACGCCCGCATACGATCGAGATCGCGCCAGGTCTGGGCGTTGTTCCAATTCCGCACGTAATACGCAGCGACGTCTTTCGCGCTGCTGCCGGGCGGCGCGTGCACGGCCCAGCTTTCCAGCTTCGGCAAGCCGCCGCCGCGCAGATACTCGGCCGACCAGAACGGATGCCGCATCGCATCGAGACACAGGCGCGGAAACGTGCGCCAGGTCGGGCCGGTCGCCATCGACACGCCGGTGCGCGCGGCCACCTCCGATCGCGGCGCCAGCGGATAGTCGACGGTGTAGACCAGCACCCGGACGCCCGCATCGCGCGCCCGCGCCAACATCATCTCGGTGACCTCGGGACGGTGCGCGCCGTAGAGCTGGTACCAGGTGTGCTCGGGGGCGATCCGGCAGACCGTCTCGACCGAGGCCGTCGACGCGCCCGACAAAATGAAGGGAATGTTGGCCGCGCGTGCGGCTTCGGCCAGGAATTCGTCGGCGTGACGGCGATAGATGCCGGCAAGCCCTACCGCCGAAATGCCGAACAGGCTCGCGTATGTTCTGCCGAAAAGCTCCACCCCGGTGTCGAGCGGGTCCGCCTCGACCAGAGCGCGCGGCACAAGCCGGTATTTGCCGAACGCGTCGACGTTTCGGCGGACGCCACCGCCGTCGCCCGCGCCGCCGTCGAGATAATCGCCGACGAACCTCGGCAAGCGGCGCATCGCAAGGCGCCTCAAATCCTCGATCGAGACTGCCCTGTCGACGGCCGCCATGGCGCCATCCTAATGGTTGGCCAAATAGCCGCCAAGGATCAGCACGGCCTCGGCAACCGCGACGCCCGCGAGCAGCGAACGGCGGATCGCAAGAAAGGCCGCGAAGCCGCAGGCCGCGGCAATGACGCGCACGGCAAGCGGCATGGCCGCGAGCTCGCCGGACGGAAACAGGATCAGCTTGGCGATGACGCCGGCGAGGATCGCGGTCGCCACCGCGCGCGACCACAGCACGATCTCCGACTTCTCGTTGAGCCCGCGCGCCATGACGAGCCCAAGCAGCCGCCAGATCTCGTTCGGCAGGAAGCCGAGCAGCACCAGCATGAGGTAGGGCGATAATTCGGCCGCGGCGCTCATGCGCTCGCCCCACGCAGGCGGTGAACGGCGTAGGAGATCGTGCCGGCAATGAGGCCGGTCCACATGATGTCGAGCCCGACCTGGAAGTAGACGAGCGCCGGACCGATGATGAGGCCGAGCGCGAGCGCCAGGCGATCGAGCATGGCCACCGCATTGCGCGCGGTCGAGATCAGGAACGACACCGGCGTCAGGAACAGGAGCGCGCCGGCGAACAGGGTCGGCAGGCCGGCGGCGAGATAGTAGCCGACGAGACCGAAGACACTGGCCACCACCATGAAGCCGATCGACAGGCCGTTGCAGAAGGCCAGCCGATGCTCACGCGCCATCGCCGGCAGGAGCCGCAGCGACTCCACCCACATGCTGACCGAGGTGAAATGCGTCGGCAGCAGAAGCTCGCCCATGCCCCTGCCCGGCCGCCTGATCAGCGGCAACAGCGCCACCACCATCGGCAGGAGGCGCATGGCGGAGAGCGTGACCGCGAGCGCGACTTCGAAGGCGGTCGCGCCGCCGCCGATGGCCGACACCATGATGACCTGCGCCGGTCCGGCCCACACGACGATAGTCGACAGCGTCAGCCAGATCGCCGACAGGCCGGCGTCGTGCGCCAGCGCGCCAATGCCGACATAGGTGCCGGACATGACCATGGCGAACACGGACGTCCACGCCGTGCGCACGCCGGCGGCGAAGGCAGCGTTGGTGGAGTCGAAGTTGCGGACGGGCGGCATGGCGGGTCGGCCACCTGTCCCACAGCCCTGCGCGCGCCGCAATCCGGCGCGCCGCATCGCGGCCATGCGAGGCAACCAAGCGGTGCAACGAAAAAGGCCGGGCTCGATGCCCGGCCTTCCTCAATTCAAACGGCGATCAGACCTTCGCCAGCGGCACCTTCGGCACCGAGGAGCGTTTCGGCGGCCGCGGCCGCGGCGAGCGGCGTTTGGCCTTTGGCCGCACCACAGGGAGCTTCTCCGGCCGTGGCGTCACCGGGCCGTCGAGGAATTCGAGCCCGAGCTTGTCGCGGCCGTTCTCGTCGCGCGTCACCACGACGCGGACGTGTCCGCCGTTCTTCAAATGCCCGAACAGCACCTCGTCGGCGAGCGGCTTCTTGATATGCTCCTGGATCACGCGGGCCATCGGCCGCGCGCCCATCAGCTCGTCATAGCCGTTCGCGATCAGCCAGCGCGCCGCCTCGTCGGAAAGTTCGATCGTGACGTTGCGGTCGCCGAGTTGCGCTTCGAGCTGAAGCACGAATTTCTCGACGACCTTGGCGATGACGTCCTGCGACAAATGCGCGAAGGTGACGACCGCGTCGAGCCGGTTGCGGAATTCCGGGGCGAACAGCTTGCTGATCGCCTCCTGATCGTCGCCCTCACGCTTGGTGCGGGTGAAGCCGTAGGCGGCCTTGGCCATGTCGGAAGCACCCGCATTCGTCGTCATGATCAGGATGACGTTGCGGAAGTCGACCTGCTTGCCGTTGTGGTCGGTCAGCTTGCCGTGGTCCATCACCTGAAGGAGCACGTTGAACAGGTCGGGATGCGCCTTCTCGATCTCGTCCAGCAGCAGCACCGAGTGCGGGTGCTGGTCGACGGCGTCGGTCAGGAGGCCGCCTTGGTCGAAGCCGACATAGCCGGGGGGCGCGCCGATCAAACGCGACACCGTGTGGCGCTCCATGTACTCGGACATGTCGAAGCGCGTCAGCTCGACCCCGAGCGAGGCGGCGAGCTGCTTGGCGACTTCCGTCTTGCCGACGCCGGTCGGACCCGAGAACAGGTAGCAGCCGATCGGCTTCTCCGGCTCGCGCAAGCCCGCCCGCGCGAGCTTGATCGAGGCCGACAGCGACTCGATCGCCTTGTCCTGGCCGTACACCACGGTCTTCAAGGTCTGCTCGAGATGCTGGAGCACCGCGGCGTCGTCCTTGGACACGGTCTTGGGCGGGATGCGCGCCATCGTCGAGATCGTGGTCTCGATCTCCTTGATGCCGATGGTCTTCTTGCGCCGGTTCTCCGGCAGCAGCATCTGCGCCGCGCCACTCTCGTCGATTACGTCGATCGCCTTGTCCGGCAGCTTGCGGTCGTGAATGTAGCGCGAGGACAATTCCACCGCCGCCTTGATGGCGTCGTTGGTGTATTTGAGCTTGTGATACTCCTCGAAATACGGCTTGAGACCTTTCAGGATCTCGATCGCGTCCGGAACCGAGGGTTCGTTGACATCGATCTTCTGGAAACGGCGAACCAGCGCGCGGTCCTTCTCGAAGTACTGGCGGTACTCCTTATAGGTGGTCGAGCCGACGCAGCGGATCGTGCCGCCGGCGAGCGCCGGCTTGAGCAGGTTCGAGGCGTCCATCGCGCCGCCCGAGGTGGCGCCGGCGCCTATCACCGTGTGGATCTCGTCGATGAACATGATCGCGCCCGGATAGGCTTCGATCTCCTTGATCACCTGCTTGAGCCGCTCCTCGAAGTCGCCGCGATAGCGCGTGCCGGCGAGCAGCGTACCCATGTCGAGCGCGAACACGGTCGCGCCCTTGAGCACGTCAGGCACCTCGCCATTGACGATGCGGCGGGCGAGCCCTTCCGCGATCGCGGTCTTGCCGACGCCGGCTTCGCCGACGAACAGTGGGTTGTTCTTCTGGCGGCGGCAGAGCACCTGGATCGTGCGGCTGATCTCGCTGTCGCGGCCGATCAGCGGATCGATCTTGCCGTCCTTCGCCTTCTTGTTGAGGTTGACGCAATAGGCCTCGAGCGCGTCGCCCTTCTTCTTGGGCTCGTCGCCGGACTTGGTGTCGGCTTCTTCCTCCGCGCCGCGCGCGGGACGCGA
>DASTGR010000252.1:0-2956 GCA_035718885.1 Pseudolabrys sp. | reverse complement strand
AGCGCGCCGACGAGCGTCATCACCGCCGCCGCGCGCGAGCCGCGGTTCGGGTCTTCTGCGGTCCAGTAGAGCGCGATGACGCCGAGATACAGCAGCAGCAGCACCAGCATCGAGGTCAGCCGTGCGTCCCACACCCAGTAGGTGCCCCAGGTCGGCCGGCCCCACAGCGAGCCGGTGACGAGGCAGATGAAGGTGAAGGCGGCGCCCAAGGGCGCGGCCGCCTTGCCGGCGACGTCGGCGAGCGGGTGGCGCCACACGAGCGTGCCGAGCGCGGCGACGCTCATCAGCGACCAGCCCATCATGCCGAGCCAGGCGGCGGGCACGTGCAGGAACATGATCTTGACGGTCGCGCCCTGCTGGTAGTCGTCCGGCGCGTTCATCGCCTGAACAAGCCCGATCGCGAACGCGATCACCGTCGCCGCGGCGAGCCAGGGCAGGACGCGGTCGACGAGACGCAGGAAGCGCGTCGGATTGGCGAGGTCGATGAGGGCCATGGCCGGCGTTCTAGTCCCCGTCCGTGGGGCGGGCAATCGGGTCTGATCCTGAGGTCGTCATTCGAGGCCGAAGCGCAAGGCCGCGGCGGCGGCAAAAGGTCCGATCACGAGGCTCGCCAGAGAGAGCGCGCAAAGGATGGTGAAAGGGGGGCCGAAGGCGGTGCCGGCGATAACGGCGGCGTTCGCGGCGGCAACACCAAAGATCAGCACCGGGATCGTCAGCGGCAGCACCAGGACCGCGAGCAGAAGACCGCCGCGCCGCAGCGCGACCGACAAAGCCGCGCCGATCAGGCCGATGAAGGTCAGCGCCGGGGTGCCGGCGGCGAGCGTCAGCGCCACCGCGCCGAGCGTCTTGAGTTCGACGTTGAGCATGAGCCCGAGGATGGGCGAGATCACGACCAGCGGCAGCCCGGTGGTCAGCCAATGGGCCAGTCCCTTGCCGGCGATTGCGAGTTCCAGCGGCATCCGGCCCATCATCAGGAGGTCGAGCGAGCCGTCTTCATGGTCGGTCGCGAACAGCCGGTCGAGCGCCAGCAGGCTGGCGAGCAGGGCGCCGAGCCACAGCACCGCCGGGCCGATACGCGCCAGCAGGTTGAGGTCCGGCCCGAGCGCGAACGGCATCATCGTGACGACAATGAAGAAGAACAGCGCGCCCATCAGCGCGCCGCCGCCGACACGGACGGCGATGCGCATGTCGCGCGCGAGGAGGGCGGTGAGGGCGGTCATTGGCCGAGCCTCAGATCGCGGGTAGCGGAAAGCCCGATCGGCCCATGGGTCGCGGCGACGATGATGCCGCCGGTGGCCAGGTGTGTCTGCATGAGACCGGCGAGGCGCTCCTGGCTCGGCGCGTCCAGGGCGGAGGTCGGCTCGTCGAGCAGCCAGATCGGCCGCTGGACCGCCGCCAGCCGAGCGATTGACAGCCGCCGGCGCTGCCCGGCCGACAGGTAGGCCGCTGGCAGACCTGCGAGTGGGGCGAGGCCGACCGCGTCGAGCGCCGCGGACACAGCCCCACGCGTGCCGCCGAGATAATCGACCCAGAACGCCAGGTTTTCACTGACTGAAAGCGAAGATTTCAGAGCATCCTGGTGGCCGAGGTAATGGGCCTGCTCGGCGATGCTCGCCTCGGCCTCGCCGCCCTGAAGCGCCAGCCGGCCGCCGGCGACCCGCACCAGCCCGGCCAGCATGCGCAGGAGCGACGACTTGCCGGCGCCGTTGCGCCCGGTGATCGTCAGCGCCTCGCCGGCCGAGACGGCAAAGGACAGGCCCGTGAAAACCGTCCGTCCGCCACGCACGCAGGTCAAATTGTCGGCCGAAAGCTGCATGTCAGCGGCGCCGGCCCCGAGCGACGTCGCCCGCCAAAGCCGCCAGACGTGAAAATTTTTCGCAACAGTTTGGAATGGGGCCAACCTCTGTAGCGTCGGACGCGAAAAAACCTTATAAGCCGGCCCCGGCGGCGGTCCGAACTGGATTCACGCGCCGCGAGCTCTCCGGCCTGCAACGGGCCGGCTCGGGACGAGCTTAAATCGATCCAGCACGCATGTCCCGCACGGGAATGGAACCAGTCATATGACGTCGCTCGACAGCTTCAAATGCTGCAAGACCCTCAAGGTCGGCAGCAAGTCTTACGCCTATTTCAGCCTGCCCATCGCCGAGAAGAACGGGCTGAAGGGCATCTCGCGCCTGCCATTCTCGATGAAGGTGCTCCTGGAGAACCTGCTGCGCAACGAAGACGGGCGCACGGTCACCAAGGACGACATCAAGGCGGTCGCCGAGTGGATGAAGACGAAGACGTCGCAGCACGAGATCGCCTTCCGTCCGGCGCGTGTGCTGCTTCAGGATTTCACCGGCGTGCCCTGCGTCGTCGACCTCGCGGCGATGCGCGACGCGATGGCCAAGCTCGGCGGCGACCCCAAGAAGATCAACCCGCTGATCCCGGTCGACCTCGTCATCGACCACTCGGTCGCGGTTTCCTTCTTCGGCACCAAGGACGCGTTCAAGAAGAACGTCGATGAAGAATATCGCCAGAACCAGGAGCGCTACGAATTCCTGAAGTGGGCGCAGCGCTCGTTCGACAATTTCCGCGTCGTGCCGCCCGGCACCGGCATCTGCCACCAGGTCAACCTCGAATATCTCTCGCGCACCGTCTGGACGCGCAAGGACAAGGTTAAGGTCGACGGCAAGCAGGTGGCGATGGAAGTCGCCTATCCGGACACCCTGGTCGGCGCCGATTCGCACACGACGATGGTCAACGGTCTGTCCGTGCTCGGCTGGGGCGTCGGCGGCATCGAGGCGGAAGCGGCCATGCTCGGCCAGCCGCTGTCGATGGTGCTGCCCGAGGTCATCGGCTTCAAGCTGACCGGCCGCCTGAAGGAAGGCGTCACCGCAACCGATCTCGTGCTCACCGTCACCGAAGCGCTGCGCAAGCGCGGCGTCGTCGGCAAGTTCGTCGAATTCTTCGGCCC
>DASTGR010000251.1:0-31581 GCA_035718885.1 Pseudolabrys sp. | reverse complement strand
TCCTTGGACACTTGCCCGCCCGGCTCGCGGCCGGGCTGGAGGCCGATGCGCGCGGAATGATCGCTGACCTCGAGCACCACGGCGAGCCGCCAGGGCTGCACGTCCTCGAGCGCCTTCACGCCGGCGAGTTTGACACCCCAGTCGCCGTTGAGGTCGAGCTTGCTGACCGCACCGCGGTAGCCGCGCGCTTCGTCATAGCGCTGCAATCCCGCCTGGAGGGATTGCCGCGCCAGCGCCTGCCATTGCGGATTGAGCGAGGTGCGCACCGACAGGCCGCCCTCGTAAAGCTTCTTCTCGCCGTACTTGTCGTAGAGTTCGCGGCGCACTTCCTCGGCGAAATACTCCGCCGCCACGACGTGCGCGCCGGTGGACGCCTTGGTGGTGACGCCGAGCGGCGTCTTCTTCGCCTTTTCGGCGTCGGCCTGCTTGACGAAGCCAGCCTCGGCCATGCGGTCGATGACCCAGTTGCGGCGCTCGAGCGCGCGCTCGCGCTGGCGGAACGGATTGTAGTTGTTCGGCGCCTTCGGCAGCGTCGCCAGATAAGCGGCTTCCGGGATCGTCAGCTCGTTCACCGACTTGTCGAAATAGGTCAGCGAGGCGGCGGCGATGCCGTAAGCGCCGAGGCCGAGATAGATCTCGTTGAGATAGAGCTCGAGGATCTTGTCCTTCGAATAGGTGCGCTCGATCTTGAGCGCCAGCAGCGCTTCCTTGACCTTACGCGTCACCGACACTTCGTTGGTCAGCAGGAAGTTCTTGGCGACCTGCTGCGTGATGGTCGATGCGCCCTGCGGCCGGCGGCCCGAGCCGTAGTTCTGGATGAAGGAGAGCGAGGCGCGCGCGATGCCGGTGAAGTCGAGGCCGCCGTGCTGATAGAAATTGCGGTCCTCGGCGGCGAGGAAGGCATTGATCACCAGCTTCGGCACGCCCTGGATCGGGATGTAGAGGCGCCGCTCGCGGGCGTATTCGGCCACCAGCGAGCCGTCGGCCGCGTGCACGCGCGTCATCACCGGCGGTTCGTAATCCTGGAGCTGCGAATAGTCCGGAAGGTCCTTGGAGAAATGCCACAGCAGGCCGGCGGCTGCGCCGACGCCCACGACGAACAGGATCGTTCCGGCAGCGAACAGGAAGCCGAGGAAGCGCAGCATCAGCCTCATGAGCGAAGTGTCCCGTATTCCGGAAAGCCGGGCGGCGCGGTGTCCCCGCGCGCGAGACCCGGCGGCCTGAGCTGCCCGGCCGCCGCCGGCTTGCCGCCCTTACCCGATCCTGCGGCGACACCCTGTCGTCGCCCGGTTTTATGTTGAAACTGAGGCCGGTAGCAGGTCATCGGCGCTGCCCCATCGCGGCTGCGCCGGCCAAACGCGGCGCAAAGAAATCGTCGACCGCGTGCGCCAGCGCCGCCGCCGTTTTGCCCCGCCATTCGGCGTCGACGAGGTGGTTGAGGTCGCCCCGGTTCGACATGTAGCCGAGCTCGATCAGCACCGACGGCACGTCCGGCGCCTTGAGCACGACGAAGCCGGCCGACTTCAGGGGGCGCTTGTGCAGGCGGGCGACGGTCTTGAACTCCTTGACCGTCGCATGCGCGAACTGGAGCGAAAAGGTCTTGGTCTCTCGCTGCGCCAGATCGACCAGAATGTTGGCGACGTCGTCGGGCTCGGCGGACAGATCGACACCGGCAATGACGTCGGCCTTGTTCTCGTCGTCGGCGAGCCGCGCGGCCTCGGCGTCGGAGGCGTGCTCGGAGAGGGTATAGACGGTCGCGCCGTCCGCCTGCCCTTCCTTCTTCGGCAGCGCGTCGGCATGGATGGAGACGAACAGCGCCGCACCGTGCGACCGCGCGAAGCGCACGCGATCATTGAGCGGAATGAAGGTGTCGTCGCCCCGCGTCATCAGCACGCGGTATTTGCCGCTCGCCTCGAGCCGCGTGCGCACTTCGCTGGCGAACGAGAGCACGACGTCCTTTTCCAGCTCGCCGTCGAGGCCGTGCGTCCCGGTGTCGATGCCGCCATGGCCGGGATCGAGCACGATCAGCGGCCGCGGGTCGCCGTCCGGTTTGACCGCGACCGCCGGCTGCTTCGGCGCCTTGGCCGGCCTGTTCTCCAGAGCGATGTTGCGCAGATAGGCATCGCGATCGGTGGCGGTCAGGTCGATCACGAGCCGGGCCGGCTGGCCCTCGGTCGAGGCCATGACGAAGGCCTTTTCGACCTTCACCGGCCCCTTGGTGTCCATGACAATGCGGGAGCCGCCCTGCATGATCAGGCCATAGCGAAAACTCTTGATCAGGCCGCGGCCATGATCGCCCGCCTTGTCAGGCAGTTGGAAGGCCACCTGCGGCAGGTCGACGACGACCCGGTACGGATCGGCGAGCGTGAAGGTGGCGAGCTCGACCTGCCGGTCGATGTCGAGGACGAACCGGGTCTGCTTGTCGTCACCGCCGACGCGGACCGCGGTCACGCTGGGCACGGCGGCGGCGCCTTCGGCCGCGAGGGCGGCCGAAACGGGGACGAGACCGCCGACCGGGACCATCCCCAGGGCAGCGGCCAGAATGAGCGCGCGGAGTGTCACGAATCCGACCCTTTCCGCATCTTCTAACGTATTTGGGACCGCCAAGGTTAACGGAACTTGACCGGTCGGGCCGCTTTGGCCGCGACTGTGCCCGCCCGGCCATGACGGATCGGAATGCCCCAGAACCCGTGCTTGCCATCCCCCGATTCAGGCCGTATGTAGGGATTGCTGACGGTTAAAAGTTCCGGTTGTGCCGCGTTCGGGCCTCCGGCGCGCCAAATGTCCGTATCGCCCCCCTCGAGGAGCCAGGGCGAACGGCGGGCGGCAAAGCCAGATCCCTTGTGAAGGACAACCCGGACAGCGTGTACGGCCCTCGGGCCGGCCCTGCAATCGGAACCGTGAGCAACGAGAAACCTGGGTCGCGTCGTTCTGGCGTGGCCTCAGCGCTACGGGTCGCACTTTTCATGCTGCCGATGCAGCACAGGTCATTCGAGCTCCCCCGCTCTCGCGAGTTCCTCGTGACGGCGCGGCTTGCTTCGGAGCATTCCGGATGGCTGCCGCGGGTCGCGGCCCAACCCTTCCACACCAATCAGACCGCCGCGCCTGCACCTGCGCCGTCATCGTCGCGCGCGTGCCGGACCGCCGCCGGTCCAGTGAGATACTCCCATGGCCGACAAAATGCTCATCGACGCGACCCATCCGGAAGAGACCCGGGTGGT
The DNA here is from genome assembly GCA_035718885.1 of Pseudolabrys sp. Classification (GTDB taxonomy): domain Bacteria; phylum Pseudomonadota; class Alphaproteobacteria; order Rhizobiales; family Xanthobacteraceae; genus Pseudolabrys. The sequence continues at coordinate 28,360 of DASTGR010000251.1, read as the reverse complement.
CGTTGTGCGCGGCAACCGCGTCGAGGAATTCGACTTCGAGAGCGCCAACCGCAAGCAGCTTCGCGGTAACATCTACCTCGCCAAGGTCACGCGCGTCGAACCGTCCCTCCAGGCGGCCTTCGTCGATTACGGCGGCAATCGCCACGGATTTCTGGCCTTTTCGGAAATCCACCCCGACTATTATCAAATCCCGGTCGCCGACCGGCAGGCCCTGCTCGAACAGGAAGCGCGCGACCAGCGCGAGGCCGAGGACGAGCACGAACAACGCCGCAGCGGGGGTGGTGGTGGACGCCGCCGCCGTCATCGCCAGCGCGGCTCGGAGCGCCATCGCCGCGACCGCGACGAGGTCGTGCAGAGCCAGCCTTTCGCCGAAGGCGAGCCGCCGCACGACGAGAACGGCGCGCCCATTGCCGCTACCGAAGGCGAGACCCCGACGACCGGCGAACACTTTCCGGAGCCGCAGCAGCAGACTTCGACGGAGGCATCTGCCGAGCCAGTGACGCCGAACGCGGTCGAGGCACCGACCGAGCCGCCGGCCGCAGAAGCCGCACCTCTCATTGAAGAGACCGCAGCCGCGACCCCGGCCGAACCCGTCAGCGAATTCGATGTCGCGCATGCCGGCGAAGCCGTTCCGGTCGAGGCGGTGGCGAACGAAGACGAGGCCCGCGCGTCCGCCGACGCATCGCATGACGATGAGGACGATGACGGCGAGGAGCACGGCGAAGAGGAAGAGACGGTCGAGTCCGTCGGCGGTGCCGATGCTCTCGAAGAGGTGCAGGAGCGCACTCCCCGTTTCCGCCGCCAGTACAAGATTCAAGAGGTGATCAAGCGCCGGCAGGTCATGCTGGTTCAGGTCGTCAAGGAAGAGCGCGGCACCAAGGGCGCGGCGCTGACCACCTATCTCTCGCTTGCCGGCCGCTATTCGGTGCTGATGCCGAACACCGCGCGCGGCGGCGGCATCTCGCGCAAGATTACCTCATCGGAGGATCGCTCGCGCCTGAAGGAAATCGCGCAGGAACTCGAAGTGCCCGAGGGCATGGGCGTGATCCTGCGTACCGCCGGCGCAGCCCGCACCAAGACCGAGGTCAAGCGCGACTTCGAATATCTGCTGCGCCTGTGGGAGACCGTCCGCGATCTTACCTTGAAGTCGGTGGCGCCGAAGCTCGTCTACGAGGAAGGCTCGCTGGTCAAGCGATCGATCCGCGATCTGTACTCGAAGGACATCGACGAAATTCTCGTTGCCGGCGAAGGCGGCTATCAGGAAGCGCGCGACTTCATGCGCATGCTGATGCCGAGCCACGTCAAGAACGTGAAGCTCTACAGGGACACGCAGCCGCTCTTGACGCGGCACGGCATCGAGAGCCAGCTCGACGCGATGTTCTCGCCGGTCGTGCAATTGCGCTCTGGCGGCTACATCGTCATCAACCAGGCGGAAGCTCTGGTGGCGATCGACGTCAATTCGGGCCGCGCGACCCGCGAGCACCACATCGAGGATACCGCCCTCAAGACCAATATCGAAGCGGCGGAAGAAGTCGCGCGGCAACTGCGCCTGCGCGATCTCGCCGGCCTCATCGTCATCGACTTCATCGACATGGACGAAGGCCGCAACAATCGTACGGTCGAGCGCCGCATGAAGGACGCGCTCAAGCACGACCGCGCGCGCATCCAGGTGGGCCGGATCTCGCATTTCGGCCTGCTCGAAATGTCGCGGCAGCGCATCCGCTCCTCGGTGCTCGAGAGCTCGACCGAGAAATGCCCGGTCTGCGGCGGCCTCGGCCACGTCCGTTCGGTGTCGTCGGTTGCGCTGCAATTGCTGCGCGCCGTCGAGGAGACGCTGATGAAGGGCGCGACGCATAACCTTCTCGTCCGCACCCGCGCCGAGGTCGCGCTCTACGTCCTCAACCACAAGCGCGCGCATCTTCGCGGGCTGGAAGAGCGCTTCCAGATCACCATCACCGTATCGGCCGACGCGAGCGTGACCGGCCAGCAGTCATACGTCGTCGATCGCGGCGAGCAGGTCCATTCGCCGGAGGCCGCGCGCGCGCTGGCCGCGCAGGCGCAGGCTGCGGCGCCGGTGAGCGTCGACGAGGAGGAGCCCGACTACGTCGAGACGGAAGAGGAAACCGCTGAAGAGGACGTCGCGACCGAAGCGCGCGCCGAGGGCGAGGAGGACGCCGAACCCGCGGGCGAGCATCGTGAAGGCGAGCCGCGCCGCAGGCGCCGTCGCCGGGGCCGTGGACGCGGCCGTGGCGGCGAAGGCCACGAAAACGCGCCGGCGCAGTCCGCGCCCGAGACGGCCGGCGAGCATAACGTCGCGCACGAGGATCACGACGCCGGCTCTCCGGAAGACGATGCCGGCGAGCAAGGCGAAGCCGGCGAGCACCGCGAAGGCGTCTCGGCCGAGAACGGCAATGGCGAAGGCCGCGATGGCCGCCGCCGCCGCCGCGGGCGACGCGGCGGACGCCGTAATCGTCATCGCAATGGTGAGGGCAACGGCCATGAGGCCGGCGAGCGCCCTGCCCGCTTCGAAAGCGGTGTGCACGAGACCAGCGAAGGCGACCCCCATCCGGTGTTGAGCGACGAGGATGCCATGGTCATGGCTCCCTCGTTCCCGCAACCGACGCCGGTGCACGAGCCAATTCCGGCACCCGCGCCGGCACCGAGCGCGCCGCCGGCCATAGCGATGCCCGAGCCTGCGCCGCGGCGCCGCTCGACCATCCGCGAGCCCGCGCCGGTTTCGGCGGCAAGTGAAATGCCCGTCGCGCCCGCGCCGCAGCCTGTCGCGGCCCCGGCGCCCGTCGTCTCGAGCACCTCGGAAGAGCCGGCAGCGCCGAAGCGCGGCTGGTGGGGCAAGCGCCTGCTCGGCGACAAGTAGCGGGCAGCGCGGACGATGAAATCCGCCTGGGTCGAACGCGACGCGCAAGCAGCGGTCGACCGCTACGGCAAGGCCGGCATTGCCGCCGACCTTGCGCTGCGCGTCTACACGACGCAGTTGCTGGGCCGCGATCCGAAGCTGGTGCTGCACGGCGGCGGTAATACGTCCGTGAAGCTCAGGATGCAGGATCTCGTCGGCGAACCGGCCGATGTACTCTGCGTCAAGGGTTCCGGCTGGGACATGGGCACGATCGAGCCGGCCGGCCTGCCCGCCGTGCGGCTCGACGCGCTCTTGAAGCTGCGCACGCGCAAGGCCATGACCGACGACGAGATGGTGCGCGTGCAGCGCGCCAACCTGATCGATCCATCGGCGCCGAACCCCTCGGTCGAGACGCTGCTGCACGCCTTCATCCCGCACAAATTCGTCGACCACACGCATGCCTCCGCCGTGCTGTCGCTGATCGACCAGCCGGACGGCGAAGCGCGCTCGCACGAGGTCTACGGCGACAGCATGGGCTACGTGCCCTACGTTCTGCCGGGCTTCGGCCTCGCCAAACTCTCCGCCGACGCGTTTGACAAGGACCGCGCGGTCGAAGGCCTCATCCTCGCCAAGCACGGCATCTTCACCTTCGGTGCCGACGCGCGCGAAGCCTATGAGCGCATGATCGCGATGGTCACGCGCGCCGAGGCACATCTCCAGAAGAACCGGAAATCCGTTTTCGTCTCGGGCGCGATCCCGCAGCAGGCGCTGTCACTCACCGACTTCGCGCCGATCATCCGCGGCGCCTGCGCCGTCAAGGACGATCAGACCGAAGGCGCGTTCACGCGCTTCGTTGTCGAATTCCGGTCGAACGAAGCCATCCTCAATTTCGTCAACGGCCGCGATGTCGCCGACTATGCCCGGCGCGGGGTCATCACGCCGGACCACACGATCCGCACCAAGAACTGGCCGCTCGTCCTGCCGGCGGCGGATGCGCGCGACGGCGGCTGGCGCGAGAAAGTGCGCGCGGCGGTCGACGCCTTCGTCGCCGATTACCGGGCCTACTTCACGCGGCAGAACACGCGCGTCGGCGGCGGCCGCACCATGCTCGACCCGGCGCCGCGCGTGGCGCTCGTGCCCGGCGCAGGCCTCGTCGGCCTCGGCCGAACTCCCAAAGACGCCAGGATCGCCGCCGATCTCGCCGAAGCCGCCATCGAGACCATCACCGACGCCGAAGCCACCGGCCGATTCACGCCGATCGGCGAAGACGACATGTTCGACTGCGAGTACTGGCCGCTCGAACAGGCCAAGCTCGGCGCGGCCAGGCCGCTGCCGCTCGCCGGCCAGATCGCCGTCATCACCGGCGGCGCCGGCGCCATCGGCGCCGCAACCGCGAAATTGTTTGGGGCGCAGGGAGCCTCGGTCGCGCTGCTCGACATCGACAAAGCGGCGGCCGAGACGACAGCAAAGACAATCCCCGGCGCGATCGCCGTCGGCTGCGACGTCACCGACGCGCATTCGGTCGCCAACGCCTATGCGGAGGTCGTGCGCGCCTTCGGCGGCGTCGACATCCTGATCTCCAATGCGGGAGCCGCCTGGCAGGGCAAGATCGGCGAAGTCGACGACGTGGCTCTGCGCAAAAGCTTCGAATTGAACTTCTTCGCCCACCAGACCATGGCGCGCCACGCCGTCCGCATCATGCGCGCGCAAGGGACCGGCGGCTGTCTTCTGTTCAACGTCTCCAAGCAGGCGGTCAATCCGGGCCCCGGCTTCGGCCCTTACGGCCTGCCCAAGGCCGCCACCCTCTTCCTCGTGCGCCAGTACGCGCTCGACTACGGCGCCGAGGGCATCCGCGCCAACGCCGTGAACGCCGACCGCGTTCGCTCCGGCCTGCTGACCGAGGATTTCATCAAGGAGCGCTCGAAAGCGCGGGGCCTCAGCGAGAAGGACTATATGAGCGGCAACCTCCTGGGCCGCGAAGTCACCGCCGACGACGTCGCCCAGGCCTTTCTGGCGCAGGCGCTGGCGCTCAAGACCACCGCCGACGTCACCACCGTCGACGGCGGCAACATCGCCGCCGCGCTGCGGTAGCGGTTACGTCATGAGGACGCTGACGGAAAGTGACGCCGGCAATACCGTCGAACTGAAGCTCGGCGAGACGATCGAGCTCGTCCTTCCCGAAAATCCGACTGCCGGCTTCCGCTGGCATGTCGACAGGATCGACACGACCGCCTGCACGGTCCTAAGCGATGTCTTTCGCCCGCCGGCCGAGGCCACACCGGGCGCCGGCGGCGTCCACGTCTGGAAACTCAAAGCGCTCCGTGTCGCAGCCGAATGCCCCGTCGCGCTCTCCTACCGGCGCGCGTGGGAAATCGGCGCGCCGGCAAAGACCTTCACCTCGACACTGCGCATCTTCGCGTAAACGTCAGTCTTCGACCAACCGGATGGTCCAGAAGTCGTCGGCGAGATTCGACTCGGTGATGTAGGCGTAGGGCATCGTGAAATACCCCTTCTGCCCCCAGCCGGGCCCCCACGAGTTGCGGATGATGAAACGCTGCGACGCGTCGTCATACCCAACCGCCAGCACGGCGTGACCGCCGACTACCTTTTCCTTGGGTGCCGGCATGGTCATAACGCCGGTCTGCGCGACCTGCTGGCTCTCGAAGCTTTCGTAGACGGTGAACCCGAACACGAAAGGATAACCGTTAGCCAGGCAACCCTTGAGCTGCGACAACGTCTGCGTCACGCGGCTGTAAGAGGTGACTTGGTATTTCTTGGCTTCTTGATAGGCCGCCGCCGGTGGCTGCTTCGTGAATTGCGCGATGTTGTACGGCCACGTCTTTTCGTTACAGGCGCCCTGATTGACCGCACACTTGATGCCGTCGCGGATCTGCGCCCCGGCGTCGGTGTTTACCGTGTGCTCGATCACGCGCTCGTTGTAGTAGATGAACAGCCGGGACGGGACGAAGTCGGGTTTCTGTTTCGCCTTCCTGCGGCCGAATTGAATCGCGCCGGCGATCGCGTTTCCCGTGCAACTGCCGAGTTGTCCTTGATCGTAAACCGGCGGGCATTTCGGTCGAAGGTCGACTGACGCCGGCAGCTTGGACAGCACCGCCATCGGAGCGGCATAACGGTGATCGCGCGCATCGGGAAGATCGGGCAACCAGCCATATTTCTGGATTGTGTACGGCATTCGCATTCCCCCTGAAACGAAGACCGACTACAATCATAGCGGGAGTTACGGCGGGACTGCAATGCCCGTCAAGGTAGGACGCCCAACGACACCGCCACCCTCCCTTCGAACCGTGCTATTCTGATTCACGACGGTCGACCTGCCCAAGGAACCAAAGACAATGCTTCGAAAAATCGCCCTCACCGCTCTCATTCCCCTCCTTGCCCTGGCGACGCCGGCGCTTGCCGCGACCAAGGAACAAAAGATGGAGACCTGCAAGGTCGGCGCCGACAGCGACAACCTGACGGGCGCCAAGCGCGATGCGTTCATGAAGAAGTGCATGGGGTCCGGCAATTACGAGCCGGCGGCGCGCAAGGAAGCGATGAAGAAGGCCGCCGCCGAGAAGAAGATGAAGAAGAAGCCGGCGCCGAAGGCCGCGGCGGTGCCGCCCCCGCCCGATGCAGAAGCCAAGCCGAAACAGTAATTACGGCGCGCGGCAAACGAACGGACACTCCCGGGCTGTTCAGGAGTCCAGCACCCGGGAGCGTCCGCGTCCGGCGCACCGAGACAGACCCGACGCTCCTCAGAATCGAGCGGCCTCGCCGCGCCTCGTCAGCGAAGGCCCGCCGGACGGCAATGGCGTTGATCCACGTCAACGGAATGCCGCGACAACCCATGCGCGATTGACGTAACGCAACGAACTCGCCCGCGACGGGCGGTTGAATGCGCCTCGGTCAAACGGGGTCCGCCATGCGTCTGCGCCTTCTCGCCCTCATCGCCGCCCTCATCGCGCTGGCCGCGCCCGCACGCGCCGAGAACACGGTGCCGAGCGCCCAGTTGCAGGAAATCCTGATCAAGACGTCGTTGCTCACGCTCAACGACGCCAACATCACCGGCAATTACGCGGTGCTGCACGCCAAGCTCGCCAAGCCGTTTCGCGACCAGTTCACGCCCGAGCGGCTCAAGGCCGTGTTCAAAAGCTTCGCCGACCAGAAGCTCGACTTCGGGCTGATCGCGGCGAAGCCGCCGGTCGCCGCCGGCGAAGCGACGATCGACAGCCGCGGCGCGCTGCACCTGCACGGCTATTTCGACACGCGCCCGAGCCGCCTCACCTACGATCTCGACTTCCTCCCCTCCGAGGGAGAGTGGAAGCCGATCAAGCTCAACATCGACCTCAAGCCCGTGCAGGGCAATTGAGTCCGCAAGCGACGACAAAGGGGGCAACCATGTCGCAGTCCGTCGTTCCGCAAGAGAGACACATTCCCACCTGGCGCAAGGTGGTGGCTTTCATCCTCGACCTCGTCTTCTCTTTCGCGATCTTCGGATACGTGATCGCCAAGTTCACCGGCGGCACGACCGACCAAGGCTTCGACCTTCAGGGCGGACCGGCGCTGCTCCTGTTCGGTCTGGTCATTCTCTATTTCATCGCGTTCCGCCGCTTCCTCGGCGGCACGGTGTTCCAGCGGCTGCTCGGGGCGCGCTGACCTCCGGCGGACGGACCGAAATGCGGGCCGATCCGCCGCTGCACGATACCGTCCCATGATCCGCGCTTGCGGCGGTGCGGGGCGTGAGCTGTGACGCGTAAACCGCCGCGACTCCAATCGGGAACTTCACCGGCCCGCCTCCGTTTCCCGCATGTTCATTGTGCTGGGAGGCGCGTTGCATGTTGTCCGGCTGCCCTGCGGCCGAAGGGCAGTCGGGATTTCCGACGAAAACTTTGCCTGGATTGACCGGGCTGCGCGGAATCGCTGCTCTTTGGGTGGTCCTCTACCACTACACCAACCTGTATCTCCCGGCGCTCGCAACGAAGGCATTCGGCGGCGTCATCGGGCACGGGTATCTCGCTGTTGATCTGTTCTTCATCTTGAGCGGCTTCGTGCTGGCGCATTGCTATGGCGGACGCGAACGTCGCGCCGACTCCGTTGCGTTCGTACCGTTCATGGGCGCGCGGTTCGCCCGCGTTTATCCGCTGCACATCCTGGTGCTCGCGCTTTTCCTCGCGCTCTCGCTCGCCGTGCGCGCGATCCACTATGTCGACGACGGCAGCTTTTATCCGCTCCCTGTCACCGGCCCGCGGTCGCTGTCCGCGCTCGTCGCGAACGTGCTGATGCTGCAAGGCGTCGCGGCCGGCGAACTCAGCTGGAATTATCCGGCGTGGTCCATCAGCCTCGAGTTCGCCGCCTATCTGGTGTTTCCATTTTCGATCGGACTTCTGTGGCGTGCTTCCGGCCGGGCGCTCGCTGCGGCTGCCGCGGCGGCGCTGGCCGCGGTCTGGACGCTCGCACTGGTCAAACACGGCGACATGAACCAGTGGGACGGCCCGTTCGCCCTGTGGCGCTGCCTGCCGCAATTTGTGCTCGGCTGCATCGTCTATCGTGTATGGCGCGATCGTTTGTTCGACACCGGCCGTCTCGGCACGCTGGCAGTGGCTGCGCTGGTCGCGTCTCTGTTCGCCGATGCTGGCGATGCGGTCGCTATCACCCTGTTCCCCCTCATCGTTCTCCACGCGGTCACATCCCGCGGCTGGACGGGGCGCGTGCTCAACAGCCGGCCGGCGCTGCTGCTTGGCGAGATTTCATATTCACTCTATCTGATCCACGGCTTGGTACAGCACACGACGACGCACGTTCTCAACTGGCTCGAACTCGACCAGACTGAGTTGGCGGTCGCGCCGTCGCTGGCGATCGCCGCCCTGATGCTCGGTACGGCGTTCGGATTGTCTGTCCTCAGCTATCGCTGGTTTGAGCAGCCGACGCGGCGCTGGGTACAAGACTGCGTCCTCGCGCTGCGGACCCGCCGCCTCGCGCCGCAGACTCTTGCCGATCAGGACTTCACACGGAAAGACGTCGCCAGCGCCGCCGGCTAACCCCTGAATTCTCCTCCTGACCTTGCCACAGCCCGGCGCTTACCTGATTTGCAATACGCGCGCTTTAGCGCGCTCTTTGCCACGAATCTCGATCTCGATCTCGTGGGCCCTTGCGTTCTCGCGGTCGGCGCTGCGTGTTTGCTCGTCGGCCACCGAAGTGTTGCCTTGTTGCCGATTGCTCGCGGCCCGCTGAAGCTCCGCATTGGCGTTCGCCCGGTGTTGAGCCACCTCCTTCAGCTCTTTGATGATTTCATCGTCGATCGCCTGAATGGCGCGCGCGACACCGTCGCCCGGCGGCGGAGGCGGCGGCGGATGCGGGCCGCCCGCTACGTTGGGAGGGATCGGCTTTTTGATCACGCCGTCCAGGATCGCGCAGATGACGGCGCACATTGATAGCGACCCGCCTGCGGCCATACAGGCCTCAATGCATTTCTTCTGACCGGCGGCATTCAGGAGCGGAGGCCACGGAGCTTCCGGTGGCCAGCCGGGCGGCGGTTCTTTTGGCCAAGGTAAGGGGCTTTCTGGAAAATGATCGTCCGGCATGGGCTCCCCCGAGCGGCAGATTGCTTCCCGGGTGGCAGCCTACAGGCCTCTGCAACTTATTCGAGCAATGGTGCTGTCCTATTTTTCAATTTCTGAATCAATTCAGATGCCGGAGACCCATTTCGTAAGTGCGGCTCTCTACGGTCGCCGCCGAAACATGACGAACCGCCCCCGTGTTACTTCCGCTCGCACACCGGAGGGCTTGGTCATGACCATCACGTGCTGCATCCGCTACGTGCTCGATCCTTACAAGCGCGACGCGTTCGAAGAGTATGCGCGGCGCTGGACCGGCATCATTCCGAAAAACGGCGGCGATCTCATCGGCTATTTCATGCCGCATGAGGGCACGAACAACATCGCCATCGCCCTCGTCTCCTTCGACAGCCTCGCCGCTTACGAGGTGTATCGGGCGCGGATCAGAGCGGATGACGAAGGCAAGGCCGCTTTCGCCTTCGCCGAACAGGGACAGTTCATCCTCAACGAGGAGCGCACCTTCCTGCGGCCCGTCTGATCTAGAAGTGCGCAATAAGCACGCCGCCGAGCGCGCTCAGCACCACCACCAGCCAGGGCGGCGTCTGCCACATGAACAGCAGGAGGAACGCGGCCGCGGCGAGCGCGACGTCGTAGGCGTTCGCGATGCCGGCGGTCCATACCGGATTGTACAGCGCGGCGATGAGCAGCCCGACCACAGCCGCGTTGACACCGCGCAGCGCCGCCTGCGCCAGCGGCCGCCGGCGCAGCGCGTCCCAGAACGGCAAGGTGCCGATCACCAGCAGGAACGACGGCAGGAACACCGCGACGAGACAGAGCGCCGCTCCGGCCCATCCGTTCGGCTGCGGCCCCATGACCGCGCCGAGATAGGCCGCGAAGGTGAAGAGCGGCCCCGGCACGGCCTGCGCCGCGCCGTAGCCGGCGAGGAACGCGTCGTTCGTCACCCAGCCGGGCGGCACGACCGAGGCCTGCAAGAGCGGCAGCACGACGTGGCCGCCGCCGAACACCAGCGCGCCGGCGCGGTAGAAGGCGTCGAGCAACTTCACGCTTTGGCTCGGCACCGCCGCCGCGACGAGCGGCAGGCCCACCAACAGAATGACGAAGAGCGCAAGCAGGAATGCGCCGGTGCGGCGGCTGACCGTCACCGGCAGCGTCGCGCCGTCGGCAGGCGTCGCGCCTCGCAGCAGCACGATGCCGGTGACACCGCCGAGCACGATGGCGCCGATCTGACCGAAGGCATTGGGAGACGACAGCACGATCGCCGCCGCGACGACGGCAAGCGTCGCGCGTTCGCGGTCCGGCGCAAGGCTGCGCATCATGCCGAGCACCGCCTGCGCGACCACGGCGACCGCGACGACCTTCAGCCCGTGCAGCCAGCCCGCGCCGAGCGCGCCGCCGAACGCGTCGACGCCATAAGCGAACAGCACGAGCGCGATGGCGGAGGGCAAGGTGAAGCCGGTCCATGCCGCCAGCGCGCCGAGCGCCCCGGCGCGCAACTGGCCGATGGCGATGCCGACCTGGCTGCTCGCGGGGCCCGGCAGGAACTGGCAGAGCGCGACGAGGTCGGCATAGGTCGCCTCGTCGAGCCATTTGCGGCGCACGACATATTCATCGCGGAAGTAGCCGAGATGCGCGACCGGCCCGCCGAACGAGGTCAACCCGAGCCGCAGCGAGACACGCAGCACTTCCGCCGCGCGCGATTGCCTCGCCTCTCCGGGCAAGCCCCCCTCCCCGTTCTCAGCCGCGGCCCAGCCAATTGCCGATGCGCTCCACCGCCTCGCGCATCTCCGCGGTCGAGCCAGCATAGCAGAAGCGCAAGAAGTGGCGTCCGTCGACCGGATCGAAGTCGATGCCCGGCGTTGCCGCGACGCCCGCTTCGTTGAGGAGCCGCTTGGCGAAGTCGAGGCTGTCGTTCGAGAACTTGGCGATGTTGGCGTAGAGATAGAAGGCGCCGTCGGCGGGGAGAAATTGGTCGAGCCCGGCGCGCGGCAGGCCCTCGGTCAATATGCGGCGGTTCTCCTCATAGCCGTGCTTGACCGCCTCCATCTCGTCGCGGCCGTCGAAGGCGGCCTCAGCCGCGATCTGCGCCAAGGTCGGCACGGAGATAGCGAGGTTGCCGTGCAGGCGGTCGACCGTGCGCACGAGCGGCTCGGGCAGCACCATCCAGCCGATGCGCCATCCGGTCATGCAGAAATATTTCGAGAAGGAATTGATGACGAGCGCGCGCGGCGACAGCTTCGCCGCGGTCTCGGCGGCGAAGGCGTAATCGAGGCCGTGATAGATCTCGTCGGAAATGACGCGGATGCCGGCGTCTTCGGCGACTGCGATCAGCTCGGCGAGCGCCTCGCGCGTCATCATCGTGCCGGTCGGGTTGGCCGGGCTCGCGACGATCACCCCTTTGAGCTTCTGCTTGCGGTGCGCGGCGATCAGCGCGTCCGGCGACAGCACCCAGCGTGTGGACGCGGACGTCTCGATCAGCACCGGCTCGCAGCCGAGCGCGGTCAGGATGTGGCGGTACGGCGGATAGCCGGGATTGGCGAGCGCCACCCGGTCGCCCGGCTCGAACAGCGACAGGAACGACAGGATGAACGCGCCGGACGAGCCTGTCGTCACCGCCACCCGCGCCGGGTCGAGCTCGAGCCCGTATGTGTCGCGATAATGACGGGCGATGCGCGCCCGCAGCGACGGCACGCCGAGCGACTCGGTATAGCCGATGCGGCCCGTCTCGAGGGCGGCCGCGGCCGCCCGCCGCGCCGTGAGCGGCGCTGGCGCCGCCGGCTGGCCGACTTCCATGTGGACGACGCGCTCGCCTCTCGCCTCGCGCGCCGCCGCGGCCGCCATGACGTCCATGACGATGAAGGGCGGCACGTCGCTGCGCCGCGAGGGGGAAAGGAGGTCTTTTGCCGCGTTCAACATGGATTTTTACGTTGTTTTTCCGTGCGTTCCGCCCCGCTCCCGCCGCATTCCGCCGCTTGCTTGGGCAAACCACACACAGCGCATGTCATGACTCACTCGTGACCGCAACCCGCGTTGACCCTTCCGGGCGGCGTCACTAGGTTCGCGCTGATCCGCGGCGGGCACAGCCTGGAATGAAGAAGACCGGAATTGCAGCATCGGGACGGCGCCTTTCGCCGATCATGCGGAGCATCGCAGTCGCCGCCGCCATCGCCGTCTCCGCCGCCGGCATCGGCCCGGCCGCGACGCCCGCGCACGCGCAGGGCAGCACCAAGCTGCCGATCATCCGCGACACCGAGATCGAGAACCTTCTGAAGGAGTACGCGGCGCCGATCCTGCGCGCCGCCGGACTCTCGCAGCAGAAGGTCCGGGTCGTCATCCTCAACGACCGCGCGTTCAACGCCTTCGTCATGGACGGCAAGCACATCTTCATCAATGCCGGCGCGCTGTTCGACGCCAAGACCCCGAACGAGGTGATCGGCGTGCTCGCGCACGAGACCGGCCATCTGGCCGGCGGCCATCTGCAAAGGATGCGTGAGGAACTCGCGCGCGCGCAGACCGCCTCGATCGCGGCGCTCCTGCTCGGCGTCGGCGCTGCGGTCGCGGGCGCCCGCGCCGGATCGGGCGCCGGCCAGGTCGGCGTGCCTGCGATCCTGGCCCCGCAGACGGCGATCCAGCGCTCGCTGCTCGCTTACGTGCGCACGCAGGAGGACCAGGCGGACCATGCCGGCCTGAAGTTCCTCAATGCCACGCATCAATCGCCGCGCGGCATGGTCGATCTCTTCAAGCGGCTGGCCGACGAGAGCCTGTACCAGTCGGCGCGCGTCGACCCCTATCTCCAGACGCACCCGATGCCGGCCGAGCGCGTCGCCAACCTGATCCAGGCGGCCAAGACCTCGCCCTATTGGAACGTCAAGGATTCGGCGGAGCTGCAACTGCGGCACGACATGATGCGGGCGAAGCTGTCGGGCTTCCTGGAGCGTCCGGACACGGTGGCGCGGCGCTTCCCCGCGACCGACCACAGCCTGCCGGCGCGCGATGCGCGCGCGATCTCCACCTACCGACACGCGGGCCTGCGCAGCGCCATCGCGCAGATCGACGAGCTCATTCAGGCGCAGCCGGGCAATCCCTATTTCTACGAGCTCAAGGGGCAGGCGCTGCTCGAGGGCGGCAAGCCGAATGAGTCGGTCGCGCCGCTGCGTCGCGCCGCGCAGCTCTCGCACAACGCCCCCCTCATCGACACCCTGCTCGCCCAGGCGATGGTCGCGACCAGCAACAAGGCGCTCGCCACCGAGGCGGTGCCGCTGCTCAAGGCCGTGCTCCAGCGCGATGACGACATTCCCGACGCCTATAACCAGCTCGCCATGGCTTATGGCCGCAGCGGCGATCTGGCCGAGGCCGACCTTGCCGCCGCGCAGGCCGCCGCCGGCCGCGGCGACATCGTGACCGCCCGCCAGCTTGCCGCCCGGGCCAAGACGCGCCTGAAGGTCGGCTCGCCCGCCTGGGTGCGCGCCGACGACATCACCAATCTTCAGCCGCCCAAGCAGACATTCTTCCGAAATTGATGCTAGGCTTTCCGAAACAAGGATGACATCGATGACCCCCCGCTCCTTCGTTCTGGCCGGCGCCGTGCTCGTCACGGCTGCGACGCCGTTCATCGCAAGCGCCGCCGAATTCTCCGCGCCTCAGCGCAGCGAGATCGAGACCATCGTCCGCGAATACCTCGTCTCGCACCCGGAGGTTCTCCAGGACGCGATGGCCGAACTCGAGAAGAAGCAGAACGCCGCCGTCGCCGAGAAGGGCAAGGCCGCCGTCAAGCAGTATTCGCAGGCGCTGTTCATGTCGCCGCGGCAGGTCACGCTCGGCAATCACAATGGCGACGTCACCTTCGTCGAATTCTTCGATTACAATTGCGGCTACTGCAAGCACGCAATGAGCGACATGCTCACGCTCCTGAAGGACGACTCCAAGCTCAAGGTCGTGCTCAAGGAATTCCCCGTGCTCGGGCCTGGCTCGGTCGAGGCGGCGCAGGTGGCGGTGGCCGTGCGCATGCAGGACAAGACCGGCAAGAAATATCTCGAATTCCACCAGAAGCTGCTCGGCGGACGCCAGGCGGCCGACAAGGCGCGCGCGCTCGCGGTCGCCAAGGAGGTCGGGGTGGACATGACGCAGTTGCAGAAGGACATGCAGAGCCCCGAGGTGAAGGCGACGCTCGAGGAGAACTTCAAGCTCGCCGAGGCGCTGGGCTTGAACGGCACGCCGAGCTACGTCATCGGCGACAATGTCGTGGTCGGCGCGGTCGGTCTGCCCACCTTGAAGAAGGACATCAACGGCGCCCGCTGCGGCAAGGATCAGTGCTGATCCACAACGCGCGTTTTTCGTCTTAAATCGAACGGCCGCCGCGGTTTTCCGCTGCGGCCGTTTTCTTTTGCACGGGCCGCGATGGAACCGGGTTCCGCACGCGCGCGTTTGCGCGCGCATGTACACGATCGGCATCGAGGAGGAATTCTTCGTCTTTGACGCGCGCACGCGCCGCGCCGTGCGGCGCGCCGATGCGCGCTTCCTCGAGCGCGCCCGCAACGCCATCGGTGACCGGGTGATGACCGAGATGCTGCAATCGCAGATCGAGGTGGCCACCCCGCCCTGCGCCACCATGGCCGAGGCACGCGCGCATCTCATGCGCTACCGCGCCGCGCTCGCCGAAGCCGCCGCGACGCGCAGCCTCGGCATCGCCGCCATGGGCACCTTTCCGCTCGCCTTCTGGCCGGAGCAGGAAATGACGCCGAAGGCGCGCTACGGCGCCATCATGGAAGACCTGCAAATGATCGGCGCGCGCAACATGCTGTGCGGCATGCACGTGCACGTCGCCGTCGCCGAAGGCGCAAGCCGCATCGACATCATCCGCCGACTGACGCCGTACCTGCCGCTGCTGCTGGCGCTCTCGACCTCATCGCCGTTCTGGCAGGGGCACTTCTCCGGCCTGCACGGCTACCGGCTCGCCGCCTATGACGAGTTGCCGCGCACCGGCCTGCCGGAGCTCTTCCGCACCGAGGCCGAGTACGAGGACTACGTCGCGGCGCTCGCCACCGCTGGCGTCATCCCGGACGCGAGCTACATCTGGTGGGCAGTACGTCCCTCGCTTCAGTACCCGACCATCGAACTGCGCATCGCCGACAGTTGCACGCGTCTCGACGACGCACTGGCAATCGCCGCGCTGTTCCGCTGTCTCGTCCGCGCGCTCGACCGCGACCCCAAGCTCAACGCAGGCTTCGACCGCGTCGGCCGCGCCATCACCGCCGAGAACAAATGGCACGCGCAGCGCCATGGAATCGCCGCCACCTTCGTCGACCCGTTCAGCCGCAAGCCGATGGACATCAAGGCCTGGCTCGTGGCCCTACGGGAGACAATCGCCGACGATGCCGCCGCGCTCGGCTGCACCGATACGCTGGCCCGGCTCGACACGATCCTGGCCGAGGGAACCAGCGCCGACCGCCAGATCGCCGTCTACCGCGCCGCTCGCGACGCCGGCCGGCAAAGGTTAACGGCCGTAAAGGACGTCATCGACTGGGCCGCCGCGGCGACCCGTGGCGGGGCCGAATGACGGTGTCTGCGGGCTTCCCCTTGCCCGCCCACCCCCCTATAAGAACTGGACGTTTTCACCCTGCGCGACCGCTTTTGCCGCCGCCGGATCGTCAATGGCCACCACCATCCACGTCCTCAACGGGCCGAACCTGAACCTGCTCGGCATGCGCGAGCCCGAGAAGTACGGCAGCGCGACGCTGGCCGACGTCGAGGCGTTGTGCCGGACGACCGCCAAGCGGTTCGGCCAGGAGGTCGTGTTCCGCCAGAGCAACATCGAAGGCGAAATCGTCACCTTCATCCATGAGGCGAAGGCGAAGGGCGCCGCCGGGATCGTCATCAATCCGGCTGGCTACACCCACACCTCGATCGCCATTCTCGACGCCCTGCTCGCCGTCGACTTGCCGGCGATCGAGTGCCACATCACCAACGTCCACCAGCGCGAGTCTTTCCGGCACCACTCCTATGTGTCGAAGGCGGCGAAGGCCGTGCTCGCCGGATTCGGCGTCAACGGCTACGCGCTGGCCATCATCGGTCTCGCCGGTCTCATCGGCGCCAAGGAAGTGAATTAAACGCGCATGGCAAAGACGCCGAAGACGTTGATCGACCGCGATCTGATCCAGGAACTGGCGAAGCTCCTGGAAGAGACCGGCCTGACGGAGATCGAGATCGAGCAGGACGGCAGCCGCATTCGCGTCGCACGCGGCGGCGTCGCGGCGCCGGCCCCGACCGTTATCGTGCCCGCCAAGCCGCTCGCGGCCGCGCCGCAGCCGGTCGGTGAATCGGCGGGCGCCTCGATCGACCCGGCCAAGCATCCCGGCGTCGTCGTGTCGCCCATGGTCGGCACCGCCTACGCCTCGCCGGAGCCCGGCGCCAAGGCCTTCATCGAAGTCGGCACGAAGGTGAAGGCCGGCGACACTCTCCTCATCATCGAGGCGATGAAGACCATGAACCAGATTCCGGCTCCGCGCGGCGGCACCGTCATCCAGATCCTGTTCGAGGACGGCCAGCCGGTCGAGTTCGGTGAGCCGCTGGTGATCATCGAGTGATGCCTTTCGACGCGACGCGCCCTCTCTTCACCTCTACCCGCTTGCGGGGAGAGGTCGACTTCCGAGTGCAACGAGGAAGTCGGGTGAAGGGGCGTCTCGATAGTTCTGTAACGCGGCAACGCCCCCTCACCCCGACCCTCTCCCCGCTAGCGGGGAGAGGGAGAAGCGCCCATGTTCGATAAAATCCTCATCGCCAACCGCGGCGAGATTGCGCTGCGCGTGCTGCGCGCCTGCAAGGAGCTCGGCATCCCGACCGTCGCGGTGCATTCGACCGCCGACGCCGACGCCATGCACGTGCGATTCGCCGACGAGAGCGTCTGCATCGGCCCGCCGGCGGCGAAGGACTCCTACCTCAATATCCCCGCGATCCTCGCGGCCTGCGAGATCACCGGCGCCGACGCGGTCCATCCGGGCTACGGCTTCCTGTCCGAAAACGCGCGCTTCGCCGAGATCCTGTCCGATCACGGCGTCGGCTTCATCGGCCCGAAGGCGGAGCACATCCGCATCATGGGCGACAAGATCGAGGCCAAGCGCACGGCCAAGCGCCTCGGCATTCCGGTCGTGCCCGGCTCGGACGGGGGCGTCACCTCGGACGTCGAGGCCGCGCGTGTCGCCAAGGACATCGGCTTCCCGGTCCTGATCAAGGCTGCCGCCGGCGGCGGCGGACGCGGCATGAAGGTCGCGCGCAGCGAGGCTGAACTCTCGACCGCGCTGTCGACGGCGCGCGCCGAGGCCAAGGCGGCCTTCGGCGACGACGCCGTCTACATCGAGAAATATCTCGGGAAGCCCCGCCACATCGAGATCCAGGTGCTCGGCGACGGCAAGGGCAAGGCGATCCATCTCGGCGAACGCGACTGCTCGCTCCAGCGCCGTCACCAGAAGGTGCTGGAGGAGAGCCCTTCGCCGGCGCTCAACACGATGCAGCGCGACCAGATCGGCGAGACGGTCGCGAAGGCGATGCGCGAGATCAACTATCTCGGCGTCGGCACCGTCGAATTCCTCTATGAGGACGGGCAGTTCTATTTCATCGAGATGAACACCCGCATCCAGGTCGAGCATCCGGTGACCGAGGCCATCACCGATATCGACCTCATCTTCGAGCAGATCCGCGTCGCCGCCGGCTCCGAGCTGGAATTGAAGCAGAGCGACGTGCGCTTCCACGGCCACGCCATCGAGTGCCGCATTAACGCTGAAAACCCGGTGTCCTTCCGCCCCTCGCCCGGCAAGATCCTGCACTATCATCCGCCCGGCGGGCTCGGCGTGCGCATCGACTCGGCCGTCTATCAGGGCTACTCGATCCCGCCCTATTACGATTCGCTGGTCGGCAAGCTCATCGTGCACGGCAAGACCCGCCAGGAATGCCTGATGCGGCTCAAGCGCGCGCTGGACGAAGTGGTGGTCGACGGCATCGAGACGACGCTGCCCTTGTTCCGCGCGCTGGTGCGGGAAAAGGATATCATCGACGGCAATTATCATATTCACTGGCTGGAGCAGTTCCTCGCCCGCGGCGGCATGGAAGAATAAGCGTCTGATTCGCTTGGCGGCGCCTCCGGGGGGTGGCGTCGCGAGCGGCTCGGCGAACGACAGGTCGAATGGCAACGCAACGAACCCCCCTTCCCAATCTCCAACCTATTCTGCTCGGCATCGGCTTCGCGCTGCTGGTCGGCATCAGCGCCGCGACGGTTTACCTCGTCGACCGGGCCGCCACCGACACCCGGCGGCTGACGCAGACGCTCTCGGTCGAGGACAAGCTGTCCAACGTGCTGCTGTCGGTGCGGCGCGCCGAAAGCAGCCAGCGCGGCTATCTCTTCACCGACGACCCGAAATATCTCGCCGAGTTCTACGAGGCCGAGCCCGAGGCGCGGCAGCTCGTCGAAGAACTGCGCACGCTGACCCGCGACCATCCCGCGCGGCAGGCGACGCTCGACGAGATCACCAGGCACCTCGAGGCCAAATTCAAGGAGATGGGCGAGACGGTCAATCTCAACCAGCGCGGCGACTCGATCGGAGCGCGGCGGCTGGTGCTGAGCGACCAGGGCCGCGCCATCACCGAAAGCCTGCGCAAGGTGATCGACACCGCGATCATCGACGAGGCGCGGCTCGCCGCCGACCGCACCGCGCAATCGCAGCAGACGAACCGCCTGCTCCTTTATGTGACGCTCTTCGGCGCGGCGCTGATCGTGCTGATCGGCGCGGCCTCGGTGATGCTGGTGCAGCGCACCGCGCGCCAACGCGAGACGGCGCGCGCCGAGCTCGAATCGACCAACGCCAACCTCGAGCGCATCGTCGAATTCCGCACCGCCGACCTGACCGAGGCGAACGAGGAGATCCAGCGCTTCGCCTACATCGTCAGCCACGACCTGCGCTCGCCCCTCGTCAACATCATGGGCTTCACTTCGGAACTCGAGGCGCTGCGGACCGACATTTTCGATCAGGTCGCCAGGCTCTCGACGGAGCTCGCCGCGCTCAATGCACAGGCGGCCGAAGCCGCGGACACGGGCGAGATCGAGCGGCTCGGCGCCGACTTCGACGAGGCGATCCGCTTCATCAAGACCTCGATCGGCAACATGGACCGCCTGATCAACGCCGTGCTCAAACTTTCGCGCGAAGGCCGGCGCGAGTTCCGCCCAGAGCGCGTCGACATGGACGAGCTGCTGTCGTCGATTACGGCCACCGTCACGCATCGCGCGGTGGAGCTTGGCGCCCGCATCGAGGTCGGCACCCTGCCCTCAATCGAAACTGATCGTCTCGCGGTGGAACAAATTTTCGCCAACCTCGTTGATAATGCCCTGAAGTATGGGCGCGAGGGGGAGCCACTGCACATCGAAATCATGGGCCGGACCAGCGGGACGCATGCCATTTACGACGTCCGCGACAACGGACGTGGCATCGACCCCGGCGATCATGCGCGTGTTTTCGAATTGTTCCGCCGCTCCGGCCCGCAGGACCGGCCCGGCGAGGGCATCGGCCTTGCTCACGTCAGGGCGTTGGTGCGTCGGCTGAGCGGCACAATGGGGCTGAGTTCGACGCTCGGCCAGGGAAGCACGTTCACCGTCACGCTGCCGCGGCGATGGACACCGGGTAACAGGAGTAAGGCATGAACAGCCGTACGGTGGAGCAGCCGGTCCAGATCGTGATGATCGAGGACGACGAGGGGCATGCCCGCCTGATCGAGAAGAACATCCGCCGCGCCGGCGTCAACAATCCGGTCGCGCCGTTCAACAACGGCACCGATGCGCTGCGCTACCTGTTCGGCCCCGACGGCTCCGGCCTCGTCAACAAGGGCAAGCCCCTCCTGATCCTGCTCGACCTCAACCTGCCAGACATGACCGGCGTCGACATCCTCAAAAAGGTCAAAACCAACGAGCATTTAAAGCGCGTGCCGGTCGTGGTGCTAACCACCACCGACGATGCCGTCGAGATCCAGCGCTGCTACGATCTCGGCTGCAACGTCTACATCACCAAGCCGGTTAATTACGAGAATTTCGCCAACGCGATCCGCCAGCTCGGCCTGTTCTTCTCCGTCATCCAGGTTCCCTCGCCCGATTGAGCCGTCATGCCGCGCAAGATCCTGTATATCGATGATGACGAAGGCCTGCGCACCCTGGTCAAGCGCGGCCTCGGACGCGACGGCATCGAGGTCGTCGGCGAGCCGACCGGCGAGCGCGGGCTCGCGGCGCTTGCCGCCAATCCGGATATCGACGTGGTCGCGCTCGACCTCTATATGCCCGGCCTGTCCGGCATCGAGACGCTCGAGCGCATTCACGCGATCGAGAACCATCCGCCCGTCGTCGTCGTCACCGGCGCGCAGGATAGCCGCATGGCCGTCTCGGCGCTCAAGGCCGGCGCGTTCGACTACGTCGTCAAGGACGTGCAGGGCGAGTTCATCTTCCTGCTCAAGGCCGCCCTCTCCGGCGCGGTGTCGGCGATGCGCATGCGCCGCGCCAAGGAAGCGGCCGAGGCCGAGGTCCGCGAGGCGCGCGACCGCTTCGAGGCGCTGGCGGCCGAGCGCGCGCTCCTGATGCGCGAGGTGAACCACCGCGTCGGCAATTCTCTTCAGATGATCGCTTCGATGCTGACGCTGCACGCCAACGCCGCCGACAATCCGGAAGTCAGCGAAGCCCTGACCGACGCCACCGGCCGCGTGCTCGCGGTCGCGCAGGTGCACCGCCGCCTCTATACCTCGGACGATGTCCAGTCGGTCGCGGTCGACCAGTATCTCGAGGCGCTGATCGAGGACCTGCGCCGCTCCTCGGAGACGAACGAACTCGCGCAGCTCACCCTCACCTCCGAACCGGTCGCGGTGGACCCCGACCGCGCCGTCGCGGTCGGCGTCATCGTCAACGAACTCGTGATGAACGCGCTGAAATACGCCTATCCGGATAGCAAGGGCCCGATCCGCGTCGATATCCGGGAGACCGGCGACAACCGCGCCGCGCTCATCGTCGAGGACGACGGCATCGGCATCGTGCCGCGCGCCAAGCCGAAGTCGACCGGTTTGGGCCAGCGCATCGTGCGCGCCATGGGCGAGAAGCTCAGCGCCGAGATCGCGGTCGACCGCGCCCATAAGGGAACGCGGGTGGTGGTGTCCTTCGACCTGCGAAAATCGCCGCCGCCGGCGGCCGCGGCGGCCCGCCCGGCCGCCTGATCACGCTTAATTGCGCGTGCCGATCTAGTGCGCCGTGCCGACGGCGATCTGCTCGAGCACGTACGCGAGCTTGCGTTGATCGTAGGGCTTGGGCAGGAACGCCGCGTGCGGCACCAGCCCGTCGAGATCGTCACCGCGGTACCGGCCCGAGGCATAGACCACCGGCAGTTCCGGCTTGAGCGCGCGCGCGCGCCGCGCAAGTTCCGCGCCGGTCATGCCGCCCGGCAGGTTGATGTCGGTGAACAGGACGTCGACCGCATTGCCGGCGTCGAGATAGTCGAGAGCTTCGCCCGCGGTGCGCGCCTCATGCACGTCGAAACCGAGTTCGCTCAGCCAATCGCTGACCAGCATGCTGATCAGGGCTTCGTCCTCAACCAGGAGGACCGAG
The DNA here is from genome assembly GCA_035718885.1 of Pseudolabrys sp. Taxonomy (GTDB): domain Bacteria; phylum Pseudomonadota; class Alphaproteobacteria; order Rhizobiales; family Xanthobacteraceae; genus Pseudolabrys. The sequence continues at coordinate 6,315 of DASTGR010000251.1, read as the reverse complement.
ATCGCCGCCATGATTCTGAGACTCCCCGTTCCGTCGTCCTTCGCGGCGTCAACGCCGAAGTGGGTGAATGGATCGATCTTTCAAAAACTTGCATCAATTACGGTCAAAATCCCGTTAACTCTGGAACGCTCCGCGATTAGACTGCGACGATGGCGAACCGCGAGAACAGTTTCGTCGAGATCACGCCGGAAGTGCTGCTGAAGGCCTATGCCTGCGGCATCTTCCCGATGGCGGAGAGCGCGGAGGATCCGGCGCTCTACTGGATCGAGCCGGACATGCGCGGCATCATCCCGCTCGACGGGTTCCACGTGCCGTCGCGGCTCGCCCGCACCGTGCGCACGACACATTTCGCCGTGCATGTCGACCGCGACTTCGACGCCGTCATCGACGGCTGCGCCGAGCCAAAGCCCGACCGCGGACGCACCTGGATCAATGCCCGCATCCGCCGCATCTATCGTGCGCTCTTCGAGCGCGGCGACTGCCACACGGTCGAAGTCTATGACGGCGACGCGCTGGTCGGCGGCCTCTACGGCGTGTCGCTCGGCCGCGCCTTTTTCGGCGAGAGCATGTTCCACCGCGCCACCGACGCCTCGAAGATCGCGCTCGTGCATCTCGTGGCGCGGCTGAAGGCGGGAAACTACCGGCTGCTCGACACGCAATTCGTCACGCCGCATCTGGCCATCTTCGGCGCCGTCGAGGTGCCGAAGCGGCGCTATCACCGCCTGTTGGAAGAAGCAGTCATCGGACACGCCGACTTCGCCGCGCTCCCGGTGGACCGCGCGATCAGCGGCGAGGAAGCGCTGGCGATCGTGAAGGGCGCATAGTTATCCACTCCGTTCGTCCCCGCGAAAGCGGGGACCCAGCTGTGACTCAGAACTGGATTCCCGCTTTCGCGGGAATGAACGGAGTTTGTTGCGAGCCGGTCTAGCGCAGCGCCGGCAATGTCCCGCCGGCCGGCTGCTGTTGCGCGCGCGGCTGCCGCGCGGCCGGGCGGCGCTGCCCCGGCGCGGGACGCGCGGGCGGCTTTGCCGCGGGCTTGGGCTGCTCCTCGGACGGCACTTCCGCCACCGCCGGGTTCTGCGCGCCTTTGCAGTCGGTCAGCCACACGTCGTAGATCGGATGCTCCACCGCATGCAGGCCGGGCGAGGCCGCGAACATCCAGCCGGTGAAGATGCGCTTGATCTCGCCTTGCAGCGTCACCTCGTCGACCTCGACAAAGGCGTCGGTGTTCGGCGTCTCGGTCGGCGGCCGCGAATAGCACACGCGCGGCGTCACCTGGAGCGCGCCGAACTGCACCGTCTCGTTGAGCGCGACGTCGAACGAGATGATACGGCCCGTGATCTTGTCGAGACCGGAGAAGACCGCGGTCGGATTGGCGATGCGCTGCGGCGGCGGCTCGACGACAACCTCCTCGGAGGGCGGCGGCTGGGTGGCCTCCTGCGGCGCGCCGGGCTGACCTGGCTGGCCTGGCTGCGGCTGCTGACCGGGTGTCGCGTTCGGCGGCGTGGTCGCCTGCTGCGGCGATTGCTGCGGCTGCGGCCGCTGATCGGCCGGCGCCTGCGGCGCGCCCGGCAGCGGCGCGAGATCCTGAGTCTGGATGCCGCCGCCGCCCGGGCGGCTCGACGGCGGCAGGCTCATCGGCGGCGGCATGGGCTGCGCCGGCGGCACGTCGCCGCGCTGCACGCTGCCCGGCGGCCGCGGCGCGTCGCGTTCGTCGTCGGGCTCCTGCGTATAGATCGGCCGCTGCTGATATTGCGGCGGCTGATATTGCGGCTGGCGAACCTGCGGCTGCTGATAGGTCGGCTGCTGGTATTGCGGCGGCGGCGGCACGTCGCCGCGGCTCGGATAGTAAGGCTGCTGCGACGGCGGCAATTGCCGCTGCTGCGGCGAGTAGTACGGCGCCTGCTCGGGAACGTTCGCCGGCGGCCGCGGCGGGCCGTCGTCGCGGAAGATCGAGCCGAACTGCGCAAGCGCCGGCGAGGCGACGGCAAGCGCGGCTGCGGTCAGCAGACTACGGTAGAAGCTCGATCGCGCCATGAAAGCGGGATGGTCCCCTTGGGCCGCTCAGGGCCTCGGCGCGGAATCTTCCCGACGCCCCCGACATGGTGCCGGTTAACATGGGGAATGCGGCGGTGGAAGGGCGGTCAGTCGCCCGGCGCCCACGCCTTGTAGTCGCCCGTGGCGCGCGGGCGGCGCCCCTGCGCCAGCGTCGAGCCCGGCGGTCGATAGGCGCCCGGCGTGCCCGTCAGGTTCGGCCGATGCGGCTTTTGCCATTCGCGCGCGGTGTAGGTCTCCTGCGTCGGCGGCACATCCACCGTGTGGTGCAGCCAGCCGTGCCATGACGGCGGCACGGTCGAAGGCTCGGCATAGCCGGGATAGATCACCCAGCGGCGCTCGAAGCCGAGCGAGGCGTCAATTTTGCCGCCTTTGGTGCGGAAATAACGGTTCCCGAACTCGTCCGACCCGACCGCTTCCCCGTACAGCCAGGTCCATACCTGGGTGCCGAAGGTCTGCGAATTCCACCAGGTGAACGTCCTCAGAAGGAAACTTTTCATGGAACCACGCCGTTGGTGACGGCGGCGTTCTGCCAGCTTGCCCGCACGCTGTAAAGCGCGGGCCCGGCTTCGCCGCATCACTTCAACAGCCAGGAAGACCTCGTTTCCGCATGGACTCCTTGAGAAACGCCCTCGACACGTTGCGCGGCTGGCTCGGCTGGCTGCCCGACTCGATTGCCGCGGTGCTCATCATCGCCGTCGCGATCGTCGTTGCGCTCGTTCTGCACGCTTTGCTGCGCAGGATGGTGCGGCGGCTCATCGCGCCGCGCTATCCCGGCGTGTTCGCAGTCGTAACCCGCATGCGCGGCCTCTCGCGGCTCGCCTTTCTCATCCTCGCGGTCTTCATCGCGCTGCCTGTCGCGCCACTCGAACTCGGCTTCAAATATCTCGTCGCCAAACTGCTCTTGATGGCGATCATCGCGCTGATCGGGTGGTCGTCCATCGCGGCGCTGCACCTCTCGGCCGACGTCTATCTGCGCCGCTACCGGCTCGACGTCGAAGACAACCTGCTGGCGCGCAAGCACAACACGCAGATCCGCGTCCTCCTGCGCAGCGTCGACGTCCTCATCGTGCTGTTCACGCTGGGCGCGGCGCTGATGACGTTCCAGACCGTGCGGCAGTACGGCGTCAGCCTGTTCGCCTCGGCCGGCGTCGCCGGCATCGTCGCCGGCCTTGCCGCGCGCCCGGTGCTGTCGAACCTGCTCGCCGGCGTGCAGCTCGCCATGACGCAGCCGATCCGGCTCGAGGACGCCGTCATCGTCGAGAACGAATTCGGCAATATCGAAGAGATCCGCTCGACCTACGTGGTCGTCCGGCTGTGGGACCTGCGGCGCATGATCGTCCCCCTCACCTATTTCATCGAGAAGCCGTTCCAGAACTGGACGCGCGAGAGTTCGACGCTGATCGGAACGGTGCTGATCTATGTCGACTACCGCGCGCCGGTCGGCGCCATCCGCGAGACAGCGGAAGCGATCGTGCGCGCGTCGAACCGCTGGGACGGCCGCGTCTTCAACGTCGCAGTCACGGACTTCAAGCACGACACGATGGAGGTGCGCATCCTCGCCAGCGGCGCGACCTCCGGCAAGGTCTTCGACCTGCGCTGCGAGATCCGCGAGAAGCTCGTCGATTTCCTGCAACGCGAGCACCCGGAATCGCTGCCGCGCCAGCGTTCCGATGTCGCGATCGCGCGCGGCGACGCCGACGCGTCGCTCGCCCCGGACGCCCCGCCGCCTGCGCGCCGCAGCCCCGCGCGCACCGTTTGATCAGTGCCGATGCGTATGATGCATGTCGGGGACATGCGGGTGGCTGTGCCGCATCCGCGCGTGACGATGCTCGTGCGTATGCGGTTCGCCGGGCGGGTCGGTCGGCGCGTGCTCGTGCCGATGATGCTCGTCGTGAACGTGGGCATGCGCATGCACGAGCGGCTCGTGCACATGCTCATGCTCGTGCCGCTCGGTCAGATGCAGATAGACGCCGGCGGCCATCATCACGCCCGCCACGCCAAGCTGCACGGTGAACGGCTCGCCCAGCATCGCGATCGCGGCGAGCGCGCCGAGAAACGGCGCCGTGGAGAAATAGGCGCCGGTGCGCGCCGAGCCGAGATCGCGCAGCGCGAGCACGAACAGGACGAGGCTCACGCCGTAGCCGACGAAGCCGACCAGCCCTGCGAGCGCGGCGGGCGCGAGACCCGGCAAGCCGCCGCCCATCCATAATCCGATGGCGAGATTGACCGGCCCGGCGATCAGGCCCTTCAGTTCGACGATCTGGAGCGGATCGGCGAGCGACACTTTGCGCGTGAGGTTGTTGTCGAGCCCCCAGGCAATGCAGGCGCCGACGACCGCCGCGGGACCGATCAAGCCGGACACCGTCGGCTGTCCGGTCCAGGCCAGCACCACTGCGCCAGCGAGCAGACAGGCCATGCCGGCGGCAACCCGCCTGTTGAAGTTTTCATGAAACACGAACCAGGCCAGCAACGCCGTCGCAGTCCCCTCGAGCGTCAGCAGCAGGGAGGCGGTCGCCGCGTCGGTTCGCGACAAGCCGAACATCAATAAGAGCGGTCCGGCGATTCCCCCGGCCAGGATCGCGCCGGCGAGCCAGGGAATGTCGGCGCGGCCGAGCGTCGTTTCATTGCGCTCGCCGCGCAGGATCAGCGGCCGTGCGACGCGGCGCAAAACCGCGACGCCAATTCCGGCCCCGCAATAGAGCAGGCCGGCGAGGACAGAAGGCTCGATCGTCCCGAGCAGCGCCTTGGCCGCCGGCGTCGAGATGCCGAACAGCGCGGCCGATATCAGCGCAAGAACGACGGCATGGCGGTTCATGATCTCCGAAATAGAGCAGCGCCGCGACGTGAGCCAGCCCTTCTCCCGTCCGGTCGCGGCGTCTCGTCCGGCGGGCGGCATGCTCGGCCGGTGCCCGCCGACACCCCACCCTGGCACCTTTCTCGTGAAAATCGCGGATTCACAGGCCTTGGCAAAGCCGTCCCGGTTGCGCAACGCCAGCCGGGGCGCGCTAAGGGGCTGAGCCGCCGTGGAGAATCAGCGAGCGCCGGACGGACTGTGCCCATGCCATCCCGGGCTTTTCCCCGGCGGGAGCCTTCCGCGGTAGCGGTCCGCGCCATGCCGGAAAGCCCGATTTTGCGTCATTTTGCTGTCATGTGCGCCGGGAAATAAGCCTAGTTCGCACGCGCTGGAAAACCGCTTTGCCGCGTCGGCCGACGGCTCAATACTCAGTCCCGTTTCCCGAGGCCGTCACGCGTCCTGTCACCGAACAGACACAACAGTTAGTGGTTGATTCAGATTTTGTGACTAGATTTGGTTGACGCGTTGGACGAGTCCTCTTAACTTTGGTTTGTTCGGTTGGGTTGAGTAAGCGGTTCCTTCCGGACCTCCACCACGGATCTGACAGGGTCGCCCACGCCGAAAATGGCGTTTTGGGCCAGGGACTTTCTGTCTCTCGCGCCGGCCCTTCGGGGGTTGGACTGGCGCGAGGATCGAGGGGGGAGGCCGGAACCGGGCCAGGGTTTTGAGGGAGAGGCGGTCGGATTGGCGGCCGCGGGACATATATAATCGGGTGGGTGGTACGCCCCCGCCCGGCCACTTGAAGGGGCTAGACACATGCGGATTGAACGGCGCTACACCAAAGCGGGCCAGGATGCTTACGCCGGTCTGGATTTCAGATTCACGACCAGCGAGATCAAGAATCCCGACGGCTCCGTGGTGTTCAAGCTCGACAATGTCGAGGTGCCGGAATTCTGGTCGCAGGTCGCCTCCGACGTGCTCGCGCAGAAGTACTTCCGCAAGGCCGGCGTGCCCGCCCGGCTCAAGAAGGTCGAAGAGAACTCCGTCCCCTCCTTCCTGTGGCGCTCGATCGCCGACGAGGAGGCGCTGGCCGCGCTCCCCGAGAAGGAGCGCCACATCGGCGAGCAGTCCTGCAAGCAGGTGTTCAACCGTCTCGCCGGCACCTGGACCTATTGGGGCTGGAAGGGCGGCTATTTCGACACCGACGAGGACGCGCAGGCCTTCTATGACGAGCACTGCTACATGCTCGCCGCGCAGATGGTCGCGCCGAACTCGCCGCAATGGTTCAACACCGGCCTGCACTGGGCCTACGGCATCGACGGTCCCTCGCAGGGCCACTATTACGTCGACTTCCAGACCGGCAAGCTGACGCGCTCGAAGTCGTCCTACGAGCACCCGCAGCCGCACGCCTGCTTCATCCAGTCGATCAATGACGACCTCGTCAACGAGGGCGGCATCATGGA
>DASTGR010000250.1:0-4627 GCA_035718885.1 Pseudolabrys sp. | reverse complement strand
GGATCGTTGGTGGTGCGCTTCGGGTTCTTGGTGAAGGCCTGCCACTGTTTGATGAAGGCGGCGTTGGCCGGGTTCTTGATCGACTCGAAGTCGTTCCAGGCGGCGAGATGGCCGACCAGCGGCTTGGTGTCGAGACCGGCGAGCTCTTCCTCGCCGACCGAGAAGGCCACGACCGGGATGTCGGTCGCCTTGATGCCCTGGTTGCCGAGTTCCTTGTAGAACGGCACGTTGGCGTCGCCGTTGATGGTCGAGACCACCGCCGTCTTCTTGCCGGCCGAGCCGAACTTCTTGATGTCGGAGACGATCGTCTGCCAGTCGGAATGTCCGAACGGCGTGTAGTTGATCATGATGTCTTCATCCTTGACGCCCTTCGACTTGAGATAGGCCTCGAGGATCTTATTGGTGGTGCGCGGATAGACGTAGTCGGTGCCCGCAAGCACCCAGCGCTTCACAGAGCCGCCGTCCTTCGACATCAGATAGTCTACGGCGGGAATCGCCTGCTGGTTCGGCGCGGCGCCGGTGTAGAACACGTTGCGCTCGGACTCTTCGCCCTCGTACTGCACCGGATAGAACAGGATCGAGTCCAGTTCCTTGAACACCGGCAGCACGGACTTGCGCGACACCGAGGTCCAGCAGCCGAACACGACGGCGACCTTGTCCTTGGAGATCAATTCGCGCGCCTTCTCGGCGAACAGCGGCCAGTTCGACGCGGGATCGACGACGACCGCCTCGAGCTTCTTGCCGAGCACGCCGCCCTTCTTGTTCTGCTCGTCGATGAGGAAGAGCATCGTGTCCTTCAGCGTCGTTTCGCTGATGGCCATCGTGCCCGAAAGCGAATGCAGGATACCGACCTTGATGGTGTCCTCGGCGCGGGCGCTGCCGGTGAATGCGCCGGACGCGAGAATTGCAAGACCGGTGGCAGCGGCAAGCCACTGACGCCGGTTCGGCCGACTGGCGGCCTTCATGACTGCGTTGAACATGGGTGAAACCCTCTGGTGAAGACGAGCGTCGCGTCCCGGCGACGTTCCGCACGCAGAGTGTTTCGCAAGCCCTGTGCCAAGCGGGCCCAGCGTGAGCAAAAGCCTGAGTCGAAAGGGCTTTTGCCAATGCACCGGCAAGTGCCGCCTTTTTATGCAGGCAGGCGTGATTAAATTTGAGGCGGCACGCCTGATTACAAATCGGGCAGCACGCGATAGCTGCGCGAGCAACGACCGGTGCAGACGTGCGTCATCGGCCCTGTTCTTTGACGGCGCGGGCCACGCCGGTCCCCTTTTTCCGTTTCCCCAAACGGGGAATGGAGCGCCGGGAGGCGCCAGGGGGCTTGCGAGGCCCCCTCATGGGCGTCCCCTTGCGATCGGGTTCGCCCGCACGCCGTTCGGAAGCGGGGTGATGAGTCCCGCCCCGGGCGCGCCACCCTCCTTGCGATCGGAGGGTGCTGCGCCTCCCGGCGCTCCATTCGGTTCAGGCTTGCGCCTGACCGCGGACGCGGGATGTCTCCCCGCGCGCCGCTCCGCCGCCGGCCCTACCCCGCCTCGAGACGGGAGGACAGACGGCAGATCGCGGCTATATATTCCTTTATAGGATGATTGTCAACAAGACCGGCCGTCACCCCTTCGGGTATCCGACGCTCTGGCAGAACGTGACGAACTGCCCCTCGCCGAGCTTGAGCGTCTTGCCGAGCTGCTCGCTCAGGATGGCGCCGCGAAACACGGTCGCGAGCCCTTCCGACGCGCAATAGAGATAGACGTTCTGGCCGATGAAGCCGGTGTCGACCGAGGCGTAGAGCCGCCGCGCCTCCTGCGGCACTTCCTTGATGCGCTCGCCGTGCGCGACATAGATCAGGTTGAGCGGCGCCGTTGCGACGAAGTCCTGCTGGCCGGTCTCGCCGCGGATGTCCTTGTCGGACTGGCGCGTCAGCACGTGCCGCTTCGCATCGTAAAGCCACACGCCGTCGGCCATCGCGGCGTAGACGTCGATGACCATCATGTGTCGCCAGTAAGGCGCGGTGCGGTCGCCGCTCGGACGGTTCGTGCCGTAGGCCGCCCACAGCAGATCCGACAGGACTTCGGCCGGAAGCGCGCGGCCCGCGAATTCACGCGTCGAGCGCCGCGCGCGCAAGGCCTGCATCAGCGGCTTGCCGCCATCGAGCCGCGGCGGCGGCAGGGCGCGCTCGGTTTCGGCGGCTATGGCGGAGGGCGCCGCCGCGAGCATGGCGGCCCCGATCAGTCCGGCATTGGCTTCGCGACGGGTCAGCATGGGCACGTCTCCTCGCGTTGACGGACGAGGAGAGCGGGCGGCGCAAGGCGCCGCATTGATGCAGATCAGATTTGAGAAAGCACTACGCGAAGCGGCAATCGATGCGCCCTCTCCCCTCCGTGGGAGAGGGCATTGAGAGACCCTCAACGCATTGTGCCCGGTGAGGGGGACAGCCCCCTCACCCATTCATTTTTCGTCGAACCGCTGCGGCTGCCCTCTCCCACAGAGGGGAGAGGGCGCAATAACGCAGACCGTAAGCATTCAATGATACCCCTCGCCGGCGCGGACCTTGCCGCGGAAGACCCAGTAGGACCATGCCGTGTACATGAGGATGACCGGCAGCAGGAACAGCGTGCCAATCAGCAGGAAGGCCTGCGTGCTCGACGACGAGGCAGCCTGCCACAGTGTGTATTTGTACGGCACGATCATCGGCCACAGGCTGATGGCAATGCCGGCAAAGGACATCGCGAACAGGCCGATGGCGGCAAGAAACGGCACGAGCTCATGCTCGCGGCCGAGCGAGCGCCATTCGATGTAAGCGATCAGCGCGGTGACGATCGGTACGGGCGAGAGATAGGCAATGTTTGGCCAGGAGAACCAACGCGCGGCGATGTCCGCATGTGCGAGCGGTGTCCACACGCTGACGCCGATAACGGCGATGCCGACACCGATGAGGCAGACGCGGCCCGCGCGCCGCGCCCAGCGCTGCAAGGCGTCCTCGGTCTTGAGGATCAGCCAGCCGGCGCCGAGCAAAGCATAGCCGAACATCAGCGCCACGCCGGTCAGCAGCGCGAACGGTGTCACCCAGTCGAACGAAGTGCCGGCGAAGACGCGGCCCTCGATCTTGAAACCCTGGATGAACGTGCCGAGCACGATGCCCTGCGCGAACGTCGCGACGGCCGAGCCGGCCGCGAAGGCGCGGTCCCAGAAGCGGCGCAGGGCCGGACGCTTGAACCGGAATTCGAAGGCGACGCCACGGAAGACCAGCGCCAGCAGCATGATGACGATCGGGAAATAGACCGCCGGAATGATGATGGCGAAGGCGAGCGGGAAGGCCGCAAGCAGGCCGAGCCCGCCGAAGATCAGCCAGGTTTCGTTGCCGTCCCAGATCGGCGCGATCGAATTCATGATCAGCGCGCGGTCGTCCTCATTGCGGGCAAAGCCGTAGAGGATCCCGACGCCGAGATCGAAGCCGTCGAACACCACATAATAGAAGACGGCGAGCGCGATAAGGATGGTCCAGACCGGTACGAGATCGAGCACCATGGCCTGCCTCCCCTACTCGTTCGCCAGCCGGCTGGCGCGCTCGAAGGGCTGCCCCGGCCGGCCGCTCTCGATGAAGGATGACGGCTCCTGCGTCTCCGCCGGTCCGCGCCGCACCAGCCCCGCCATGAAGGCGATGCCGGTCGGAAACATGATGAGATAGACGATCACGTAAAGCGCGAGCGAAATCGCGACGTCGTGGCCGGTGAGCGACGGCGATACCGAATCCGCGGTGCGCATGAGTCCGTACACGGTCCAGGGCTGGCGGCCGACCTCGGTGACCACCCACCCCGAGATCACCGCGACGAAGCCGAGCGGCGCGAACCATGTGCACAGGCGCAGGAAGCCGTCGGAGCGCCACAGGCGCCCGCTCCAGCGCATCAGCACCTGTCCGGCAATGGCGACGATGAGCATGAGGACGCCGATGCCGACCATGATGCGGAAGGCGAAGAACGGCGGCCCGACCGGCGGCCGGTCCTGCGGCGGCCATTCCTTCAGGCCCTTGATGCCGCCGTTCCAGGTGTGCGTGAGCACGAGCGCGCCGAGATGCGGCACCTCGATGGCGTAACGCATGGTCGCGTTCTTGTCGTCGGGGATGCCGAACAGGGTCAGCGGCATCGGCTTGACGGTGTCGTAGCGGCCCTCGATCGCCGCCACCTTGGCCGGCTGATACTCGAGCGTGTTGATGCCGTGCTGGTCGCCGAGGAAAACCTGCAATGGGACGAGCACGATCAGCAGATCGAGCGCCATGCGGATCATCAATTTCGATTCCTCGACCGCGCGGCCGCGGCGCAGGAGCCACGCCGCGACGCCGAGCACGACGAAGCCTGTGGTGATGTAGAACGCCGTGACGTTGTGCGCGAGGCGATAGGGGAAGGACGGATTGAACACGATCGAGGTCCAGTCGGCGGGCAGGAAGCGGCCGTCCACCACCTTGTAGCCCTGCGGCGTCTGCATCCAGCTGTTGGTGGCGAGGATCCAGAACGACGACAAGAGCGTGCCGAACGCGACCATCACTGCGGCGAAGAAATGCGCCCAGCTCGGCACCAGCCGGCGGCCGAACAGGAGCACGCCGAGGAACGAGGCCTCGAGGAAGAAGGCCATCAGG
>DASTGR010000249.1:0-2275 GCA_035718885.1 Pseudolabrys sp. | reverse complement strand
GTGTCGCCGAGCTTCTTGTCCTGCGCCGCCTTCGACACCAGGATCATGTCGGTCATGAACTGGACGAGGTAGTCCTTCTTGGCGTCGGGTGACATTGGCGGCAACTGGCCTGCCTCCTCCTCGGCGACCGTCAGGTCGCTCTGGTGGATTTCGGTGCCGTTGACTTTGGCCAGGACCGGATCGTCGGCGAAGGCCGGCGCCCCTGCGGCAATCAGCAGCACCAAACCGGCGGCGATGGCGGCGGACCGGCGCGCAAAGGCCCGGGGTCCGGGGGAGGAGAGGGAGGTCATAAGCGATCCTTGGGATATGGGTCCGCTTTCGGTGCGGACGGCGGCGGACTTGTCACCCAACAACCGTGGCTTTGCAATGGCATGGACGTCCCGCGGGGGTGACAAGAGTGCGGCCAAAGGGCGTAAACCCCTTGTGGTGCAGGCAATTGACAACAATCCGACCCCCTCCTATCTCTCGCGGGACCTCGGCTGAAAGCGCTCGTGCCCGCGCCCCTTGGCGTCGCATTTGCCCGAAAAGACCCTCTCGCCCGGACTGTCGGAACCTAAGTCCGGCGGTTCTCTTGTCAGGGCGCCTTCGGCCATACGTTTAGGAGCTTAAAGACCATGATCGGCGCCGTTGCCCGTAAACTGTTCGGCTCCGCCAACGAGCGCCGGATTCGTGGCTATCAGCCCCGCGTCGCCGCCATCAACGCGCTGGAGAAAGAGGTCTCGGCTCTGTCGGATGACGCGCTGAAGGCGCGAACGGCTGAATTTCGCAAGCAGATCGAGGAAGGCACCTCGCTCGACGACATCCTTGTGCCTGCCTTCGCCACAGTGCGCGAGGCGGCCAAGCGGACGCTCGGCCAGCGCCACTTCGACGTACAGCTGATCGGCGGCATGATCCTGCACGAGGGCAAGATCGCCGAGATGAAGACCGGCGAAGGCAAGACTCTGGTCGCGACGCTGGCCGTCTACCTGAATGCGCTCACCGGCCGGGGCGTGCATGTCGTGACGGTCAACGACTACCTCGCCAAGCGCGACGCCGAGTGGATGCACCAGGTCTACGGCTTCCTCGGCCTGACCACGGGCGTCATTGTGCACGGCCTCGACGACGAGGAGCGCAAGAAGGCCTACGACTGCGACATCACCTACGGGACCAACAACGAGCTCGGCTTCGACTATCTTCGCGACAACATGAAGTACCGGATGGAAGACATGGTCCAGCGCGGCCACGTCTATGCCATCGTCGACGAAGTCGACTCGATCCTGGTCGACGAGGCGCGGACACCGCTGATCATCTCCGGCCCGCTCGACGACCGCTCCGAGTTCTACAACACCATCGACACGTACATCCCGCAGCTCGACAAGAGCGACTACGAGGTCGACGAGAAGCAGCGCACCGTCACCATGACCGAAGCCGGCATGGAGAAGATGGAGACGGTGCTGCGCGAGGCGGGGCTGCTCAAGGGCGGCAAGCTCTACGACGTCGAGAACGTCTCGGTCGTGCACCACGTCAACCAGGCGCTGCGCGCGCACAAGCTGTTCCAGCGCGACAAGGATTACATCGTGAGGAACGGCGAGGTCGTCATCATCGACGAGTTCACTGGCCGCATGATGCCGGGCCGCCGGTATTCCGAAGGGCTGCACCAGGCGCTCGAGGCCAAAGAGCACCAGCCGATCCAGCCGGAGAACCAGACGCTCGCCTCGATCACCTTCCAGAACTACTTCCGCATGTACGAGAAGCTCGCCGGCATGACGGGCACGGCGCTCACGGAGGCCGAAGAGTTCGGCGACATTTACAATCTCGATGTGCTCGAGGTGCCGACCAACAAGCCGCTCGCGCGTATCGACGACGACGACGAGGTCTATCGCACCGCGGCGGAGAAGAACCGCTCCATCATCACGCTGATCGACGACTGCCGCAAACGCGGCCAGCCGGTGCTGGTCGGTACGACGTCGATTGAAAAGTCGGAGCATCTCGCGGAGCTGCTGCGCAAGGATGGCTGGGAGCAGCACGACTTCTCCGACCCGAACGCGTTCCGCGATCTCTATTCCGGCGAAACGCAGAAGAAGGTCTTCGCCATCCTGAACGCCCGCTATCACGAGCAGGAAGCGTTCATCGTCAGCCAGGCGGGCGTGCCCGGTGCGGTCACCATCGCGACCAACATGGCCGGCCGCGGCACGGACATCCAGCTTGGCGGCAACGCCGACATGCGCATCCGCCAGGAGCTTACCGACATTTCCGACTGGGGCGAGCGCGACCGGCATCCGCGCGCGGCCGAGAT
>DASTGR010000248.1:0-10349 GCA_035718885.1 Pseudolabrys sp. | reverse complement strand
ACCACGCCCGACCGCAAGGCGATGGCCAAGCAGGCCGCGCGGATGATGCTGGAGATCAAGGCGCTGCATTTCAACGCCGAGAAGCCCTTCATCTTCACGTCGGGCTGGGCGAGCCCGGTCTATGTCGACTGCCGGAAGATCATCTCCTTCCCGCGGCTGCGCAACACGCTGATGGATTTCGCCGCGCAGACGATCGTCACGAACATAGGCTACGAGTCGCTCGACTGTGTCGCCGGCGGCGAGACCGCGGGCATTCCGTTCGCTGCCTGGATTGCCGACCGGCTGATGCTGCCGATGCAGTACATCCGCAAGAAGCCGAAGGGCTTCGGCCGCAACGCGCAGATCGAGGGCGAACTCGCGCCCGGCGCGCGCGCCCTGCTGGTCGAGGACCTGACCACGGACGGCGCAAGCAAGGTCAATTTCTGCAATGCTCTGCGCGCGGCAGGCGCGACGGTCGAGCACTGCTTCGTCGTTTTCTACTACGACATCTTCCCGCAGAGCGCGGGTCACCTGAAGGATCTCGGCGTCAAGCTGCACTACCTCACGACCTGGTGGGACGTGCTCGAGGTGGCGGAGGAGGACAAGACTTTCGACGCCGCAACGCTGAAGGAAGTGCGTGCGTTCCTGACCGAACCTTCGAAGTGGTCGGCGGCGCACGGCGGCATCTCGGACTTTGCCGCGTCGCGCTAGGTGGGTCAGGTTCCGCGGCGAAGCAATCTCCGTTCGTTCCCGCGGAAGCGGGAACCCAGGCTTTGCCAATCCGTAACTCTGCGCTGGGTCCCCGCTTTCGCGGGGACGAACGGACATCGAGGTGATGGCTAATTACGAGGTTGGCTGCGCGCTCGCGCGCTTGCGCGATTTCTTCTCTTCCTCGGACGGCACCAGCGACGCGTCCGCGCCAGTCACGTCGCCGGCGTGGCCGTCGGCACGGATGCCAGCCTGCTGCTTGGTGTCCTCCCAGCTCTTCTCTGCTTCCGCCTTTGCGTCTTCCCAGGTGCGGCGCGCCGCCTCTTTGGCCTCGTCCCAGCCATCCTCGGCGATATCCTTGCCGCGCTCCCATTGTTCGCGCGCCACGGCGCGCGCGTCGCGCTTCAACTGGTCGCTGGCCTCGCCCATCGTGCGGTTCTCGACCTCCGTCGACGGCAACAAGGCGCCGACCAGCGCGCCGAGCGCGATGCCGAGCCCGGCCACCACGAGCGGCTCCTCCTGCATGAACTTCGTCAGGCCGCGCGTGCCCTCCATCGCCGCGTCGCGCGCGCGGCCGTAGGTCTCGGTCGTGGTTTCACGCGCGCGGTCCATCATATCGGTGGCGCGTTCGTAGGCGCTGGTCGCCGCCTCGGATGCCGTGTCGGTGGCGTCCTCTGCCTTGCGAGAGACGCGCCGCGTGGTCTTGTCCATTTTCGATGCCATGGCTGAGGTCCTGTTCGTGCGGTCGTACATTTCGTTCAAACTGGCCGGCTCGGTCGTTGCGACCGAGCCATCTCCTTTCGTCGTCCGGACGGCCCTGCCGTCCCTGGATTTGCGCTGCGCGAGCATCAGCCAGGCAAGCCCGGCGCCCAGCAGCGCGACGGGCAGGGGATTGTCTGTGGCCTGCCGGCCGAGATTGCGCACCATGTCGGCGCCGTTGCCGTCGCGCGCATAGTCGATCGCCTCGTCCAGCATGTGCCCGGGGCTGATGCGGACGCGCAGTTCGGCAAGCGTCGCCGCGATGCGCGCGCGCGTCGCCTCGGCCTCGCGCTCAAGCTGCTCGCTGGAAGCCATCGGTCCCTTCCTGCTCGCTGTTCATCTGGCGCTTGGCCAATGCGGCGTCTTCCTGGAGCTGGTGGATGGTCTTGCTGGGGATCAGGTTCTTCGCCTTGAGCCGGTTGATGCCGATCAGCATTAGCACCGCGCCGACGACCACCGCCGCGCCGCCGACGATGAGCGCCGACCAGTAGGGTGCAAAGCCCGCCGCCTCGAGCCCGTACACGCCGGCGAGCAGCAGAATAACCAGCGCCGGTATCAGCAGCACCGCCGCAGCAACCGCCATGACGACGCCGGTCAGCGCCCGGTTGAGGTTTTCGGAGATTTCCGCGCGCGCAAGCTGGCTCTCCTGCCGCAGCAGGGTTGTGAACTGCCCGATGAGATCGATGACGATCCCGGGTATCGTGCGCGACCGTTCGTCGAAAGGAATGGTCATGGGGCGGCCTTCAGCTCGAGCTCTTGATAAAGCGCGACACCACGAAACCGGCGAGGATCGCCCCGGCGAACGCGGCGACCGGTTGCTGGCGCGCGAAGCGGTTGAACGTGCCGATCAGGTCTTCGACGCTCCGGTTGCGAAGATGCTCGGCGGCGGTCTCGAGGCCTTCCGCGGCCGTGTGAACGTAATCGGCGGCTTGCGGGATTTCCTTGCCGATTTCGTCGGCGGCGCCGTGCACCGCGCGACCGAGCCGGTCGATGCGCTCGGCCCCTTGCTGCTTGCCCGCCTCGGCGAAGTCAGCGGCGGTGTTGCGCAGGGCCTCGGCGGCGCGGTCCTTCAGGCTTTCGGCCGCGCTGCCGATAAAGCCGGTCTCCTCCGCGCCTCGGCGCTCCCCGCCGGAGGCCGTTCGATCCTGTTTCTCCAGGGTCTGATCCATGACAGTGTTCTCGCTGACACGATTGGGAAAATAAGGTGGCGATCTGTGAACTAACCGCCTTTGGCCCAATGCGTTCCGCCGGTGACGGTGGTTTGAAACGACCGTGACGAGCCCTATAAAAACTGCACGCAATCCGGGCGGGCCGCAGAGCTCATGCCGGCCGAGAGGTCAGGACGACGATGGTGAAGGACGGGACGGTGCTGCTGACCGGGGCGAGCGGCTTTGTCGGCTCGGCGGTGGCGCGACGTTTGCGCGAGGCTGGCTTTCCGGTGCGCGCGCTGGTGCGCGCGACGAGCCCGGTCGCGCATCTGGCCGACCTCGGCCTCGAATTCGTGACCGGCGACCTGCGCCAGCCTGAGTCGGTACGGCGGGCCATGTCCGGCGTCCGCCATCTGTTCCACGTCGCCGCCGACTACAGGCTTTGGGCGCGCGATCCGGACGAACTGACGCAGACCAACGTCGCGGGCACGCGTCTCCTGATGCAGGAGGCGATTCGCGAGGGCGTCGAGCGCGTCGTCTATACGAGCAGCGTGGCGACGCTCGCCGCGCGCACCGACGGCGTCTCCGCCGACGAGACCATGCCGCTCACCGAAGAGAAGGCGATCGGGGTCTACAAGCGCAGCAAGGTGGCAGCCGAGCGCGCGGTCGAGGCGCTGATCGCAGAGGGGCTGCCAGCCGTCATCGTCAATCCGTCGACGCCCCTCGGCCCGCGCGACGTCAAGCCGACCCCGACCGGCCGCATCATCGTTGAGGCGGCCTCCGGCCGCATGCCGGCCTTCGTCGATACCGGGCTCAACATGGTGCACGTCGACGACGTCGCGGAGGGGCATGTCCTCGCTTTCCAGCGCGGCCGCATCGGCGAGCGCTACGTGCTCGGCGGCCAGAACGCCACGCTCGCCGAGATCCTGGCGACGGTCGCCGGCGCGGTCGGCCGCCGGCCGCCGCGCATTCGCATTCCGCGCCAGGCGCTGATGCCGTTCGCGCATATGACGGAAGCCGTCGCGCGCGTGACCGGGCGCGAGCCCATGCTGACGCGCGACGGGCTGCGCATGTCGAAGAACAAGATGTTCTTTTCCTCGGCCAAGGCGGAAGCCGAGCTCGGCTATCGCGCGCGTCCCTACCGCGGGGGCATCATCGACGCGATCGAATGGTTCAGGCGCGCCGGCTACCTGCGCTGAGGAGACCGGAGCGCGGCGCGGACGCATCCGCATAGCCGCCGGTACGCCGGCGCGAGCGCTTCACCGCCGCGATCACCGCGGGATCGACGAGGGCCGCGAGCTCGTCGCGGTAGCGATAGCCGCGCGCGCTGCCGGGGAAACGATCGGCCGTTGCCGGATGCACATAGACCTCCACCAGGCCGTCGGGCGCCTTCTCGATCGCGGCAAGCATGTGCTCGCGGTTCATCTGACCGGTCCAGCGCAGGCCGAGCACGGCGTCGGGCGTGACGAGGCTGGCGCGGCGCGCTTGCGCCAGCAGCACGGCGCAGCCCGGCGCCATGGCGTGTCCCGGCTCGCGCGGCACCCGCAAGGCGCGCATGCCGAACTGACGGCCGACCTCGATCACCTGCGCGGCGATGAGAGGGTGCATGTGAAAGTGTTTGTGCGCGTTGACGTGGTCGAGCGGCAGACCGGTGCGGGCGAAGGCCGCGAACTGGGCGGCGATTTCGCGCTTGAGCTGGCGGCGCATGTCGGGTTTGCCGGCGAGTTCGAAGGCGAGCCGGACCATGTCGGAGCGCAGAGCGCCCGTCGGGGTCACGAGATCCGGGATTTGCTGCGGACGCAAGGTCGGGCGGCCTTCCAGCAGGACGAGGTGCAGGCCGACACGCAGGGTTGGCAGCCGGCGGGCGATCTCCGCCGCCTCGCGCGCCGCGGCGCCCGATACCATCAGGCTCGCCGCAGTCAGGACTCCCTCGCGATGAGCACGGTCGACTGCCTCGTTGACTTCCGCCGACATGCCGAAGTCGTCGGCGGTGATCACCAGCAGGTTCAGTGGCTCACCCTCCGGTGCTCGCGCAGGAAGGCGAAGAACTCGACCGCTTCACGCAGCCGCCTCATCAGCATTTCGCGGCTCATCAGCATCTCGCCGACGATCGAGGCGATCTTGGGCGCACGGAAGTAGAAGCGGCGGTAGAATTCCTCGACCGAGTGGAAGATCTCGGTGTGCGAGAGATGCGGATAATTGAGCGCGGCGATCTGCACGCCATGGTCATCGACCAGTTCCTGATCGGTATTGCCGAGCCAGCCGTTCTCCATCGCCTGCTTGTACAGAAACGTGCCGGGATAGGGCGCGGCGATCGACACCTGCAAGGTGTGCGGGTTGATCTCGCGCGCGAAGCGAATCGTCTCCTGGATCGTCTCTTTCGTCTCGCCCGGCAGCCCCATGATGAAGGTGCCGTGGATTGTGACGCCGAGGTCGTGGCAGTCCTGGGTGAAGCGCCGCGCGACCTCGACGCGCATGCCCTTTTTGATGTTGTGCAGGATCTGCTGGTTGCCGCTCTCATAGCCGACGAGCAGCAGTCGCAGGCCGTTGTCGCGCAGGACCTTCAGCGTCTCGCGCGGCACGTTCGCCTTGGCGTTGCAGGACCATTCGACGCCGAGCTTGCCCAGTTCGCGCGCGATCGCTTCCGCGCGCGGCAGGTCGTCGGTGAAGGTGTCGTCGTCGAAGAAGAATTCCTTGACCTGCGGCATCGCCGCCTTGGCCCAGCGGATTTCCTCGATCACGTGCTCGACACTGCGGGTGCGGTACTTGTGGCCGCCGATCGTCTGCGGCCACAGGCAAAAGGTGCACCGCGATTTGCAGCCGCGGCCCGAATAGAACGAGATGTAGGGATGCTTGAGATAGCCGATGAAGTAGTTCTCGATCTTCAGGTCGCGCTGGTAGACCGGCGTGACGAACGGCAGCTCGTCCATGTCGGTCAGCGTCGTCCGCGCAGCGGTCTCCTGGATGTCGCCGTTATTGTCGCGATAGCAGAGGCCGGCGATCTCGGCGAAATCCTTGCCCTGCGCGACGTCGCGGATGGTGAAGTCGTAATCCTTGGCGGTGACGAAATCGATCGGCTCGGCCTTCTCGATGCTCTTCTTTGGGTCGATGGCGACGTTGGCGCCAACCAGTCCGACCTTGAGCTTCGGATTGACGTTCTTGAGCGCGCGCGCCGTGGCGATGTCGGAGGCGAAGGTCGGCGTCGATGAGTGCATGACGACGAGGTCGAAATCCTTGGCTTGCGGCACGATCTGGTCGAGCGTGATGCCGTGCGGCGGCGCGTCGATCAGCTTGGAGTCCGGCACCATGGCGGCAAGCTGGGCGAGCCAGGTCGGATACCAATGCGACTTGATCTCGCGCTTGGCCTGATAGCGCGATCCGGCGCCGCCGTCGAAGCCCTCGAAAGAGGGAGCCTGAAGAAAGAGCGTACGCATTAGTCCCAATTCAGCTGGAGGAGTCGACGATAAGCGTCTGGTCGGAGAGCCGATAGCGATGACCGCGCCACGTCACCGTGAAGACGAAGAAACTCGCAACGTAGGTTGCGAATGAGGCGAGATCACGCAGCGGGATGAGCAGGTAACCATATGAGCGAATCTGGAAGCGCTGCTCCACGCACCACGACACGCCGACGCGGCAGGCGAGAGCGACCATCGCCAGCGCGAGCGCATCGACGCCGCCGCCGAGCGCGAAGGCGATGAGCGCCAACGGCAGGGGATGCGTGATAATGCTGCCGACGTGCCCGAGCGGATCGATCGACTTGATCGTGCAGGACAGCCGCACCTGGTTTTCCGCGAGATGGCGCGCGGCCGCTTCGGTCTGCACGTGGCCGACGGCAAACGGCGCCACTGCGACCGTGTAGCCGGCGCCGCGGATGGCGTCGCCGATGGCGTAGTCGTCCCAGAGCTGGTCGGCGAAGGCGGCGAAGCCGCCGATGCGCCACAAGATGTCTCGGGTCAGCGCAATGGTCGCGCCGAAGCACGGCCGGGCGAGGCCGAGCGTCAGCCCGCCGATCACGTTGGGCAGGAAGTGCACGTTGACGCTCATCGCGGCGAGCCGCGACCAGAGGTTCTGCCCGCCGATGCCATAGAACAGGCAGGTAACCGCGCCGACGCCCGGACGCTGCAATTCAGCGACCACGCCGGCGAGATAGTCCGGCCCGACGACGATGTCGCTGTCGATCAGCACCAGCATTTCGTGTTTGGCGTGCCGGGCGATGTTCGAGATATTCGCGACTTTGAGGTTCTGCCCGGCCACGTGTGGATCGACATGGCAGACGAGGCGGCCGTCGCCCGTCTCGGCCGCGACCTGGCGCACGACCTCGATCGCCGGATCGTTCGGGTCGAGCGTCCCGCAAATGATCTCGGTGGCGCCGGAGTAGGATTGGTCGCGGAGCGCGCGCAGCCGGTCTGCCAGACCGGGCTCGCTGCCGCAGAGGGGGACCAGGACGGAGACGGGCACGGAGACGGGCGCCGCGGTCGGCTCGCCGCGCCGGAAACGCAGCACGGAGAAGCCGACGAACACGAGGTAAAGGCAGCCCAGCGCGGCACCGGTCGCGCAGACCGTCGCCGCCGCTTGCAGCACTTCACTCGTCGTGAACATCGTTACAAGCCCCATCGCCCTGCACGCACTCACAGCATAACCCCGCTGTAAAGCCAAGCGAGCAGAGTTCGTTAGGGGTGCCATTCCACCGCGGCATCGAGCCGGTGCGGATCGCCGCTGTCGGGAGCGATGCCGCTATATAACAAGGACTCAGTGGCGATGGGGTTGCGGGCCCTGGGCGTGGGTCCAATCCGCCGTCTCGGCAGGCCGTCGGACCGCAGGCCCTAAGGGTGCAGCCGACCGTGGGTCGGCAAGGCTCCTCCCGGACCGCCCGAGCGGTGTTTTGCCGCAGTCGCGCCCGCGGGTTGTAGGTTTGCGAGGGGCCCCGGGCCCTCTTTCGGCAATTTATTCGGCGGTGACACGGGCTTGCTGCGCCGCAACACGAGTTGCGGAAATCCGCGCAAGTTTCTGTAGTCAAATTGTTATACCAAGGTTAGACTTATTTTATGCCCAGGTTACGGAGGCTTCCGTGACCGCAATTTTGGGCTGGCGTAGCCGCCGAAGAACGGCGCGCCCGGAGAGAAACCCGCCAAGGAGGATCCATGACCACGCTCGTGAAATCACTCGCCGTCGCGGCTACGTGCCTGGCCGGCACGCTTGCCCTGACGTCCGCGCCTGCCTTTGCGTGGGAGCCGACCCACCCGATCGAGATCATCGTGCCGGCCGGCACCGGCGGTGGCGCCGACCAGATGGCCCGCACGATCCAAGGCATCATCGCCAAGCATCAGCTGTCGAAGCAGTCGGTCGTCGTCATCAACCAGTCCGGCGGCGCCGGAGGCGAGGGCTTCCTCGCGGCCAAGAGCGCCAAGGGCGACGGCCACAAGCTGATCATCACTCTGTCGAACCTGTTCACCACGCCGATGGCCACGGGCATCCCGTTCAACTGGAAGGACCTGACCCCGGTCGCCATGATGGCGCTCGACGAGTTCGTGCTCTGGGTGAACGCCGACAAGCCCTACAAGACCGCCAAGGACTATCTCGACGCGATCAAGTCGAAGCCCGACAACACCTTCAAGATGGGCGGCACCGGCTCCAAGCAGGAGGACCAGATCGTCACCGTCGCCCTCGAGAAAGCCGCGGGCAAGAAGTTGACCTACATCCCGTACAAGGGCGGCGGCGCGGTGGCGGTGCAACTCGTGGGCAATCACGTCGACTCGACCGTGAACAACCCGATCGAAGCGGTTGCGCACTGGCGCGCCGGCAAGCTGCGGCCGCTCTGCGTGTTCGACTCCAAGCGCATGCCGTATCACGATCAGATCGCCGACGGGAAATCCTGGGGCGACATTCCGACCTGCAAGGAATCCGGCCTCGACGTCGAGTATGTGATGCTCCGCGGCTTCTTCATGCCGCCGGGCGTCACCAAGGACGAGGTCGCCTATTACATCGACCTGTTCAAGAAGGTGCGTGAGACGCCGGAGTGGAAGAAGCTGATGAGCGACGGCGCCTTCAATCAGACCTTCATGAGCGGCGACGAGTACGTCAAATGGGTCGCCAACGCCGAGAAGCAGCACGAAGCGCTGATGAAGGCGGCTGGCTTCATGGCGAAGAGCAACTAAGAGCAACTGAGCCGCGGGGCATTTTGCGACCGCGGCCGAAGGAAACGCATGAGCGAAAGCATCGAGGAAGCCGGTGGGACGGGTCCGTCCCACCGGGGCGTCGAACTGGGCGTCGCAGGCGCCATCGCGCTGCTCGCTTTGATCGGCATCTACGGAAGTCTCAAGAACGGCGTCGGCTGGGCGTCGGACGGGCCGCAAGCCGGATTCTTCCCGTTCTACGTCTGCCTGATCATCCTGGTGTCCTGCGCCGTCAACGTCACGCAGGTGCTGATGTCGAGCAACGACGGGCACGTATTCGCGTATTGGAGCCAGCTCGGGAAGGTCGGCTCGGTGCTGCTGCCGACGATCATCTACGTGCTGGTCATTCCCTATAGCGGCATCTATGTCGCGTCCGGTGTGCTGATCGCCTTCTTCATGCGCTGGTTCGGCCGCTATTCGTGGCTGATGGCGATTGCGGTCGGCGTGCTCGTGCCGGTGCTTTGCTTCTTCATGTTCGAAATTTGGTTCCTCGTGCCGCTGCCCAAGGGACCGCTCGAGAGCATGCTCGGATATTGACGAAGGCGCGCGGCCGCCGCAACGCGGCCGCAGCGACCGCCAGAAAACAACGATAAATACGGGTCTAAACGCCAATGCTCGCAGACGTCGGCAATCTGTTTCACGGCTTCGCAGTTGTGGCGCAGCCCTTCAATCTCGCGCTGATGGTGCTCGGCATCGTGCTCGGCGTGATCGTCGGCGTGCTGCCCGGTCTCGGCGGCGCCAACGGCATCGCCATCCTCCTGCCGCTGACCTTCTCGATGTCGCCGACCTCGGCGATCATCATGCTCTCCTGCATCTACTGGGGCGCGCTGTTCGGCGGCGCCATCACGTCGATCCTGTTCAACATACCGGGCGAACCATGGTCGGTGGCGACCACGTTCGATGGCTACCCGATGGCGCAGAAGGGGCAGGCCGGCGAGGCGCTCACCGCGGCATTCACGTCCTCGTTCGTCGGCGCTCTGTTCGCGGTGATCGTCATCACGCTGGTGGCGCCGCTGGTCGCGAGCTTCGCGCTCGAGTTCGGCCCGCCGGAAATCTTCTCGGTCTACTTCCTCGCCTTCTGTAGCTTCGTCGGCCTTTCGAAGGAGCCGCCGTTCAAGACGGTCGCCTCGATGATGCTCGGCTTCGCCCTCGGCGCCGTCGGCCTCGACCAGATGACCGGCCAGCTGCGCATGACCTTCGGCTTCCCGCAGATGCTCAACGGCTTCGACTTCCTCATCGCCGTCATCGGGTTGTTCGGCATCGGCGAGATATTGCTGACGATGGAAGAGGGTCTGAGCTTCCGCGGTAACGCCGCCAAGCTGAATATGAAAGTCGTGCTGCACACCTGGGCCAAGCTGCCGCGCTACTGGATGCTGTCGCTCCGCTCATGTCTGATCGGTTGCTGGATGGGCATCAGCCCGGCCGGCGCGACACCCGCCTCGTTCATGAGCTACGGCATCGCCAAGCGCATCTCCAAGCGCGGCCACCTGTTCGGCACCGGCGAGATCGAAGGCGTGGTCGCGCCGGAGACGGCGGCGCATGCCGCCGGCACCTCGGCGCTGCTGCCGATGATCTCGCTCGG
>DASTGR010000247.1:0-4753 GCA_035718885.1 Pseudolabrys sp. | reverse complement strand
CGCTCAATGCGATGCCCGAAGTGACGAAGCACTTCGATGGCGCAGCCATCGCGCGCATGACCGATCCGGCGAACTATTGCGGCCTCGCGCCGCAAATGGTCGATCGGGTGATAGCGAGCGTGAAGCGGTAGGAGCCGCTATCCCCTCGGGAAATCGTACAGCCGTGCCGGATTGTCGCTGAGGATCGCCTGCCGATCCTGGGCACGCGGCGTCCAGGCGAGAAATAGGTCGAGCAGGTGCTTGGCGTCCGGCACCGGCCCTTCCGGCCGCGGGTGCGGCCAGTCCGAGCCCCAGACCAGATTCGCCGGATTGGCAGCGACCAGCGCCTCGTGAAACGGTTTGGCCTCGAGATAATCCGGCGCGGTCGAGCCGAGCCTGTAGGCGCCGGATACTTTCGACCAAAGCCGGCCTTCGCCGACGCCGCGCACCAGCGCCTGAAAGCCCGGATGGGCGATGCCGTGGCGATGATCCATGCGGCCCATATGATCGACCACGATCGGAACCGAGGCCGGAACGCCCGCGAGCTGCGGTGCGAGTTCGGGCAGGTCTCGCGTATCGATCCACAATTGCAGATGCCAGCCGAGCTCGGCCATCGCCGGATAGAGCGGCTCGATGTCCGAAAGCCGCACGCCATTCTGATAATACGGCTTGCCGTCGCGGCGGAATTCGTTGGCGCGCAAGCCGCGCACGCCGGCCTTGTGCCAGGCGTTGAGCGTTTCGCGCGACAGCTCCGCGCCGCCGACGGCGACCCCGCGCAGGCGTTTAGGCTCTCGCTCGAGAGCGTCGAGGGTGGCGCGGTTGTCGCGCCCGTAGGCGCTGGGTTGCACGATCACGCCGCGCTCGAGGCCGAGCCGGTCGAGCAGCGCGAGATAAGCGGCAAGTGGCGCGTCCTCGGGCGTATAGCTGCGCGGCTCCGCATAGGGGAACCGCGCCGCCGGCCCGAAGACGTGACAGTGGCAGTCGCAGGAATGCGACGGCAGGCTTTCACTCATTGCGGCTTGATGCCGGCGAGCTTCGCTGCCGCTTGCATGTTCTCGGCGTCCTTCTTGATGAAGGCGGCGAAGCCCTTCTCAGTCATCTGCTCCGGAGTCGCCAGTTCCGCGCCGATGCTGGCGAGACGCTCGGCGGCGGTGCCGCCCGGCTTCAGTCCGTCCTGGATCGCCTTCTCGATCTTGGCGAGGATATCGGCGGGTGTCTTTGCCGGCGCCAGGATGCCGATGTAGCTCGACGCGGTGAAATCCTTCACGCCGCCCTCGATGAAGGTCCCGATATCCGGCGCAAGCTTCGAGCGCTGTGCCGAGGCGATGCCGATGATGCGCGCCTTGCCGCCTTTGTGCAGCGGCAGGGCGGTCGAGAATTCGGTCATCGCCGACTGCACGCTGCCGCCCATCAAATCCGGCATCAGCGCGCCGCCGCTGCGGTAGGGCACGTGGGTGATGTCGGCGCCGGTCGCCGCCTTGAAACGCTCGAGCGTCATGTGCGTGGCGCTGCCGACGCCGCTCGACGCCATGGTGATGGCCTGCTTCTTCGACTGTGCGATGAACTCGGGCAACGTCTTGGCCGCGAGCGAATTGGTGACGATGATCGCGTGTGGCACGTAGCTCGTCAGCGCGATCGGCGCGAGATCCTTCAGCGGGTCGTACTCCATGTGCGCCTGCACCAGCGGATTGACCGTGAGCGGTCCGTTCGAGCCGACCAGCAGTATGTAGCCGTCCGGCGTCGCGCGCGCGACGAAGGCCGCGCCGATGCTGCCGCCGGCGCCGCCTCGATTTTCCACGACGACGGTCTGGCCGATGCCCCTGGAGATCTGGTCGCCGGCGAGCCGTCCGACGATGTCGGCGTTACCGCCGGCCGCGAACGGTACGATCAGATGCACCGGCCGCTCCGGCCATCCTGCGGCGAAGACGTCGCGCGGCAGCAGTGCGGCGGCGGGCAGGGCGCCCAAAGTGGCGATGAATGTGCGGCGTGAAACGGTCATTGTGCATCCTCCCTGATGAGCCGGCGGCGTCGAAGGCCTGCCGTAGCATGTCGTTGATCCGCCGTCGTGGCGGGCGGCGGATGCGGACAGACTAGGCAAGGGGCCGATATTCGCATAATCGATAATGAAAATGCGCCCTATTCACCACGCCAATGTCGCCGGGCCTCCCGCATGAACCTGAGCAGCCTCGATTTCAATCTCCTCAAGGTGCTCGACGCGCTGATTGCCGAGCGCAACGTAACCCGCGCGGGCAAGCGGCTCGGCCGCTCGCAGCCGGCGGTGAGCAATGCATTGCAGCGGCTGCGCCACATCACCGGCGACGACCTCCTCGTGCGCGGCCCGAACGGCTTCGTGCTGACGCCGCGCGCCGAGGCGATGCGCGAGCCGTTGCGCGAGGCGATTGCGCTGGTCGAATCCTGCGTCGCAGGCGTGCCGCGGCAGTTCGACCCGAAGATGGCCGGCGGCGTGTTCCGCCTGTCGACGCCCGACCGGCTGAGCATCGCGGTGGTGCCGGCGCTCCTGTCGCGATTGCAGAAGGCTGCGCCCGAGGCGGCGCTGCACGTCATCACCGCCGAGCGGCAGCGCGCGCTCGAACTGCTCGATGCCGACCGCACCGATTGCGCGCTCGGCTGGTTCGACGAGAAGCCGGTACATTGCAGCGCCGAACTGTTGATGGAGGAGAACCTGTTCTGTGTCTTCCGCCGCGATCACCCGATCCTCAGGCGCGGCAAGCATTTCGACATCAAGGCGGTCTTGTCCTACCCGCACGTCGTGGTCTCGGCCAGCGGCCAAGGTTCGGCCATCTTCGACGAATTGCTCAAGCGTAACGGGCTTTCGCGCCGCGCGCTGGTCGCAGTGACGAACTTCACCGCGGTGCCGGCGCTGCTCGGCGGCAGCGACATGATCGGCGTTTTCACCAAGCTCGCCGCCGATGTGTTCCAGACCTCGTTCGGGCTCGCCAAACGGCCGGTGCCGCTCGAAATCGGCAAGATCGCAACTCAGATGGTCTGGCCGCTACGCTACGATCGCGACCCGCGGCACCTTTGGCTTCGGCAGCAGATCAAGGCGGTCTATCGGGAGTTCTGACTCGTGTCCCGGACGCGGTGCAGCGCGCTTGCGGTGCACCGCAGATCCGGCACCGTCGAGGATGCCGAGTGTGTGCGGTCCCGGGTCTGCAGCGCACCACTTCGTGCTGCGCTGCGCCCGGGACACGGGGCCGTCAGCCGTGCACGCGGGCGAGGAAGTCGAGCGTGCGGCGGCGCGCCGTCTCCGCCGCGTCGGCGACATAGGCCGGGCGCACGTCGTTGGCGAAGGCATGTCCGGCGACGTAGAGATGCGTCTCGGCCGCTGGGAAAGCCGCACGCACCTGTTCGATGATCTCCGGCGTCGAGTTTGGATCGGTCGAGCCGAAGTGGAACAGCAGTGGGCACTTCGGCTTGCACGACAGGTAAGTCGGCAGCCGCGTGCCGTAGAAGGCGATGGCGCCTTTGAGATCGATCTCGGCCGCCGCGCGCACGATGACGCCGCCGCCCCAACAGAAGCCGAGCACCGACACGCCGCGCGGCCCGCGCACGCGGTCGGCAGCGGCGGCGATGTCAAGCATCACCTTGTCCATCGGCAGGCCGTAGGCGAGATCGCGGCCGCGGTCCGGCTCGCCGAACGGCACCACGGTGCCGGGCGCGACGCGGTCGTAGAGCGCCGGGATGATCGTGTCATAGCCGTCGCGAGCGTATGAGCGCACCACGTTCTTCAACTGGTCGGTGATGCCGAAAATTTCCTGGAGAATGATGAGCCCGCCCTTCGGCGTGCCCGCCGGCGTGGCGCGGAAGGCTTCGAGCATGAAGCCATCGGCCGCGGTGACCCTCGTCATGCCGTCGCTGATCTCGTTCGCCATCGTCGTGTCCTCCCAGTTTGCGCGCACGCTAGGGAGGGAGCACGCCATCCATCAAATCGATTGTCGATATGGACCGCATTTGCGCGATGAATGTCACCATGCCGCGCGCCGCGTGAAGCCGAGACGGACGAGTGTGGGCGCAATTTCCGGGCAACTCATGAACAGGCGCCATAACAGCGCCGAGCGGTGGTTCTCGATCATCACCACGATCGGCCCCTGATCGATGGCGAGATGGCCGTCGGCGACCCAATCCGCCGACTGGTTGAACGAGTCCGCGAAGCCGAGATCGCGGAAGAGCCTGTCGCCCATGTCGTCATGGAAGTGGCGCAAGACCGCCATCGCTTCCGTCGGTGCGTAGGGGATCGACGCGATCGCCGCCGTGGGCGCGATGACGCCGCGGTCGTTGTCCGGCGCGAAGGCATTGTAACCCTTGTCGCCGTCGCAGGCAGTGAGCCCCCAGCAGTTCTGGCCGTAGCCGGCGAAGCGGTGCGGATTGGCGATGCAGTGCGCGCGGTTGATCAGCACGTGCGCGCGGTTCTGCGTCCAGTAGTCGGCGTAGGCGTCGGTGAGGCCGCGCGGGTCGAGGCCGAGGAAGGAATAGTGCGCAAAGAACAGCGGGCCGCCTTTGTCGGGCCCGAGCGGCAGCGTCACGCCGTCATAGGCGCGGCCGTTGCTGAAAACGGGGCTGTCGGTCCAGCCGCGATGATAGACGCGTGGGTCGATCGCATGCGTCGGCGACGCGGCGGCCAGCACATACGTGATCAGACACTCGTTCCAGCCGCGGATGGCGTGGTTCATCGCCCAGCCGTGATGCTGGCTCCAGTGCCAATAGAGAACGTCCCCCTCGCGCGCGTGCCAGTCCCATTCGACCGCATGCCAGA
>DASTGR010000246.1:0-2989 GCA_035718885.1 Pseudolabrys sp. | reverse complement strand
CGCCAGGCGCTCGCGCGCCGATAGTTTCTCGCTCGCGCTCTTGAGCTGGCCGCAGGCGGCGAGAATGTCGCGGCCGCGCGGCGTGCGCACTGGCGAAGCATAGCCGGCGTCGAACACGACCTGCGAGAACTTCTCGATCTGCTCCCAATCGGAGCATTCGTATTTGCTGCCCGGCCACGGATTGAACGGGATGAGATTGATCTTGGCGTGAATGCCCTTCAACAGGCGCACCAGCGCCTTGGCGTCCTCGATCGAATCGTTGACGCCTTTCAGCATCACGTATTCGAATGTGATGCGCTTGGCGTTCGACGCGCCTGGATAGTTGCGGCACGCCTCGAGCAATTCCCTGATCGGATATTTACGGTTGAGCGGCACCAGCTCGTTGCGCAGGTCGTCACGCACGGCGTGCAGCGAGATCGCCAGCATGCAGCCGATCTCGGCGCCTGCGCGCTCGATCATCGGTACGACGCCGGATGTCGACAGCGTGATGCGCCGTTTGGAGATGCCGACGCCGTCGCCGTCCGATACGATCAGCAGCGCGTCGCGCACTGCCTCGAAATTGTACAACGGCTCGCCCATGCCCATCATGACGATGTTGGTGACGCAGCGGTCACCCGTCGGCACCACGCCATCGGTCGGACGCGTGCCGCCCGGCCAGTCGCCGAGCCTGTCGCGAGCCGCGAGCACCTGGCCGACGATCTCGCCGGCGGTGAGATTGCGCACGAGGCGCTGCGTGCCGGTGTGGCAGAACGAGCAGTTGAGCGTGCAGCCAACCTGGCTCGAGACGCAGAGCGTGCCACGTTCGGTGTCGGGGATGTAGACCGTCTCGATCTCGTGCGGCAGCTTGCTGTCGGGATCGCCGGGCAGGCGCATCAGCCACTTGCGCGTGCCGTCAACAGAGACCTGTTCGGCGACGACCTCGGGCCGGTCGAGTGTGTAGTGATCGGCGAGCAGCGCGCGCAGATCCTTCGACACGCTGGTCATAGCGTCGAACGAGGTGAACCCGCGGAAGTAGATCCAGTGCCAAAGCTGCTGCACGCGCATCTTGCGCTGCCCCTCCGGCACGCCAAGCCGGCCGAGCGCGTCGCCGAGTTCCGCGCGCGTCATGCCGACGAGCGACGGCTTCTTCGGCGCGACGTAGCGCTCGAGCGGCGCCTTCTCGACGAAGGCGGCCGCGGCAGGTGCGATGTCGATGGTCGTGTCGGTCAACTCAGCTCGTCCTCGCGCGAAAAGCGCGCCGACGGCAATATAGGGCGCGCAGGCCCTACTTGCACTCCTCCGCCACCTTGTCGAGGGCTTCGGAGATGCCCTTGAGCGAATAGGTGTCGGTGGTCTTGGTGCCGGAGGTCGACTCGCTCTTGACGATGAGATCGTGGCCCTTGCGCATGGCGTCGACCATCTTCGGCTCCTCGGCGGCGTTCTTGACCCAGGCGCCGTCGTTCTGGGTGTAAAGTACGTAGCTGGCCGAGCCGATGGCGGCCGACGCGTCATGGCCCGACTTCTGCGGATAGCCGACGATCACGGAAATCTCGTTTTTCACCTTCTCGGACGGCCGGGTCGATACGAAGGCGTAGGACGGGTCGCGCTTTTTGTTGGCCGGCTCCGTCACAGCGGAAGTCGGCTTCGACAGCGCGAAGCAGACCTTCTTGCCAGCGGGAGAGGCTTTGTAGGCGCCCCAGTCGCCGAACTGGCCGAGCAGCACGGCCTGTTCAGCAGGGTTTTTCTTCCCCTGTGCCAGGGCCGGCGCGGCAACGGCCACGGCCGCCAGCAGGACGAATGTGCTGCGCGTCAAATTGGTCATGTCCATCGGGCCCTACCGGTTTGTCGGCGGCTTGAAAACCGCCCTTCTTGGTTCGCGTGGATACAAGCCCGATTATGGGCGAATATCGGCATTGTGAAGGCGACGAAGGGTCGCTGCCCGAAGAATGGGCGAGGGAAAGTTAACATCGACTGACGTGCGGCCGTACCGTCCCGTGCTAGAAACCCGCCCCCGGGCCGCGCGCCATCCACAGACCATTGTACCCATGAAAGCTCTGCTCTGCACCCATTACGGTACCCCCGACGATCTTGTCGTCAGCGACGTACCGGATCCGATCTCCAACGACGGCGAAGCGGTGGTCCGTATCCACGCTGCGGCACTCAATTTCTTCGATACGCTGATTATCGCCAATAAATATCAGACCAAGCCGGCCCTCCCGTTCTCGCCCGCTGCCGAGTTCGCGGGGGTCGTGGAGAGCGTCGGCAAGGGGGTGACGTCGGTCAGGCCGGGTGATCGCGTCATCGCCTGCTCCGGCTACGGCGCCGCGCGCGAGAAGATCGCCATCGCCGCCGACAGGTTGATCCGGATGCCCGACGGCCTCGACTTCGATCGCGCAGCCGGGCTGTGCGTGACCTACGGCACCACGCTGCATGCGCTGAAGGATCGCGCGCACCTGAAGCCCGGCGAAACGCTGGCCGTGCTGGGCGCCTCCGGCGGCGTAGGCTTGGCCGCGGTCGAGATCGGCAAGGCGATGGGTGCGCGCGTCATCGCCTGCGCCTCGTCGACGGACAAGCTTGCGTTTGCCAAGGAGCGCGGCGCCGACGCCGGCATCGATTATGCGACTGAGGATTTGAAAGACGCGCTGCGGCGCGTAACGGGCGGCAAGGGCGTCGACGTGATTTACGACCCGGTCGGCGGCCGTTTCTCGGAACCGGCGCTGCGCTCCATCGCCTGGCAGGGGCGCTTCCTTGTGATCGGCTTTGCGGCCGGCGACATTCCGAAGCTGCCGCTCAATCTGGTGCTCCTGAAGGGCTGCGACGTGCTCGGCGTGTTCTGGGGCTCGTTCATCGAGCGCGATCTCGCCGGCCACCGCGCCAACACCGAGCAGATCATGCGCTGGTGCCTGGAAGGCAAGGTGTCGTCGCACATCCACGCGGCCTATCCGCTCGCCGAGTCCGCGGCCGCTTTGAAGTCGATCGCCGATCGCAAGGTGATGGGCAAGGTGATTTT
>DASTGR010000245.1:0-29753 GCA_035718885.1 Pseudolabrys sp. | reverse complement strand
CACCGTGTGCTTGGCCAGCCGCATGCGCTGCGGACGCACAAGCCATTGTGAGTATTGGTCTTTTGACCGCTTCGCGCCGCCCCGGTCCCATGCGCCGGGGTCGGAAGGTCAACATATGAACGCGCTCGGCGTTCCGGGGCGGAAGCCAAGTGATCGACGAGATTATGGGTCTGCGTGCTGATAGAGCCTAAATAGGAAGTCGGCCCGGGTTTGCAAGGGGAGGCTGTGCCGAGGCCGCCCGACCACCACTCCCCACTTGCAGGAAAACAAAAGTTTCTCCACCATTGGTTGATTTTCGCGAATGCGGACTCCCTCGCTTGAGAAAAGGGGACCGCCACGGAAATTCGCCCGGGGGGGGCCGCGGTGAGAGGGTATTGCGTAAACCGGCATGCGCGCGTCTGCGGTAATGCGGACTTTATCCGCGCGTCGCTCATCAAGCATCCGATCAATCTGAACAGCCACACATGCCGCGCCAGCGTGCGGCCGGCGACTCTACGCCGGGCGCTCCTCAGCGGGCAATTAGATCATCGCGAAACGGCAAGGCACCCCTAGTGCGCGGTTAGGCGAGGGTCAAAGGAGGTCAAAATGGCCGGGAGAATTGGCGGGTCAACTGATGCCTCGACGGCTACGAACCGTGTTGACGTCTCGGGGAGCGAGCCGGCGTCATTCCGATATAACAACCCGGGCGCGCAGTATCCAAGCGTCGAGGCGGCGCGGTTCGGCCAAA
Organism: Pseudolabrys sp.; assembly: GCA_035718885.1. Taxonomy (GTDB): domain Bacteria; phylum Pseudomonadota; class Alphaproteobacteria; order Rhizobiales; family Xanthobacteraceae; genus Pseudolabrys. The sequence goes on along the minus strand of DASTGR010000245.1, from coordinate 29,026 downwards.
CCGGATATGGAATAATCGGCGGTGGCCACAAGATCGCGTGTTTTCCCTCCCCAGTGAATGGGGCCGCCTCAAATTTTGACCTGCTGTATCGCAACTACACCGGCAAGGCGATCGGAGAAGCCGGTCGAATATGGACCGGCAATTACGGCTTTGGCGTGCCGGGTTATGACTCAAACAGCATTCTGACGAAGCAGATGCTGGACGACCCGAACCAGGCGATCGCGCTGTTGAAAGCGATCGCCGGCCGAGAGTCGGGTCGTGGCAACAATCTCAGCGAAGAGCAATGGCAGCAAGCGCATCAGATGTTCAAGCTTGGAAGCGCTGATGCCTACCTCGATAAATTGCCGGCCGAACCTCCAATCAATGTCGTTGCGGGAACAAAGACCGGCGCCGGATTGCTGAAGCGAGCGCGCGAACACATCGGTGAAGAATACCGCAATGTTCAAGTGCCCAAGGACGACGCGAACTGGAAAGGTCCGTGGGACTGCGCCGAGTTCGTTTCTTGGTTGGTGTTTCAGGAAGCCGGCGCTCTCTACGGCTGTGAAGGCGACCAAGCGCAGCCTTCCAAGGCGGACGCCTATACAGGCAGTTGGAAAAAAGACGTCGAACGGATCGGCATACGAGTTTCCGTCGAGCAAGCGGCCGCGACGGTCGGTGGAATCGTGCTTCGGTATCCGCCAGGGCCGGGCAAGATGGGCCATATCGCCTTATGCGATGGCAAGGGCGGCACGGTCGAGGCCAAGGGGCAACGCTACGGTGTCGTCGCCGACACGGTTCACGGCAGGGAATGGGATACAGGCGTACTCATTCCCGGGATCACATACGATAGCGCACCGCCGATAAAAGTGACTCCGCCTGCGGTCGTTTACGCGCTCAATGCGCCGAATATGAATACGGCGATTGTCGCAAATATTCAAGAAGCCTTGCACGCAAGGGGCTTCGATTCCGGCTTGGTCGACGGCGAATTCGGATTCAACACACAGGCTGCCGTGCTTGCTTTCCAGCAAGCCGAGGGTCTCGTTGTCGATGGGGCAGTCGGGCCGGAAACAGCCGCAGCTTTGAATGTTTCGCTCACGAACGCGAGTGCGCCAAAACCGGATGAGGGAGGCGGAAAAATGACGGCCATCAACAATGTTGCATCGGTGATCCAGCAGATCCTCGGGTTGCTTCAGTCGATCCAGACGCAGCAGACGACTGCGCCGCAGACGTCGACCGGCGGAACGCCGCAGCAAGTGTCGACCGATGACATTAAAAAGGCGCTTGATGCCATTGCTGCCCTCTTGGGCAAGAGCAATGAACTAGGTCAGGTCAATGGCGCGCTTGGACAGACGATCGGCGATCTGCTCAACGGCAAGAAGACAGCCATCGGCGTGATCGGCAGTTTGATAACTTATCTGTTCGCACCCGGGGCTGGCGGAGCCAGCATTCTGAGCGGGCTGATCGGTACTGCTCTCCCCGGATTGGCCGCCTTCAGCGGTCCGGCGTTCCCTATCTTCCTTGCTATCGCCGCTTGGGGTATCCTGGGCAAATTCGAGAAATGGTCGCAGAACGGCACGCCGCCGACGAAGTAGGCAGCCTCGCGGCGCGCTCTATTTTGCGAGCGCCGATCGAAGCGCCGCCATATCGGCTGGCAGGTCGGCGCGGAAGTCAAGAAATTCGCCGCTATCCGGATGCTCGAAACCCAGGTGCTCGGCATGCAGGGCCTGCCGGCCGAGCGCCGCGAGTGCGACCTGCGCATCCGGATTGAGCCGCACCGCCTTGGTCTTGAAGCCGGTGGCGTAGGTCTCGTCGCCCATGATCGGGTGGCCGATATGGGCGAGATGCACGCGAATCTGGTGCGTGCGGCCGGTTTCGAGCCGGCATGACAGCAGGGCCGCGACCGGCTTGCCGTCGGCGCCGCTAAAGCGCTCGACGACCTCCCAATGCGTCACGGCCTCCCGCCCGCCCTGACGTACGGCGCGCTTCTCGCGCGCATGCGGATGGCGGTCGAGCGGCGCGTCGATGGTGCCGCGGGGCCTGTCCGGCGCGCCCCAGACCAAAGCCAGATAATCGCGCTCGATCGGGCCGTCGCGCTTGTCGGCGAATTGATTGCTGAGACGGCGATGCGCGCGGTCGGTCTTGGCGACGACCATCAGCCCGGTTGTGTCCTTGTCGAGGCGGTGCACGATGCCCGGCCGGCGCACACCGCCGATGCCGGAGAGGCTGTCGCCGCAATGCGCGATCAGCGCATTGACGAGCGTGCCGCTCGTGTGCCCCGCCGCCGGGTGCACGACGAGACCGGCCGGCTTGTTCAGCACGATCAGCGCATCGTCCTCGTAAACGATGTCGAGCGCCATCGCCTCCGGCGCCGGCTTGGCCGGCTCCGCCTCCGGCAGCGTGACGGTAATAATGTCGCCCGAATTGACCGCCGCGGCCGGATCGCGGACTGTGCGCCCCGCGGCCGTCACGTGGCCGGCCAGGATCAGCGCCTTCAGCCGCGAACGCGACAGCGCAGGCACCTGCGCCGCCAGCACGCGGTCGATCCGCCCGCCGCCGTCTTCCGGCACCGTCACCGTTTCAACCGCCGTATCCGCCATGCCCGATCCGATCGTTCCGCCCGATCCGCAAGCCGCCGCCGCGATCGCGCGGGTGAAGAAGCTGATGCTGATCGCCAGCCTCACCACCGTCATCGCGGTCGGCGCGGTGTTCGGGGTCATCGGCTATCGTGTTTTCAAGTCGGGGGAAAGCGCCGGCCCGCCGACCGCCGACATGGGGGCGAGCCTGCCGGCGGGCGCCAAGGTCTTGTCGAGCGCGGTCGGAGACGGCCGCGTGGTGCTGACGGTCGAGATCGACGGAGCGGTCGAATTGCGCTCGTTCGACCTCAAAACGCTGCGGCCCATTGGGCAGGCGCGGGTCTCGCAGAAGCCTTAAGGAACACCGCTCGGCCGCGCTTGCATGGGGCCCGGATCAAGGCTATCTCCCATGGCCTTCGGCCAAGCTCCCTTCGTCTAGCGGCCCAGGACGTCGCCCTCTCACGGCGAAAACAGGGGTTCGAGTCCCCTAGGGAGCGCCATTTCCCACCTTCCAGCGCCTGAAACGTATGCGCGCCGCGCGCGCGGAACCGCGTCCATTTCCCGCCATTGACCCGACGGGACTAGACTGGCGCCGCGCCGTTCAACCGCGAGGGTTTCGCCATGGCCGCTCAATCGAAGGAACGCACGTACGGCGATGCCGACGTCAAGACGCGCCTGTCGCGCGAGCTGCCGAAGTGGCGGCTCGAAAGCGGCCACATCCGCCGCAAATACGAGACGCACAGCTGGAAGGGCACGCTGATGGTGATCAATGCCATCGGCCACCTCGCGGAAGCCGCGTGGCATCATCCCGAGATCGCAGCGTCCTATGCCTGGGTCGAGGTCGCGCTGCAAAACCATGCCGCCGGCGGCATCACCGACAAGGATTTCGAACTGGCGAAGAAGATCGAGGACGTGGTGCAGTGGCAGCCGGGCAAGTCGGGAGGCGCGCTCGAAGGCACGCCGCAGGACCCGGCCAGCGCCTACATCAAGTACGACACCTAAAGAGCTCGCCGTTCAGCGCGCGCCGCGCAAATTGTAATTGATGGGCACGACGATCGCGATCTGCGCACCTTGGATTTCCGTCGGCGGCGCCGGCAGAGGCTGCGCCCGCGCGATCAGGTCGAGGGTTGCCCGATCGAGCAGGCTCGAGCCGGAACTGCGCACGATGCGCGCATTGTGCACACCGCCGCCGCGATCGACCGAGAAGGCGAGTTGTGCCACGCCTTCCTCACCGCGCGCCTGAGCTTCGCCGGGATAGCGCTTGTAGCGTTGCAGGCGGGCGACGAGTTCGCTCTTCCAGTTCGGTACGGCATTCGGATCGCGCGAAGGCGCGCCCGGCGAAGGCGCGACGGCGCGCGTCGCAGCATGTTCCGCCTTCGGCGGCGCGCTGTTCAGATCGGCGAGCTTGCGCTGGCGTTTCTGTTGTTTCGGCTCCGCGGCCGTGTGAGCCGGCCGCGGCGGAGGCAGCACGACTTCTGTGAGCAGCGGCGGCGTCTCGGGGAGGGTGGGCGTTTCGACCGGCGCAGCATCGGCCTTCTCGACGGGAGATTCGTTCCGGGGCGGCGCAACGGCAGCGACCTGCGGCTCCTCGGGCTTCTGCTTCGGCTGGCTTTCCCGGTCCGGCTGCGCATCGCTCGGCGCCTGCATTGCCAGCGGGCCCGGCGCGGCTTCGCTCGGCGGCGTCTCCGGTGCTGCGGCGACCGGCGCCAGATCGATCAGGATCGGCGGCCCGCCGGCGACCGGCTCGTCGGCCGCCTGCCAATGCGTGAGCAAAGTGGCTGCCGCGGCGGCGTGCACGCCGAGCACGAAGACGGTGCACAGCGCCCACCGCAATCCGTCGCGCCGCGTCCTTTGCGTGCTCATGGCGCCGTCTTGCCCGCTTCGAGCCCGACCAGCGCGACGTGCAGATAGCCGGCATCGCGCAGCGCGTTCATGAGGCTCATGAGGTCGCCGTAAGCCACCGCCTTGTCCGCGCGCACGAACACGCGCTGCTCGTGGTCGCCGCCAGTGGCGCGGTCGAGCGCGGCAGCGAGGGCCTCGCGGGCGACGCTGTCGTCGCCGACCATCAGGCTCGTATCGGGCTTGAGCGTGACGAAGAGCGGCTTGTCGGGTGGGGGCGATTGCTGCGCCGTGGAGGCCGGCAGGTCGACCGCGATGTCGACGGTCGCCAGCGGCGCGGCGATCATGAAGATGATGAGCAGCACCAGCATCACGTCGATGAACGGCGTGACGTTGATCTCGTGCAACTCGCCGAGTTCGTCAGTGCCGTGGTCGAGGCGCACGCTCATCGGCGACCTATTCCGCCGCGGTCATGCCGCGCCGCCGCTCGCGGCCGTCAAAGGCGCCGCGGTCGAGGTCGCGGCTGACGAGACGCAGAACCGCCGCCGCGGCGTCTGCCTGAAGCGCGCGATAGCCGGTGTTCCAGCGCGAGAACAGATTGTACATGACCACTGCCGGGATTGCGGCGACGAGCCCGAGGGCCGTGGCGAGCAAAGCCTCGGCAATGCCGGGCGCGACCACGGCGAGATTGGTCGTGTGCTGCTTCGAGATGCCGATGAAGCTGTTCATGATGCCCCATACGGTCCCGAACAGGCCAACGAAAGGCGCGGTCGCGCCGATGGTCGCCAGGAGGCCGGTGCCGCGGATCATGCGGCGCGCCGCCGCGGCTTCGAGGCGTTCGAGGCGCGAGGCGATGCGCTCCTTGAGACCGTCGGCATTGAGCGCGCCGGCTGACAGCCGCAGTTCCTCGTCGGCGGCGCGCACCAGCGCACCGGTTTCGTGCTCATCGGACAAGGCCTCGGCCGCCTCGGCGAAGCCGCGCGCACGATCGAGGACATCTATCGCCCGACGCATGGCGCGCCGGGCCAGCAGGATTTCGATCGATTTGGCGAGCCAGATCGTCCAGGTCAGGACCGAGGCGAAAGCCAGCCCGACCATAACTGCCTTCACGACGATGTCGGCCGAGACGAACATGCCCCACGGCGACAGGTCCTGCGGCAGCTTGAACTGAATGGCCGCGCTGTCCACGGCGGTCTGCGCGGCTGCCGCCGGCGCCAGCATCGGCGCGGCGATGAGGATCACCGCCGGCCAGAACGCGGCCTTGGACACGATCATACGCATTTCCACAAAGCGCCTTTTGCGCGCCGGACGGGCTCGTCGCGCATTTTTAAAACGAATGCGGCAGCCGCGCCACCCGTCAAACGACGTGATGCGTGTCGAATGCGGCGCAATGGCGTCGGAAGGTGGCGAGGGCGGTTAGGGCGCGCCGGCCAGAAGCTCGTCGCCGACGAGTTCGATCACCTGCGCCGGGGCGGCATGGTCGTGCGCCGGCAGTCCGAGGTCGTCGCCAAGCAGCTTCATGGCGCGCGACAGGCTGCGCCGCGCCAGCCAGGTGTCGCGGGCGATCGAGAGCAGGGCCGGCATATCGTGCGGCCGCCGCATGAGCGCGCGGGCGACGCCGAGCGGATTGGCGCGGCCGTCCGGGTGCAGGCCGGACAGCGCCGCCTCCGGCACGCGCCGATGCGCCGGATCGGCAACGATCCGCAGGCAGGCAAAGGGCAGGCCGCGGTCACGCGCCATCAGGGCGGTAATATGAGATTCCGTGTCGACCGCGAGCGCGCCGGTGGATTCGAAGAGCTCGCGCTTTTCCGCCGGCTCGATGATGACGTGGTCGGCGCCGAGGATGCGCGCATGGCGGGCCCGGCTGCTCGTCTGCATCAGTCGCTGCGACCACCGGGCGTCCGTCGGTAAAGGGCCGTGCGGAGTCACGATTTCCGAGGCGACGAGGTGCGAACCGGTCGGCAGGGCGTGGTCGAGCCCGCCCGCGATCCCGAAACTGATGGCGCCGCGGCATCGCGGGTCGTTGAGCGCCCGCTCCATCGCAGCTTCCGCCTCGCTGCCACGCCGGCAGCAGACATTGGCCGACCTACGGGTGCGGGCGATGCGAGCCTCGAAGGCCAATCCCACCACGACGAGGATGAAAGAGTGAGTCGAGACCATTTCTGAAGCGCGCTGCGATGATTCCGCCGGCGGCCTCCCTTTTAGACCCTCGGCCCGCGGTTTGAAACCTCGCCGGGCGCCCGGATTCCGGATTTGCACCGATTCGGGCCCGATTCGTGCGCTTTTGTCGCCGGGTGTGGCGGAACGGACGCGCCTCCCAGACCGTTCTTGTGGCGTCTTCGAAGGAGGAAGGGATGTCGAGCGACCTTGCCGACCGGATTCGCAGCGAGATTGCGGTCGTGCGCGAAGAGATCGAATCCGAGCGAGCACGCGCGAAACGGCACGTCGATAATGTCGCAGTTGAAGCCGAGATAGCACAACGTTTGCGCGCATTGCGGACGCGGCTCGATGAGCTCGAGCGCAATTTGCAGCAGTGCCCATCGTCAAATTCCGCATGAATACGCAATTCCGAATGTAAAATCCGCGACGTAAGGGCTACAATTAAAAATTGAAAACGAAATAGATAATCTGGTTTAAGCACCCATTATTATACCATCGCCACGCAGTGGACTTATCATTTGATATATGCACTATGGCGGCTCCCTCCATGAATCTGTCGGATTATAAATATGGCCAAGAAGCGAAAGAAGCGCGGCTACAAGCGCTGGACTGATGCCGATCTCAAGGCGCTGAAGAAGCATTCGAAGGACAAGACGCCGGTGGCGAAGGTCGCGCGGATGTTCAAGCGCACCGAAGCGACCATTCGCATGAAGGCCTACTCGCTCGGCCTGTCGATGGGACATCGTCGTCGTCGCGCCTGAAGCGTCGCTCCATCGGATAAACGATCTGGCCGCGCCCGGGTGGCGCGGCCAGATTATTTTTTTCGATGGTCCGGAGTCAGTGTCCCGCGGAGGGCCGGCGCGCCGCGCAGATGACGATGCCCAGCATCAGCGCGTAGAGGAACGGTGTGCTGATCCAGCGCGCAAGCCTGCGCGCGATCGAAGTGCGGTGTCCGTCCGGCATCGGCTCAATCCCGATTGAAGTCCGCTCTGTCGCCAGCAAGGCCGTGACCGGCGTTCGCGGGTGACGTGCGGATCGTTGTCTTGAGCGGGAAACGCGTGGCCGGAACATGCCGTTCCAGCAGGGCATCACACGAGCCGATCACCTATTTGGCAACGGCAGCGCCGGTCGTGGCAGCCGCCGCCGTCGTCGTGCCGGACGCCAGGCGGAAGACGTGGTCGTCGAGGTTCTGTCGCAATACGAAAACGGCGGTCGCGGCGGTCATCAGGACGACGATACTGACGCAAGCCCCGAAGCGGTCGAGGCGAGGACCTGCCGCCGGCGAACGATCGTGGACGAGGCGCGTTTCCTGACGGAGCGATGCCATTTTAGCCTCCGAAGTTCGTTCGGCGGGCAAACGCATGGATCGCATCGTGCGTTCCGCGGCGGTCGCAATTGCCAATGTCGTAGGCCATGCTAAATGGTCGCATATGACCTCTCCCGACCTCTCCAGCGATTCCTATGACGTCGTCGTCCTCGGCGGCGGCAATGCCGCCCTTTGCGCTGCAATAACGGCCGCGCGAGGCGGGCGGCGTGTCGTCGTCCTCGAGGGTGCGTCCCGGTTCTACCGCGGCGGCAATACGCGTCACACGCGCAACCTGCGTTGCTCCCATGACGGCACGGCGCCGACCATGACGGGGCCGTACGAGCAGCAGGAATTTCTCGACGACCTCTATCGCGTCACCGGCGGCCAGACGGACAAAGTCCTTGCTGAGATGACCATTGCGCGCTCGCGCGAACTGCTGCCGTTCATGGACGAGCAGGGTGTTCGATTCCAGCCGCCGCTCGGGGGCACGCTGTCGCTCGGCAAGACCAACGCTTTCTTCCTCGGCGGCGGCCGCGGCATGCTCAATGCGCTCTACCGCCGGGCCGCGGCACTCGGCGTCACCTGCGTCTACGACGCGCCTGTGATCCGGCTCCAGATCGAAGACGGCTTCTTCGTCTCCGCCACGGTCAAATATCAGGGCCGCGAGCGCGATGTGCGCGGCAAGGCGCTGGTCGCAGCCGCTGGCGGCTTCGAGGCCAATATCGAATGGCTCAAACAGTATTGGGGTGAGGCGGCCGACAACTTCCTCATCCGCGGCACGCCATTCAACCGCGGCGACGTCTTGAAGATGCTGCTCGACAAGGGCGTCGCCCCCGTCGGCGATCCGACTCAGTGCCACGCCGTGGCGATCGACGCGCGCGCGCCGAAGTTCGACGGCGGCATCGCCACGCGTCTCGACAGCGTCGTGTTCGGCATCATGGTCAACCGTGACGCCCAACGCTTCTACGACGAAGGCGAGGACACCTGGCCGAAGCGCTACGCGATCTGGGGCCGGCTGATCGCGCAGCAACCGGATCAGATCGGCTATTCGATCATCGATTCGAAATCGATCCGCCTGTTCATGCCGTCGATCTTCCCGGCGATCGAGGCGCCGACGATTGCGGAACTGGCGGCGAAACTGTCGCTCGATCCGGCCGCTCTGACGGAGACCGTGGATGATTTCAACGCCGCGGTGCGGCCCGGCACGTTCGACCACACGGTGCTCGACGATTGCCGGACGGAAGGTCTCGCCATCCCGAAATCGCACTGGGCGCGGCCGATCGACAAGCCGCCCTATTACGCTTATCCGCTGCGGCCGGGCATCACGTTCACCTATCTCGGTGTCAGGGTGAACGAGGAGTCGCGCATCATGCTCGAGGGCGGCAGGCCGTCGGGCAACATGTTCGCCGCAGGCGAGATCATGGCCGGCAACGTCCTCGGCAAGGGCTATCTCGCCGGTATCGGTATGACCATCGGCGCCGTGTTCGGCCGCCTCGCGGGAGAGGGAGCGGCCAAGCATGCTCGCAACTGAGAATTTGCGCGAAGCGGATCGCCTGATGACGATCTGCAACGCGTGCCGCTATTGCGAGGGCCTGTGCGCCGTGTTCCCCGCAATGGAGATGCGCCGCACCTTTGCGGCGGGCGACCTCAATTACCTCGCCAATCTCTGCCACCAGTGCGGCGCCTGCTATCCCGATTGCCAGTACTCGCCGCCGCACGAGTTCAACGTCAACATCCCGGCGGCGATGGCCAAGCTGCGCAACGAGAGCTACGCCGCCTATGCCTGGCCGGGCGCGCTGTCGGGCCTATTCGAGCGCAATGGCGTCTGGGTCACGCTCGCGACCGCGCTGAGCGTCGCGGCCTTCATTGCCGGCTTCGTCGCATGGAGCGACCCGGCCGCGCTGTTCTCGCCCGTGGCCGGCGACTTCTACCGGCTCATGCCGCACAATGCGATGGCCGGTCTGTTCGGCGCCGTCGCGCTCTACTGCATCCTCGCTTTCGTCATGAGCCTGCAAGCCTTCTGGCGCGACATTGGCGGGCCACAATCGGCGCCCGGCATGTCCGGCTTCGCGCAGGCGGTCCGCGACACCTTCCACCTGACTTACCTGCATGGCGGCGGCGGCGGCTGCACCAGCGAAGGCAGCGATACGCCGTCGCCCGCGCGGCGCATGTTCCACCATTTCACTTTTTACGGATTCTTGTTCTGCTTCGCCGCCACCTCGGTCGCGACGATCTATCACTACGCGTTCGGCTGGCACGCGCCTTACCGGCTCGTCAGTGTGCCGGTGGTGCTCGGTACCATTGGCGGCATCGGCCTGGTCGTCGGCCCGATCGGCCTGCTGATGCTTCAGGCCAGGCGCGATCCCGCACTCACCGACACGGCGCATCGCGGCATGAACAGCGCCTTCATCCTGATGCTGTTCCTGACCGGTGCGACCGGGTTGCTGCTGCTCATCCTCCGCGATACCGCGGCGATGGGAATGTTGCTTGCGATCCACCTCGGATTCGTCATGGGCCTGTTCCTGAGCCTGCCGTACGGCAAGTTCGTACATGGCCTCTACCGGTTCCTTGCTTTGGTGAAGTACGCCGGCGAGCGACGAAACGGCGCTTTCATCGAATAGCTGTCTCGTCCCCCAATGAAAAACGCGCCGGCGATGACCGGCGCGTTTTGTTTTGGTGCATGACCCCGCTTACGGGCAGGGGTGGTGCTCGCCGTCATAGCCGAGGTACATCCCGGTGGCGGGGTTGTACGAGCGGAACCGCTGTTCGCAGTAAGCCTCGGCGCCGCCGCCGGATCGTTCGATGACGACCGGGCCAGGCGCATAGGCGTAATCGGGGCCATAGTCGTAGTCATATGCGTATCCGGGGCCGTAGTAGGGGCCGGACGCGAGCGCCCCGCCAATGATCGCACCGGCGGCAAATCCGCCCAGCGCTCCGCCCCAGCCGCCGCCGTGATGCCAGCCGCCGTGGCCACCATGCCAGCGCGCCTGCGCCGGCGACGCCGCGAACGCGACCGAAGCGGCCAGAGCAACGGCAGCGAGTGTCAGTTTCGAAGTCATTGCAATATCTCCGTTGGGTGTCTGGCAATCAACGTCGCGCGCGCTATGCGCGTTCCGGACCTTACGGACATGCAACATTTCGACGCATGACCAACAGAAAGGGCTGCGCCCCCGACAGGCGCAGCCCCCCTCGAAGTCATGCCGCGCTCCGAATTACGCCAGCGCCTCGGCCGGAGCGTCGGCCGGCGCCGAGGCGGGGGAGGCGACCTTCTTCTCCAGCGCCGCGGCGACCGCTTCCTCAACGCGCTCGAGCCAGACGAACTCGAGCGCGTTGCGCACCTCCTCGGGGATATCGTCGAAGTCGCGCTTGTTGCGCGCCGGCAACATGACCCGCTTCAGGCCGGCGGCATGCGCGGCGATCACCTTCTCCTTGATGCCACCGACCGGCAGCACCAGGCCGCGCAGCGAAATCTCGCCGGTCATGGCGGTGTCGCTGCGAATGGTGCGGTCGGTCATCAGCGAGGTCAGCGCCATGAACATGGCGACGCCCGCGCTCGGCCCGTCCTTCGGGATCGCGCCCGCCGGCACGTGCACGTGAATGTCCGACTTCTCAAACCGGTCGGGATCAATGCCGAGCAGCACGGCGCGGTTCTTGACGATGGACAGCGCGGCCTGCGCGCTCTCCTTCATCACGTCGCCGAGCTGGCCGGTGAGGATCAGCTTGCCGTTGCCGTGCACGCGCGTCGCCTCGATGAAGAGGATGTCACCGCCGACCGGCGTCCAGGCGAGCCCGGTCGCGACGCCCGGCACCGAGGTGCGCATGGCGATCTCGCTCTCGAACTTGCGCTGGCCGAGGATCGGAACGAGCTCGTCGACACCGACGTGGATCGTGCCGCTCTCGCCTTCGGCGAGCCGCACCGCGGCATTGCGCAGGACCTTGCCGATCTCGCGCTCGAGATTGCGCACGCCCGCCTCGCGCGTATAGGCGTGGATGATCTCGCGCAGCGCAGGCTGCGCGATCTCGACCTGGCCGTCCTTGACGCCGTTCGCCTCCAGCTGGCGCTTGACCAGATAGCGCGAGGCGATCTCGAGCTTTTCCTGCTCGGTGTAGCCGGCGAGGCTGATGATCTCCATGCGGTCGCGCAACGGCCCCGGGATCGTGTCGAGCATATTCGCCGTGGCGATGAACACCACGCGCGACAGGTCGAACGGCACGCCGAGATAGTTGTCGCGGAACGTGTTGTTCTGCTCCGGGTCGAGCACTTCGAGCATCGCCGCCGACGGATCGCCGTGGATGCCGGCGCCGAGCTTGTCGATCTCGTCGAGCATCATCACGCAGTTGCGCGAGCCCGCCTTCTTGATGCCCTGGATGATGTTGCCCGGCAGCGCGCCGATATAGGTGCGCCGATGGCCGCGGATCTCCGCCTCGTCGTGCACGCCGCCGAGCGAGACGCGCACGAACTTGCGGTTCATGGCGCGCGCGATCGACTGGCCGAGCGACGTCTTGCCGACGCCGGGAGGCCCGACGAAGCACAGGATCGGCGCCTTGCCCGCGGGTGCGAGCTTGCGCACGGCGAGGAACTCCACGATGCGGCGCTTGATCTTGTCGAGGCCATAGTGGTCGGCGTCGAGGATGCGGCGCGCCTCCTTGATGTCGATCGGCTGCTCCTCCGGCAGCGTCCACGGCAGCTCGGTGAGCCAGTCGAGATAGGTGCGGACCATGCCGTATTCGCCCTGCGCCTCCGGCATGCGCTGGAGCCGGCGCAGTTCCTTCTTGGCCTGGTCCTCGACGTCCTTCGGCATGCCGGCGTCGGCGATCTTCTTCTCGAGTTCGGCCAGCTCCTCGGCCTTGCCTTCCTCGCCTTCGCCGAGTTGCTTCTGAATCGCCGCCATCTGCTCGCGCAGCAGGACCTCGCGCTGACGCTCGTCGAGCGACGCCTTGGTCTGCTTGCCGATCTCGGCGGAGAGGCGCAGCACCTCGATGCGCTGCGCCATCAGCTTCGAGACCTTCTCCACGCGCGCGGAGATGTCGACGGTCTCGAGGATCTCCTGCTTCTCCTCAGGCTTGATGTCCATGTAGGAGACGGCGAGATCGGCGAGCGCGCCGGGGCTTTCGATTCCCTGGATCGCGCCGGTGAGTTCGGCCGGCGCCTGCGGGATGAGTTCGACCGACTCGAGCGCAAGGTTGCGCAGGGCCAGGAAGCGCGCCTCGATCTCCGGCGTGCGCGTCGTCGATTCCGGGATGCGCAGCACGCGCGCGACCATGAACGGCCAGCCGCTCAGGAATTCGAGAATCTGGAAGCGCTGTTCGCCCTGGCAAATGACGTGGTTGGCGCCGTCCTGCCCGGTGATGTAGCGCACGACATTGGCCACCGTGCCCATGCGATGCATGTCGATGGCCGTCGGATCGGCGATTTCGGGGTCGCGCTGCTTCAGGATGCCGACCGGGCGCTGCTCGCGCACCGCCTGCTGGGCGGCGGCGATCGACTTCGCGCGGCCGACCGTCACCGGCATCACCATGCCGGGAAACAGCACGAAGTTACGCACTGGCACGATGATCATCGCGTCGGCCGGCAGCGGCGGAAACTGGTTTTCCGAGCGACCCGTGTCGGCGTCGCCGGACGGGCCGGAGCCCTCGCTCATCGAGCGCAGATTTTCAGATTGAACCACGTGACGTCCCTTTCTCCAGGGTGATCAGCAGACAGCCATTGGCCATCGACCGGCGGACATTGGCGTAGCGTCCCGCCGGCAGCCGGACCCTTCGTTCGAAGCGGCCCTGCGGCAATTCCAGACGATGAATGGTCGCGGTTTGCAGTTCGGACGGCAGGATGCGAAGCCCGGCCACCAGCAGGCAGCCGTCTTCGATCACCACCTCGACCCGCTCGGGATCGACGCCGGGCAGCGCGATGAAGACGAGGACCGCGCGGTCCGTCTCCAGCACGTCGACCGGCGGTTCGAAGGCCGGAACGTGAGCTTTCGTCCGGGCCGGGCGAAAGAACTCGCGATGCATGCGCTCCGCCCGGGCCAGCATCTCGCAGGCCTCGGACCACATCCAATCACTGCGGAATTCCGTCATGGGTCACCTGTCCGCTCTCATTTGATAGCGCCGGGCGGGATTTCAATGGACCGGTGCCTGTCCGGCAGGCAGCGCGGCGGGCTGCCTGTTCGCTGTGCGGCCGGAATTGTTCGGGGGAGGGCCTGTGCATAACGGGCACAACTTGAGCCACGTCAGAACTTGGTAACGAGGTGGGTGTTGTGAAGGTGCGGTGGTGAGGCGAGGGAAGGGTGAGATCATGCGTCCTACACGTCGGCTTCCGGCCCGGTTTCCGGATGGCGCCAAATATGTGCTCGAGAGCGAGGGCGGCATGGTCCGCCGCTACGTCGAATTTCCCGACGGCCGGAAGGTGATGCTGGCGCGCCGCAAGGCGGCCGTTTGCGTCTGCCCCGACCTGCACGATGTCAGCATCGTGCCGGCTGTCGTCGAGGCGCCGCGCAAGCGCGTGGCAGCCAAACGCGCAGCCCGCGTCCTCGCGCACGCCTGACGAGTTCCGCCGGGTGACAAGCCCGGCCAAACCGCATAAGACCGCTGCCGTTCTTTGAACTGTGAGAACGGAGCGGATGGCGGCGGGAACGCTCATCATCGGCGCAGGGCAGGGCGGGTATCAGGTCGCGGCGTCCTTGCGCGAGGCAGGCTACGCGGAACCCGTCACCATTGTCGGCGACGAGCCGGCGCTTCCCTATCAAAGGCCGCCCCTGTCGAAGGCCTATCTGCTCGGTGACACGACTGCCGAGCGGCTCCAGCTGCGGCCATCGAGCTATTACGAGAAGCACGCGATCGCCGTCGTGACCGGCGACAGGGCGACGGCGATCGACCGCGCCGCGCGCCGTGTCTCCTTCGCCTCCGGCAAGACACTGCCCTACGATCACCTCGTGCTCGCGCTCGGCGCGCAGAATCGCAAGCTGCCGGTGCCCGGCGCGGAGGCCGACGGCGTGCTCTATCTGCGCACCCTGGCCGAGGCCGACGCCATCAAGCAGCGCTTCCACGCGGCGCAGCGGATCGTCGTCGCCGGCGCCGGCTTCATCGGCCTCGAACTCGCCGCGGTCGCCTCGAAGTTCGGCAAGGAAGTGACTGTCGTCGAGGCGCTGTCGCGCTGCATGAGCCGCGCCGTCTCGCCGGTCGTGTCGCATTTCTTCGCCGAGGCGCATACGGCCTGGGGAAATCGGCTGATGCTCGATGCGCGGATCGCTGCCGTCGAGACCGCGAACGGCCGCGCGACCGGCGTCGCCACGGCCGACGGCCGCAGCGTGCCGGCCGATCTCGTCCTCGTCGGCATCGGCATCGTGCCGGAGACCGCGCTCGCGCAATCGGCCGGCCTGACGCTCGACAACGGCATCGCCGTCGACGCGCATCTGTTGACCTCCGACCCGAACATCTCGGCGATCGGCGACTGCGCCTCGTACCCGGACGCGGCGACGGGCAAACGCATCCGGCTCGAATCCGTCCAGAACGCGGTCGATCAGGGGCGCTGCGTCGCCGCCCGCATTGCCGGAAAGCCGTCGGCCTACGCCGCCTTGCCCTGGTTCTGGAGCGACCAGCGCGATCTCAAGCTCCAGATGGTTGGCCTGACCTCTGGCTGCGAGCACTCGGTCGTGCGCGGCGATCTCGCCGCACGCGCCTTCTCCGTCTTCTGCTTCAATGGCGACCGACTGATCGGCATCGAGAGCGTCAATCGCGCCGCCGATCATATGTTCGGCCGCCGCCTCATCGCCGCCGGCCAATCGATCCTGCCGGAAGAGGCCGCCGATCCCGATTTCGATTTCAAGGCGCGGCTCGCCTCGCTGCCGCGTCCTGCCGCCGCCGGCTGAGATTGGCGTCGCGCCGCCGCCTCGGCTAGTTTCGGCCCGCCATGGAACTGTTCACGACCTCCGAAGCCGCCGCCTATCTGCGCCTCAAGGAGCGCAAGATCTACGAGATGGTGGCGGAGGGCACGATCCCCTGCACCAAGGTGACCGGCCGCTGGCTCTTCCCCAAGGCGGAGCTCGATCACTGGCTCGCCGCCAGCATCCAGCGCCCGGCCGGGCTGTCGCGCGCCGAGCCGGCGCCGATCGTCGCCGGCAGCCACGATCCTCTCCTCGAATGGGCGCTGCGCGAGAGCGGCTGCGGGCTGGCCACGCTCGCCGTCGGCAGCGAAGCGGGGCTCGCGCGCTTCTTCGCCGGCGAGGCGATCGCCGCCGGCATGCACCTGCACGCGCTCGACGACCTCCAAGCCGACGCCAACGTCGCGGCGCTGAAGGCGCGCAGCGACGTCGGCGACGCTGTACTGATCGGCTTCTGCCGCCGCGAGCAGGGCTTTCTCGTACCAGCGGGCAATCCGATGAAGATCAGGAAGATCGAGGACGTGCTCGCGCGCCGCGCGCGCATCTCGCAGCGGCCGAAGGGGGCCGGCGCTCAGCTTCTGCTGCTGGCTTTGCTCGGGCGCGCCAAGGCGACGCTTGAGGCGGTGCAGGCCGGGCCCATGTGCCCGACGGGGCCGGACATTGCCCAGGCGATCCGCGCCGGCCGCGCCGACACCGGCATCGCGACGCGCTCGGTCGCCAACGCTGCCGGGCTCGACTTCGTGCCGATCGTCTGGGAGACGTTCGACCTCCTGATGCGCCAGCGCGACTATTTCCGTCCGGCGCTCCAGAACTTGATGCGCTTTTTACGCTCCGCGGAACTCGCCGCCCGCGCCGGCGAAATGGGCGGCTTCGACCTTTCAACCGCCGGCGTCGTGCGATTTGTGAATTGAGCCAGCGCGCGCTAGAACCCCGCGCATGAGTGAAAGCTGGCCGACCGAGCTGCGCCTCGGCAAAGACAAGAAGATGCTGACCGTCTCGTTCGAGAGCGGCGAGCGGTTCGAACTGCCCGCCGAATATCTCCGCGTCAAGAGTCCGAGCGCCGAGGTGCAGGGCCATTCGCCCGACGAGCGCAAGACGGTCCCCGGGAAACGCGACGTCGCCATCCTGGAGGTCTTGCCGGTCGGCAATTATGCGGTGCGGCTGGTCTTCGACGACATGCACTCGACCGGCATCTATGACTGGAATTATCTCGCCGGGCTCGGCCGCAATCGCGGCAAGTTCTGGCAGGACTATCTCGACGAACTGGCGTCGAAAAACCTGACGCGCGATCCGCCGCCGCGGCGCGCGTCGTGACGGAAGGAGGTCGATATGACCGAGGTTGAGACTGTCGAGGGGACGCCTGAGCGCATCGGCAAGATCATCGGCGACGTGCTCGCGGCACTGATCGTGCTCGCCGTGCTGGTGATGATGGTGAAGCAGTTCGCCTGAGGCTGGAGCGCCCGCGCGTCGGTTGCCGATGTGGAAGGGCGCGGTGGTGGGCGGTATAGGGATTGAACCTATGACCCCACCCGTGTGAAGGGTGTGCTCTCCCGCTGAGCTAACCGCCCGGCCACCAAGCGTGGCGGGTATAGAAAATGCGCCGGAAGCGGTCAAGCGATCCGGCGCATCCCGTTCTCTTTGCAGCAGAATGAGGCGCCGCGCCGCGGCGCCCCCGTCAGTTCCGCGTCTGCGGCTCGTCGGCGCCGGCGCGCGGCGACTGCGATTGCAGGGCGCGGATGCGGTCGGCGAGATTGCCGCCCGCGGGCGTATCGGCGGCGAGCGTGACGTCGCCGTGCACGGTGACCGGCGCGCTCGCCTGCGCCACGGCGCGGTCACGCGCGCTTTCGGCCGCGAGGATCGCGTCGATCGTCGAGTTCGGGCCCTCGAGCGTCGAGGCGAGCCGCGCCACTTCCGCCGCGACGTCGTTGATGCGCTCGCGCAGGAGCGCGTTCTCGACGCGCTCGTTCGCCCAGGTCTCTTCCGTCTCGCGCTTCATGTTGGCGAGGTCGCGCGCGATGCGGTCGCGGTCTTCCTTGGTGTGATCGAGCTCGGCGGCAAGCTGCGCGTTCTCGGCCCTGAGCTTCTGCGTGGCGGAGGACGAGCGGCCGTCGAGTTCGGCGATGGCCGCGCGCAGATCGGCTTCGGTCTTCTGCGCAGTCTCGATCTGGGCGCGGATCTGGCGCAGCTCGAAATCGCTCTCGGTGAGGAGGCGGGTCTGCTCGGTCAGGCGGTTCTCGAGGTCCTGGGCGCGGCGGCCGAGGATCTCGGCTTCGGTCGTCTGCGCCACCAGCGCCTGCTCGAGCTCGGACACGCGGCGGCCGAGGTTCTCGACCTTGCCGCGCTCTTCCGACAATTCCTGCGTCGCGGCCTTGAGTTCGACGCGCTCGTTGTCGCGGCGGTCCTCGACCGCGCGCAGATCGTTGCCGGCTTCGGTCAGGCGCGTCTTGAGCGCGTCGACCTGCTCCTTCAGCGCGACGATTTCGATGCGCTGTGAATCCGCCAGCGACGACTTCTCGTCGTACTGGCCCATGAAGCGGGCGAGCTCGGCTTCCTTCTCGGTCAGCGCGCGCTGCGCCTCGAGCATGGTGTTGGTCTTGACGGCGAACTCTTCTTCCGTGGCGCGCAGCTGGTCGCGCAGCGCCTTGTCGCGCGCTTCGAGCGCGAAGATCGTGGCGGTCTTCTCGCCGAGCTCGATCTTGAGCCGGTTGATGGCGTCGCTCTTCTTGCCGAGCTCGGCAAGCTGGCCGGTGCTCTTCATCTTGAGCTGCTCGACGCTCATTTCGAGCCGGCGCGTCGACATCGCGAATTCGGCGCGGAGCTGATCCTTGTCGGCCTGGATCTCGGCCATCGACAGGGGCGTCGCGGCCTCGAGCCGGCGCATGGTCAGGCGGACGGCGCGGTTGTGAACGAGCGGAACGACGACGAGCCCGATCAGGGCGGCCACCAGAAAGCCGATCCCGAAATACATGATCGGTTCAATCATGAAACTGCGCCTCCAACTCACCCTCGCCCGGTAACCCCATGCGACCCTGACACGGTAAAGTGGTGTCCACCAGCGCAAGCCGAGATTAACCTAAACCCGGCGCCGCGTCGCGGTCACCGGGTTCAAGGGCTTCGAAAATTTGCAGACGTGCGGCGGCGGCGCGTCAGAACGGGTTCCACGTCGCCTGCGGCGTGAATTTGAGATAGCCGACGTTGGCGCCGAGCCGGAAGCCGATGCCGGAGCGGATCGGGACCAGCACGATGTTGTTGGCGGTCAGCGCGGTCATGCCGAATCCGCCGATGAAATAGGCCGAGCCGTCAATGCCGGCGAAGCGCTGATAGATCGCTTCGGTCGCGGGCAGGTTGTAGACCAGCATCATCGTGCGGGCGCCTTCGCCGCCCGTGTCGAAGCCGACCGAGGGTCCTTCCCAGAACACGCGGCGGTCGCCTGCATTGCGCGTATAGAGCTTGCCGTCGCCATAGCGCAGACCGACCACGAAAGCGCCGGAGCCTTCCTGGCCGAGGATGTAGCCGTTCGGCTCGCCCCAGCGGCTCACCGCCTTTTCGACCACCTGCGCGAGGCCGCGCGACACGGTGCCGAAGAACTTGTGCCCCTCGCGCACGATCTCTTCCGGGCGAAAGGTGTCGCGGCTGTGCCGCTGCGGCGGCGGGCCGGGCACCTGCTGCGGCGGCTGCGAATATTGCGGCTGCTGCGGCGGCGGCGAGTAGGGCTGCTGCGGGGGCACATATTGCTGCTGCGGCGGCGGAACGCCCTGGGCGGCGGCAAATCCGGTTCCGAGGCCGACGAGGCAAAGGCTCATGGCCGCCAGCCGTATGGTCGAGCGCATCGAATACTCCATGGAAGGTGGGAACCCTTAACCGGATGATCACGCCGCCCGCCGTAGGGTCGGCAGTCCAGGCGGGCAGTCCCGAATCGTCCCAATGTCACGACCGACTATGACCGCAGCACGGCAGCCGGAAAAGGCCGGGTTTTGGGCGCTGGTGGCGGTTCTGGCGACCGCTCTTGCCGGCCCGGCGGCGGCGGATCCCCTGGTCGTCAATCCGGCGACCGGCCTGGCGCTCTCCGGTTTCGATCCGGTCGCCTATTTCACCGATCGGGCGCCGCGGGCAGGCCGCGCCGACCTCGAACTCACGCATGACGGCGCGGTTTGGCGCTTCCGCAACAGCGGCAACCGCGAGGCCTTTCTCGAGCACCCGGGCACCTACATGCCGCGCTTCGGCGGTTACGACCCGGTCGCGGTGGCCCGCAACCGCTCGGTCGCCGGCAACCCGCAGTTCTGGGCTATCGCCGGCAATAAGCTCTATCTCTTTTATAGCGACGCCGATCGGGCCGCCTTTGTTGCCGCGCCGGGGCGGGTGCTCGAGGTCGCCGAACGCAATTGGCCCGACATCATTCGCACCATCGGCCGCTAGGCGTCAGCGCGCGGCGCGGGCCGGATCGCCCCAGGCGATGAAGCCGGGGACCAGGAATTTGCCGCCCGAGCCGAAGCGCAACGGCCCGCCGTGCGGATCGGTGACGAGGCCGCCCGCGGCTGCCAGGATGGCGCATCCGGCGGCGATGTCCCATTCGCTGGTCGGGCCGAGCCGCGGATAGAGATCGGCCTTGCCCTCGGCGATGTGGCAGAACTTCACGGACGACCCGCAGGCATAGCGTTCGGCCGTCGGGAAGCGGGCGAGCCAGGCCTCGCTCTCCTTGTCCATGTGGCTGCGCGAAACCGCGACGACGAGCCGGTCCGGCGCGCGCCGCGTGCGGATGGCGACGCGCTCGGCGACCGTACCATCGGCCCAGCTCATCTTAAGGCGTTCGGCGCCGTGACCGATGACCCCGCGCCAGAGTATCGCCTGCGCCGGCGCCGCGATGATCCCGACGAGCGGAACGCCACGGCGGGCAATGGCGAGGTTGACCGTGAACTCGTCGCGGCCGGCGATGAATTCCTTGGTGCCATCGAGCGGGTCGACAATGGCGAAGTTCGTGCCGAGATCAACCGGCGCGCTGGCGACGCTCTCCTCGGCCACCACGGGCAGCCCCGGGATCAACCGAGCCAACCCCTCTAAAATCACCGCCTCGGAGGCTTCGTCCGCCGCCGTCACCGGCGACTGATCAGGCTTGTAGCGCCGTTCGACCTCGGCTGCCGGCCGGACAAGCGTCGCCGCGGCCGCGCGGGCGACGATCCGCGTCAGCTCGTCCAGGAGCCCGACGAGCTCGCCGGGCGTCAGGTCGCGTGCGGCGGCAGGTCCTGACATTGCGGGTTTCGTCCTGTGCGGGCGCGGTGTATGGCCGTGATGGCCTCGGAACGCGTCGATTCGCCTGTTTCGCGGCCCAGCGCAAGCCCAGCGGGAGATCGCCACTCATGTCCGGAAGCTCGATTGAAGCCCTCGACCTCGCCGCCCTGCTGTGCTCGCGCGTCTGTCACGACCTGATCAGCCCGGTCGGCGCCATCGTCAACGGGCTCGAAGTGCTGGCCGAATCCAAGGACGAAGAGACGCAGGAATTCGCCCTCGACCTGATCAAGAAGAGCGCGGGCACCGCCTCGGCCAAGCTCCAGTTCTGCCGCATCGCCTTCGGCGCCGCCGGCTCGGCCGGCGCGCAGATCGACACGGGCGACGCCGAGAAGGTGGCGCGCGGCTTCCTCGAGGACGAGAAGACCAAGATCGAGTGGACGCTGCCGCGGCTTCTTCTGCCGAAGAACAGGGTCAAACTCTTGCTGAACATGCTGCTGATCGCGCAGCAGGGCATTCCGCGCGGCGGCAGGCTCGTCGTCGCGCCGGTCGGCGAGGGCGAGAGCATGGGCTTTACGGTGAGTGCCACCGGCACGAACGCCAAGGTGCCGCCGAACGCGGCACTGATGTCGGGTCAGATCGGCGAGGAGGGCATCGACGCCCATCGCATTCAGCCGTTCTACGCTGGTCTGCTCGCGCGCGCCTGCGGGCTCACCGCTTCCGCCGCCATGGAGGGAGATGTGGCGGTGATCACAGCGCGCTGATGGAGAATTTATAAGTCATTCCGGGCTCTTATTTGCCCGTGTTTCAACGCGCCATCGCGGCTTTACTCACATCTAATTTTATATAACGGTACGTGCGGGAAGACGTCTCGGGGGAGGGGTCGGCTTGCGGTGCGTTAGTGAGGAGTTGCAGCGCGTATTTCGCTGTGTCAGTCGGAAATTGGTGAAATCCTGGCGCGCCTCGTGCTGTGCCGTGCCGCTCACGCTTCTGTTCGGCGCGATGATGTTCAGTGCCGCTTCCCCGGCAATGGCCGATATCATTATCGCCCAGTATTGTGTCGGATGTACCGGCGGCGGAAACCCAAACCAGTTTCCAGGCCAGTCGGTGACGACGCCTTCGGGCAGCTGGACGAACGTCACGTTCAATTTCTATGACGGCGTTACGGGTGCTCCCGCGGCTTCCGGAAGCCTGTATCTGTTTACGCAAGCCTATACCGGGTCGGGGGTGAACCTTGCTTCATCGGCGTCTTCCTCCCCGGGATACGTTGCGACCGCGACGGCGTCCGGCTCGGTGTATGTCTTCAATCCATCTTTGACGCTGTCCGGAAACACACAATATTTTTTCTATGCCGGTTCGCTCCCGTCGGCGAATGGCGAGACGTTCGATTTCAGCAACTCTTACACGGGTGGGCAGCGCTATTTTTCGGGGAACGGCGGAACATTGAATTTCTCTGGCTCTTCCGCGAGCGACTACGCCTTCAACTTGTCGACCTCCAATCCGGGCCCGGTTCCGGGCGGCGGCCTGCTCTCCTACATTTTTCTTGGCGTAGGAGGCTTCGCCCTGCGCTTCAGGCGGGGCGCTGCGCTCGCAAAAAACGCCTGCCGCCGGATATGCGCCTGGTTCGGGCGATTTCGGCCGCTGACCCGCAAGCCGGCCTGACCCCCGATCGCGAGCACGCGCGGTTAACGAGCGGTTAACGCGCCGCGGCAGACGGGTAATCCGCAACCAAAATTAAACCGTTAGCGGCCAGACTGGCCTCGCTCCGATGGACGGCGTGGGGGGCGGGCAAGCGCTCGCCGGTAAAGGCGTTTCCCGATGGACGACCTGTTGCGGGAGTTCGTGACCGAGACGAACGAGAGTCTCGACGTCGTCGACGTCGAACTCGTGCGTTTCGAGCGGGAGCCCGCGAACGCCACCATCATCAACAACGTTTTCCGCCTCGTCCACACGATCAAAGGCACCTGCGGCTTCCTCGGCCTGCCGCGTCTCGAGGCGTTGGCGCACGCGGCCGAGGCGCTGATGGGCCGCTTCCGGGACGGCGTGCCGGCGACGACCGACGCCGTGACGCTGATCCTCGCCAGCATCGACCGCATCAAGCAGATCCTCGAATCGCTCGAGAACGAGCAGCGCGAGCCGGCGGGCGCCGACGACGATCTCATATCCGGACTGACGCACATGGCTGCGTCGCTCGATCCCAAGAAGCAACAGGCGCCGCCGCCGCAGCAGAGCGTCGGCACCCTGGTCGAGCAGGTGCTCGAACGGCCGCTCTTGCCAGGCGAAGATTCGCTCGACGATCTCGAGCGTGCGTTCCGCGCGACGCCCGTCGAAGCGCCGCAGCGCCGGGTCAAGTCGCCTCTCGCCGACGCCGCAAAGGACGACGCCGAGCGCAACGGCAATCAGTCGATCCGCGTCTCGGTCGATACGCTCGAGAAGCTGATGACCATGGTCTCGGAGCTGGTGCTCACGCGCAATCAGCTCCTCGAGATCGGCCGCCGTCACGAGGAATCCGAGTTCAAGACGCCGTTGCAGCGCCTGTCGAACGTCACCGCCGAACTGCAAGAAGGCGTGATGAAGACGCGCATGCAGCCGATCGGCAATGCCTGGCAGAAGCTGCCACGCATCGTGCGCGACCTGTCGCAGGAGCTCGGCAAGCACATCGATCTGGAGATGCAGGGCGCGGAGACCGAGCTCGACCGTCAGGTGCTGGACCTGATCAAGGACCCGCTCACGCACATGCTGCGAAATTCCGCCGACCACGGGCTGGAGACGCCGCAGGAGCGCCGCGCCGCCGGCAAGCCGGAGCGCGGCCGCATCCGCCTGTGCGCCTGGCACGAGGGCGGCTTCATCGTCATCCAGATTGCCGACGACGGCCGCGGCCTCAACACCGAGCGCATCAAGGCCAAGGCGCTGGCGCAAGGCCTCGTCACGGAGGCCGAGCTCGATAAGCTCACGGAACAGCAAATCCACAAATTCATCTTCGCGCCAGGCTTTTCGACCGCGGCGGAAGTCACCAGCATTTCCGGCCGCGGCGTCGGCATGGACGTCGTGCGCACGAACATCGATCAGATCGGCGGCACGATCGACGTGCGCTCGGTCCCCGGCGTGGGCGTGAGCTTCACGGTGAAGATCCCGCTGACACTCGCGATCGTGTCGGCGTTGATCGTCGAGGCCGCCGGCGACCGTTACGCCATCCCGCAGCTTGCGGTGATCGAGCTCGTGCGCGCGCATGGCGGCAGCGAGCATCGCATCGAGCGCATCAAGGACACGGCGGTCCTGCGCCTGCGCGACAAGCTTCTGCCGGTGGCGCGGCTCAGCCGTCTGCTCGGTATCGCGCCCGCCGCGTCGGAGAACGTCGAACAAGGTTTCATCGTGGTCACGCAGGTGGGCGCGCAGACATTCGGCATCGTCGTCGACGCGGTCTTCCATACCGAAGAGATCGTGGTGAAGCCGATGTCGAGCAAGCTGCGCCACATCGCGCTGTTCTGCGGCAACACCATACTCGGCGACGGTTCGGTGATCATGATCATCGATCCGAACGGGATCGCGCAGGCGCTCGGCACTACCGCCGCGGCGCAGTTGCAGTTGCAGGCAGCCGCCGCCGCGGATGCGGAGGCTTCCGCCAGCGCCGAGCAGGCGACCTCGCTGCTCCTGTTCCGCGCCGGCTCGACGCAGCCGAAGGCCGTGCCGCTGTCGCTTGTCACCCGGCTCGAAGAAGTCGACGCCCGCAAGATCGAGCTGTCCAACGGTCGTCACATGATCCAGTACCGCGGACAGTTGATGCCACTCGTGCGCATGGACACGAACGTCAACGTGCGCAGCGAAGGCGCACAGCCATTGCTGGTCTTTTCCGACGGCACGCGCTCGATGGCGCTGGTCGTCGACGAGATCGTCGATATCGTCGAGGACAGGCTCGATATCGAGGTCGCCGGCGGCGTCGACGGCCTGCTCGGCTCGGCGATCGTCAAAGGGCAGGCGACCGAAATCGTCGACATCGGCCACTTCCTCCCCATCGCCTTCGAGGACTGGTTCCGCCGCAAGGAGCAGGCCGCGACGCCCCGCCGCCGCGCCGTGCTGCTGGTCGACGACTCGCCCTTCTTCCGCAACATGCTGGCGCCGGTCCTCCAGGCGGCCGGGTTCGACGTGACCACCGCCGGTTCGGGTGCGGAGGCGCTCGCGCATGTCGATGGCGGCGGCGCCGCCGACATCGTCATCACCGACATCGAGATGCCGGAAATGGACGGCTTCGCGTTGACGCAGGCGCTGCGCAAGCATCCGCGCGGGGCCGAGTTGCCGGTCATCGGCCTGTCCTCGATCGTCTCGCCCGAGGCCATCGCGCGCGGCCGCGAGGTCGGCTTCCACGACTACGTCGCCAAATTCGACCGTCAGGGCCTGATCGCGGCGCTGAAGGAGCAGAGCGAATTCGGGCGGGCGGCATGAGCGAGGCAGCCAACTTGCGCGAATACGTCACGGCCGAGATCGGCGGCGAGTTGATCGGCATGCCGATCCTGCGCGTGCAGGACGTGTTCATCCCGGAAGGACCCACGCGCGTGCCGTTGGCGCCGCCTGAGATCGCCGGCGTGCTTAATCTGCGCGGCCGCATCGTGACGCTGGTCGACATGCGTCGGCGCCTCGGCCTCAGCGGCGGCAGCGACAAGTCGTCGCTCGCCATCGGCGTCGAGTTGCGCGGCGAATCCTACGGCCTCCTGATCGACGCCATCGGCGAAGTGCTCAAGCTCGACGAGGACGCGCGCGAACCCAATCCGGTGAACCTCGATCCGCGCCTCGCGCGCGTGTCGACCGGGATTCACCGTCTCAACGACCGGCTGCTCTTGGTGCTCGATGTCGACCGCGTGCTCGACATCGGCTCGGCATCGATGGCGGCGTGACCGCACAAGGACTGTGGCGAGGACACGAAATGAAAACCTGTTTGATCGTCGACGACTCCAGCGTCATCCGGAAGGTGGCGCGGCGCATCCTCGAGGGGCTCGACTTCCAGATCCAGGAAGCCGAGGACGGCGAACAGGCGCTCGACGTCTGCCGGCGCGGACTGCCCGAGGCGATCCTGCTCGACTGGAACATGCCGAAGATGGACGGCTACGAGTTCCTGCGTTCGCTTCGCCGTCTGCCCGGCGGCGACGGGCCGAAGGTCGTGTTCTGCACGACCGAGAACGACGTCGCCCATATCGCCCGCGCGCTGCATGCCGGTGCCAATGAGTACATCATGAAGCCGTTCGACCGCGAGATCGTCGAGGCTAAATTCCAGGAAGTCGGCCTGATCTAAGAAGAACCGGGAAACGACCGCCGATGACCGCTCTCGCCGCATCGACGCTGCCGGATGCCGCCGCGCGCAAGCGCCTGCGTGTGATGATCGTCGACGATGCGGCGGTCGTGCGCGGCCTGATTGCGCGCTGGGTGACCGCAGAGCCCGATCTCGACGTCGTCGCGCTCGTGCGCACCGGCCGCGACGCCATCGACGAGATCGAGCGCGCCGACCCCGACGTTGTCGTGCTCGACGTCGAGATGCCAGAACTCGACGGCATATCCGCTCTGCCGCAGCTCCTCGCCAGGAAGCGCGACCTCGTCGTCATCATGGCGTCGACGGTGACGCGCCGGAATGCCGAGATCAGCCTGAAGGCGCTGGCGCTCGGCGCCGCCGATTACGTTCCGAAGCCGTCGACGCCGCACGATTCGGGTTCGTCTGACAATTTCCGCCGCGAGTTGATCGAGAAGATCCGCACGCTCGGCCAGCGCGCCCGGCGTCCGCGGATCGCGGCGCACGCGCCGCGGCATGCGCGGTCGCATCAGCCGGTCGTGTTGCGGCCGATGCCGCTGACACCGCCGCGCGTCCTCCTGATCGGTTCGTCGACCGGCGGCCCGCAGGCGCTCGACGCCGTCCTGACCCACGCGACCGCGTTGATCGCCCGCGCCCCGGTCCTGATCACTCAGCACATGCCGCCGACGTTCACGGCGATCCTTGCGGAGCACCTGTCGCGCACCGTCAAGACGCCGGTGCGGGAGGCCGCCGACGGCGAGCCGGTCGTCGCCGGCACGGTCTATATCGCGCCGGGCGGGCGCCACATGCGCGTCGTCTCGCGCGACGGCGCGCCGGTCATCGCCATCGACGACGGACCGCACATCAATTTCTGCAAGCCCTCGGTCGACCCCCTGTTCTCGTCCGCCGCGACAGTGTGGGGCGGCAAGGCGCTGGCACTGGTGCTCACCGGAATGGGCGCGGACGGCCTCGCCGGCGCCAAGGAACTGGTCGCGGCAGGCGGCCATGTTATCGCGCAGGACGAGGCGACAAGCGTCGTCTGGGGCATGCCCGGCCAGGTCGCGCATGCCGGCCTGTGCTCGGCCGTGCTGCCTCTGACGGACATCGGCCCGCGCCTCACCCGTCTGTTCACGGGGGAGCGCGCATGACGCCGCACGATTTCGACTTCCTGCGCCGCATGCTCAAGGAGCGCTCCGGGCTCGTCCTGTCCGCGGAGAAGGATTACCTGCTCGAAAGCCGCCTTCTGCCGCTCGCGCGCCGGCACGGCATGACGTCGCTCGGCGAACTGGCGACACGCCTGCGTCAACCCGGCTCGGCCTCCCTTGCCATCGCCGTCACGGAGGCGATGACGACGAACGAGACCTTCTTCTTCCGCGACCGCATTCCGTTCGACCATCTGCGCGAGACGGTCATCCCGGCGCTGGTGGCGGCGCGCTCCCGCGAGAAGCGTATTCGCATCTGGTGCACGGCGGCGGCAAGCGGCCAGGAGCCTTATTCGATCGCAATGGTGCTGAAGGGCCTCGGCGCGCAGCTCAATGGCTTCCGTGTCGACATCGTCGCCACCGACCTGTCGGCCGACGTGATCGATCGGGCCAAGGCAGGCATCTACTCCCAGTTCGAGGTGCAGCGCGGCCAGCCGATCCAGTTGCTGGTCAAATATTTCAGCAAGAGCGGCGACGCGTGGGAAATCGCGCCTGAACTGCGCGGCATGGTGCAATTCCGGACGCTCAACCTGCTCAACGACTTTTCGCCGCTCGGCCAATTCGACGTCGTCTTCTGCCGCAACGTGCTCATCTATTTCGATCAGCCGACCAAGGTCGGCGTGCTCGAACGCATCGCGCGGCAGATGCCGCGAGACGGCTATCTGATGCTCGGCGCGGCCGAGACGGTGGTCGGCCTCACCGACTGCTTCGTTCCGCTGCCGGAGAAGCGGGGGCTTTACATGGCTGCCGATCCCGCGCGGCGTTCACCCGCCCTTGGCCGCAACGTGACGCGGCTGACTGTCAAGGCCTGAGCCTTCTGCCCTAAGAACAAACCAGGCCCCGGGTTTCCCCGGGGCCTGAACGCTTTCGGATCCCGTGCGCGAACTTAGCGGATCACTTCGACGACGCGCCGCGTGCCCGGCTCGACCAGCACGGGCTGACCGTTGATGACCGTATAGCGATAGTGGCCGCGCACATGGAAGCGCTCCGGCACTTCGTAATAGGTCACGCCTTCTTCCGGCAGCACGACGCCGACCTGCACTGGCTCGCGATAGGTGTAGGAGGGCACGCGCTCGTGCACGACGTATTCGCGGAAGCGCGGGCGGTCGTCGACGCCGAGAATGCCGCCGACGGTGCCGGCGACAGCGCCCACGGTGCCGCCGACGACCGCGCCGACCGGCCCGGCCGCGCGCGCGCCGGCATCGGCGCCTTCCGCCGCGCCGCGCACGGTGCCCTGCGCCTGCGCGGCCACCGGCAGCGCAATGATCGCGGCCAGAGTGGCCGCGGCGAGAATCTTCGTCTTCATCGGTCGCTCCATGATTGTTGAGGAAATCGCCGAGAAGGGCGACTTGGAGCCTTACCAATTCTGAAATGCAGCTTTTGGTTCCGGCGGTATTTCGGCGCGAGTTCCGGCGAAAAGCGGCTGCGCGCCAAGCGAGCGCGCAAAACCGGAATTAAAAAACCCCGGGCTCATCGCCCGGGGTTCAAGTTGGGAGGAGAGAGCCCGAAGGCTCAAGATGTACGCAGACGCAACGCAGGGAAATCCTGAACGTTCAGTCTGCGCGGCATTCGCGCCGCGTCGGCAGCGATTA
>DASTGR010000244.1:0-2166 GCA_035718885.1 Pseudolabrys sp. | reverse complement strand
CCTCGCCATGACGCCGGTGGCCGACGACGAGGCGGCGACGCACGAACTGTTCGCGACCGATCAGGCGCGCGCCTTCGTCGAGCAGCGGGCGCGGCTCGACAAGATCAGCGGCGGCCAGACCCGCGAACGTGAAATCCAGGTGGTGGAAGCGGCGGAATAGAAGGCACGATCAACGCGAGAGCGGCAGGTGGGGCGACCATGTCGGAAGTTGCGGTCCAGGCGGCGGGCAAGCGCCGCTTCTGTCTCGTTCTCGTCAAGCCGACGCATTATTGCGACGACGGCTATCCGATCGTCTGGCTGAAGTCGGCGATCCCCTCCAATTCGCTCGCCTGCGTGCACGGCATTGCGCGGCATTTCGCCGACCGGAACGTGCTCGGCGAGGACGTCGAGATCGACATCCACGCCATCGACGAGGGCAACACCCGAATCCGCCCGGACCGCATCGCGCGCATGATCAAGGATGCCGGCGCCGGCATGGTGATGCTGGTCGGCGTGCAGTCGAACCAGGCGCCACGCGCGCTCGACATTGCGCGGCCCTTGCGCGCCGTCGGCATTCCGGTGGCGATCGGCGGCTTCCACATGTCCGGCGTCATTTCGATGATCGGCGGCGACGACGACGCCCTGCGCGCGGCGCAGGCAATGGGCCTTGCGGTCTTCGCCGGCGAGGCGGAGGAGCATCTTGGCGAGGTGATGCGCGACGCGTATCTGGGCCAACTCAAGCCCATGTACAATTACATGCACGACCTGCCGGGCATCGATGGTGCGCCGGCGCCGATGCTCGGCCGCGACCGCGTCAAGCGCACCAGCGGCACGGTGACCTCGTTCGACGCCGGTCGCGGCTGCCCCTACCAGTGCTCGTTCTGCACCATCATCAACGTCCAGGGCCGCAAGTCGCGTCGCCGCACGCCCGACGACATCGAGAAGATCATCCGCGACAACGTCGCTCAGGGTCTCACCCGCTTCTTCATCACCGACGACAATTTCGCGCGCAACAAGGACTGGGAGCCGATCCTCGACCGCATCATCCATATGCGCGAGGTCGAGAAGATGGAGTTCTCCTTCATCATCCAGGTCGACACGCTCTGCCACCGGCTGCCGAACTTCATCGACAAGTGCCGCCGCGCCGGCGTCAAGAAGACCTATATCGGGCTCGAGAACATCAACCCCGCCAACCTGATGGCGGCCAAGAAGAAGCAGAACAAGATTACCGAATACCGGCAGATGCTGCTCGCCTGGCAGAAGGCCGGCATCCTCGTCTATGCCGGCTACATCACCGGCTTCCCGGCCGACACGGTCGAGTCGGTGCTCAACGATCTCGACGTGATCAAGCGCGAATTGCCGATCGACGTGCTCGAGATCCACTATCTCACGCCGCTGCCGGGTTCGGAGGACCACCAGAAGCTCTACCGCGCCAAGGCGTGGGTGGAGCCGGACCTCAACAAATACGACCTGCATCACATCTGCGCGAACCATCCGAAGATGTCGCGCACCGAATGGGAATACGCTTATCGCGAGTCCTGGCGGCGCTATTACACGTTCGAGCACTGCGAGACGATCATGCGCCGCGCCGCGGCGCTGCGCGCCTTCGGCAACGTGCTGTTCACGCTCACCTGGTTCAAGGCGTCGTTCGAGCTGGAGAACGTGCATCCGGTCGAGAGCGGCATCCTGCGCCGCAAGTTCCGCCGCGACCGCCGCCCGGGCATGCCGATCGAGCCGATCTGGTCGTTCTATCCGAAGTACGTCGCCGAGACTGCGCGCAAGCTCGCCGGCTGGGGTTACTTTTACCTGCGCCTGCGCCGCGCCTATGTGAAGATCAAGTACGACCCGAAGCGCTACGAGTACACCGACCTCGCCATCGCACCGGTGACCGAGGACGAGGTCGCGACGCACGACATGTTCAAGACCGACGCCGCCCAGGCCTTCGTCGCGCAGGAGAAGCGGCTCGACGAGATCAAGCGTGGCGCCGGCCATGCGGCGCCGATCGCGCCGGGGGCGGCCGAGCCGGTCGCGGAGCCCGTCCGTATCGAGGCGGCGGAGTAGGGGCGGGTCACGGCGTCCGGGAATAGCTGTCCCGTCACCATGAGGAGCCGTCGCGCAGCGACGGCCTCGAAGGGTCTCTGGCTCAGAGGTCTTTCGAGGCTGGCTTGCCGCTTCTTACCTCTCCCC
>DASTGR010000243.1:0-2605 GCA_035718885.1 Pseudolabrys sp. | reverse complement strand
CTCGCGCCAATGACCGAGCGCGCACCGCTCATTGCGCCGAGGCCGGCCGCGCCCGTTGTCGTTCCGGCTGCGCCTGTGCATGTCCCGATGCCGCGGCGGCGTCCGAAGATTCATGTCAGCGAGCTGACACCGCCGCCCGTTGCCGCGGCGCCTCCGGCGGTCGCAGCACCGCCAGTCGTCGCACCACCGCCTGTCGTCGTCGCCGCGCCGCCGCCGGTCGCTGCGCCACCTGCGCCCGTCATCACCGCCGAAGCCGAGCCGGTGCCGCTGCCGCCGTCGCGGCCGCGCATCGCCAAATTCGCGCCCGACGAGACGACGACCGGCTCCATCCCGCTGGTGGCGGTCACGCCGGAGCCTAAGCTGAAGCTCGCTTCGCTGCCGCCGCCGGCGGAAGCGGATTCGCCGGCCTCCGCGGTCGACCACCGCACCGCGGTCTACGACATCGAGTCGGCGACGGTGTACATGCCGAACGGCCGCAAGCTCGAGGCGCATTCCGGCCTCGGCCACATGATGGATGACCCGTCGCCGCAATACATT
Source organism: Pseudolabrys sp. (assembly GCA_035718885.1). Taxonomy (GTDB): domain Bacteria; phylum Pseudomonadota; class Alphaproteobacteria; order Rhizobiales; family Xanthobacteraceae; genus Pseudolabrys. The sequence continues at coordinate 2,068 of DASTGR010000243.1, read as the reverse complement.
CGGACGCGCATGCGCGGACCGACGCCGCCGAACGTCTACGTGCTGACCGAGCGCGAGCAGCTTTTTCACGGCGTGCGCGCGATCCGCCTGACGCCGGTCGACGAGAGGAAGATGTACGGCCGCGACGGCATGCTGGCACACACCTACATGCTCGGCCCGAACGGGCAGTCGAACGGCTGCGTCTCGTTCAAGAACTACGACGCGTTCCTCCACGCGTTCCTGAACGGCGAGGTCAAGCGCCTGGTCGTGGTGCCGCGGCTCGACGCCAAGACGCGCCAGGCGCTGTCTCTGCCGCAGCCCAAGTGGGGCGGCCTGTTCTCGGCCTTCGCGGACTGACGGGCATTCAATGCGTAGGGCGGATTAGCGAAGCGTAATCCGCCGGATCGTCGGCGGGTTACGCCTTCGGCTAACCCGCCCTACATGTCGTCTCAGCCTATCGCCAGCGCCGTGTTCGCAGCGATCGCGGCCAGGGCCTTCTTCAATTCCGGCGACGCACGATAGAGCGGCGCATAGCCGCGCAGCAGGACCTGCGCCGAACGCTTGTAGGCGGCGCGGTCGATCGTGGTGACGCCGTTGGCGTGCCGGCCGCCAATGGTGGCCGAAAGAATTCCGGCCGGGTTCTCGATGTTGACCTGGATCTCGCTTGGCTCGATCCCGAGCGACGGCAGGCCCTGCGCAATCTCGTGCGCCACCGTGCCCGGCATGAGGCACGCGGCGGCGAGGCAGCAGCCGCCGGTCACCGCCATCGTGGCGTGCCCTTCCTGCGGCGTGAAATAGCGCGTCGAGATGTGGCCGCCGTTCACCGGCGGGCCGACGATGCAGACTTTCGGGATGGTTTCGCTCTTCGCGAGCTCGTCGGCGGTCATCGGCTTGCCGCCCTTGCCCTTGAGGCCCATCTTCAGGCCGGCCTCGATCCACAAGGTCTTCAGTGCCGAGAAGAATTTTTCATCGCCGCGCAGATCCTTGACCGCCTCGGTGCCGGTCTTGCCGAAGTCGGCGGCGCGCGCGATCACCATCGGCACCGCGACGTCAACGCATGACACGCGATAGGGGCCGAACTGGTCGGTGACGTTGCCGGTCGGCAGGGCCTTGCCGGTCTTGGCGCCCACCGGATTGGCGAGGAACAGATCGACGCCGGGGAATTCGCCGTCGACGCCCGGGATTGCGGCCATGGCAAAGCCGTCGCCGTCATAGGCGATGCGCGCGGTCATCGTCGACTTGGTGTTGGTGTTGTAGATCTCCACCTCGCCTTCGCCGTTCAACTGGCGCGGCAGGAATTGCTGGTCGATCGCCCAGTACGGCAGCGACGCCGACATGTTGCCGCAGTTGACGCTCCAGTCGATCTCGGATTTTCCGGAAGCGAGCTGCGCCAGGGTGCTGACGATCTGCGGCGCGCCCGATGCGTTCTTGCGCAGTTCGGCGAAGAACACCTTGTTGCTGGTCGGATAGCCGCGGCCGAGCCCGGTGATCTGCTTGGCGTCGCTCGTGGTGCCGGTGAGCGGCAGGCCCATGAGATGCCGCAACAGCTCCTCGCGCAGCGCGGTCGCCTCGGGCGCTGCGCGATCCCAGATGACGAGCCCGGTCGAAGTGCCGCCGCGCGCATGCACCACCGGGAATTCCCAGGTGCCGAAGCGCTCGCGCGGCAGGCGGTCGGCGGGGAAAGGGGCTGCGTAGCTGATGGCACGCTCCTCAATGTCTGGTCGGCGCGCGGAACATAGCCGCGGCGCGGCAGCGCCGCAACCAATCGGCGCGCCGGCACGTTATCAGACACAGCGTTTCCACGTGGGCAAAACACAATGCAGATTCAGCCGGAAATCTCGTTCCACAACTGCGACCGTTCCGCCGCCATCGAGGACGCCATTCAGGAGCATATCGAGCGGCTGGAGCGCATCTTCGGTCACCTCACCACCTGCAAGGTGCGGGTCGACCAGCGCAATCAGAACCAGAACGAGACGATTCCGCCGGTCGTGCGCATCGAGATCACGGTGCCCGGTCACAAGGAGATCGTCGTGGCGCATGAGCCCGACCACCTTCAGCGCAAATATCAGGCGCCGGAGCTCAGCAACGC
>DASTGR010000242.1:0-7523 GCA_035718885.1 Pseudolabrys sp. | reverse complement strand
GCCGAGCGCGACCTCGTTGACGCTCAGCCCGATCTGGATCGGCACCACCGAGCGGAACGCGGCGCCGCCGCTCCACTGTGCGAGCGCGCGCAGCGCCTCCGACGGCGCCTGCGGCGTGCCGTCGGAGGCGGTGAGCATGCGGTCGAGGTCGAGCCGCGCCGTGTTGAGCTCGGCACTGAGCGAGGGCTGGCGGCCGAGATCGAGCCGCACCGAGCCGGCGAGCTTCAGGGCCTCGCTCTCTTTGCCGTAGACGAATTGCAGGTTTTGCAAGAGCGCGGCGCGCGCCCCGGCCGTGAGCTTGCCGCGCAGGCTCCAGGGCTTTGCATCGCGCGCTAGGCCCGGCGGCGGCCCGAGGGCGAGGTTGCCGTCGAACTTCGGCTTGCCCTCGTCGAAGGACAAGGTGCCGTCGGTCTCGATGCTGAACGGGTGATTGGTCGGCTGGATGCCGAGATGCAGCTTCACGCCGCTGTCGCTATAGCGGCCGGCTGAGACGTCGACCGAATAGTGGTCGCCGGCGACGGTCAGGCTGCCGCTGCCGTTGAACGGGCCGAGCAGCGAGCGGGCGCGTCCGTTGAAGAACACGTTGTCGATCGACACCGCGTGGTCGTTCGCGGCGTCCTTGAGGACCAGCTTTCCGCCCTCGATCTGAAGACGCTCGACGGCGAGCGCGTCCGGCTCGAAGCCGAAAGCGATCTTCGGCGCCTGCACGTGGCCGGCGGAGTCGACGCCCAGCGTGAGTTCCGGCTGTGACAGCCGCATCTCCTCGGCCTGCCATTCGCCGCGCATGAGCGGCGTCAGCGCGAACTGGATCGTCAGTTCGCTGGCGCGGACGGCTTCGCCGCCCTCGCCGACCGTCACCTCATGCAGGGTCAGTCGCGGCGACGGCAGCAAGCGGCCGTCGATCGCGCCGCCGACATGAACCTGCGCGCCGACGACGCGGCTCGCTTCGGCCTCGATCACGGGCCGATAATGGCTCCAGTCGATCAGCAGCGGCCCGACCAGCGCCGCGACCAGCGCGAGGATCAGGGCGATCGCGATGCCGAGAAGGGTCGTCTGCAAAGGCTACTCCAACGGCGGCCTGCGGCCGCCGCGTACGTGTCCGCGCTTACGGGAGAGTTTAGGCCAGATTTGCCGTTTGTTGACGGCAAATCTGTGTCGGAACCCTTGGGAGGCGGTCGGCGCGCGCGCTGCTCGCGCGCCGCTCTACAGCGCGACGATCTTGCCCGGATTCATGAGGTTCTGCGGATCGAGGGCCGTCTTGATCGCCGCCATGGCGGCAAGCGCCGCCGGCCCGTGCTCCTTGAGCAGATATTTCATCTTGCCCTGGCCGACGCCGTGCTCGCCGGTGCAGGTGCCGTCCATGGCGAGCGCCCGCACGACCAGCCGCTCGGACAAGGCCTTGCAGCGCTTGACGTCGTCCGGGTCATTGGTGTCGACGAGCAGCGTGAGGTGGAAGTTGCCGTCGCCGATATGACCGACGATCGGCGCGATGATGCCCGTGGCCTCGATGTCCGCCTGCGTCTCTTTCACGCATTCGGCGAGACGCGAGATCGGCACGCAGACGTCGGTGGCGACGATCGTGGCGCCCGGCCGCAGCGAAAAATTCGCCATCGCGGCGTTGTGACGCGCCTCCCACATGCGCGTGCGCTCCTCCGGCCGCGTCGTCCAGGAAAATGGCCCGCCGCCGAACTCGGACGCGATCTCACCGAAGCGCTTCGACTGCTCCGCGACCGAGGCCTCCGTGCCGTGGAATTCGAGAAACAGCATCGGCGTCTCGGCGAGGCCGAGCTTGGAATAGGTGTTGATGGCGCGCACCTGGAGCGCATCGAGCAGTTCGATGCGGGCGATCGGGATACCGGACTGGATCGTCATGATCGCGGTATTGCAGCAGGCCTCGACCGACGGGAACGGACAGGTGCCGCCGGCGATCGCCTCGGGAATGCCGGAGAGCTTGAGCGTGAGTTGGGTGATGATGCCGAGCGTGCCTTCCGCGCCGACCATGAGCCGCGTGAGATCGTAGCCGGCGGATGTCTTCTTGGCGCGCGTCGCCGTGTTGATGACTTCGCCGTTGGCGAGCACCACCTGGAGCGACAGGACGTTGTCTTTCATCGTGCCGTAGCGCACGGCGTTGGTTCCCGACGCGCGCGTCGAAGCCATGCCGCCGAGCGACGCGTCGGCGCCCGGATCTATGGGAAAGAACAGGCCCGAGTCGCGCAGCTGCTCGTTGAGCGTCTTGCGCGTGATGCCGGGCTCGACCACGCAGTCGAGATCCTCGGCGTGGACCGCGACGAGCCTGTTCATGTCGCGGAAGTCGACCGACACGCCGCCCTGTGGCGCATTGACGTGACCTTCGAGCGAAGAGCCGACGCCGAACGGGATGATGGGCAGACCGTGCTCACCACAGATGCGCACGATCTTCTGCACGTCTTCGGTGCTCTGCGGGTAGACGACGGCGTCAGGCGGCTCGTTCGGCAGCCAGGTCAGCGTGTTGCCGTGCTGCTCGCGCACGGCCTGCGAGGTGACGACGCGATTGCCGAAGGCCGCGGTCAGCGCGGCGACGCCGGACGCGCGCTTGGCCGGATCGCGCGGTTTGCCCGTGGTCTCGAAGATTGCCGCTCCTGCCATCGTCACGTCCCCTCGTCCTGAAGGTGACGTTTGGCGGCTCACCTGTGTGAGGTCAAGCGCATAGGCGCACCAACGCGCCGGGGCCCATCAGCACCAGTAGGTCAGGTCGGTTGGTTCGACCGGCGGCGGGCTCGAAGTGGCAGCCAGAACGGTATAGGCGGCGATCAGAGTGACCACCACCACCAGGAACAGGCCACGCGCGACCTTGGGCAACATTGGCCCCGCCTCCCTTGATTGCCCTCACGATAGCCAAGGGCGGCGGCGGCGGGCGCGTATACTTAAGGAATGGTTAACCCGGTAACGGGGCGCCCGAAGGGCGCCGTACCGGATGGCGGTTCCAGAAGCCGCGTGGACGGGTCAGGCCGGGTCGGGTACGTTTCCGCCATGCTGGACCGGCCGGAACCATTGTTTTTTGCCCCGTTCGTCTCCTCGATCATGACGGTCGAGCCGGCCTGGATCGACTACAACGGCCATCTCAACATGGCCTACTACAACGTCCTGTTCGACCGAGCCGTGGACGAAGCCTATGAGCTGATCGGCGTCGGACTGGACTACCTGAAGCGGCACAAGCACTCGACCTTTACCGCCGAAGTGCATGTGCGCTACCTGCGCGAGCTCAAGGAAAGTGATCCGGTCCGGGTGACCTTCCAACTCCTCGGCTACGACCAGAAGCGCATCCATTATTTCGAGCAGCTGTTTCACGCGGCCGAGGGGTGGATTTCGGCCACGTCCGAAAACATGACCCTCCACGTGGACATGACGACCAAGAAGGTCGCGCCCTTCCCGGACAGCGTGATGCGGTCGCTTGCGGCCATGAAAGCCGCGCACGAGCGCCTGCCGCGGCCGGAAAACGCCGGCCGGCGCATTGCGATGCCGGAGCGGTGATGTCGGCACCATTCGACCCGGCCGCCAATGGCTGGGATCCCTACAAGGACGAAGGCTTCATCGGGCTGATCGGCCCGTTCTGGTCGCGGCCGTGGGGCGACAGCTTCCGCTACGCCTTCCTCGCCGCGGACAAGCACCATAATCGCCGCGGCGTCGTGCAGGGCGGCATGCTCATGACCTTCGCCGACCGCTCGATGGGCATGACCTGCTGGTACGCCAACGGCCGCGTGCCGCAGGCGACGGTGCAACTCGACATGCAGTTCGTCGACGCCGTTCAGATCGGCGAGTTCGTCGAGGCGCACTGCAAGGTCGTCCGCCGCACGCGCTCGCTCATCTTCATGGACGCCGAGCTTAAGGTCGGCGAGCGGGTCGTCGCCACGGCGAAGGGCCTTTGGAAGACGCTCGGCGCGCCGAAAAGCTGATTACGGCTTGCAGTCCTTGGCGTATTCGTCGGCGTTGTTCGACAGCACCTTCTCGACGATCTCGGTCTGGAATTTGCCGTCGGCGCGCTTGGCCACCTTCGTCAAATAGAAATCCTCGATCGGATAGCCGTTGATGTTGAACTTGAACGGCCCGCGCACCGACTTGAAGTCGGCCTTCTTCAGCGCCGCCGCAAAGGCTTTCGTGTCCGACAGATTGCCGCCGGTGGCGCGCACGGCGCTGTCGATCAGCATCGCCGCGTCGTAAGCCTGCATCGCGTAGGAGGCCGGCACCGCGTTGTAGGCCTTCTCGTAGTCCACGACGAACTTCTTGTTCTGCGGATTGTCGAGGTTAGGCGCCCAGGTGAGCGCGCCGTATACGCCTTCCGCCGCATCCTGCAAGGCCGGCAGCGTGGCCTCGTCGGCGGTGAAGGCCGACAGGATCGGCAGCTTGCCCTTGAGCCCGGCCTGGTTGAACTGCTTGATCAGGCTGATGCCGAGGCCGCCCGGCATGAAGGTGAAAAGCGCGTCCGGCTTCTTGGCGTTGAGTTTGCTCAGCTCGGACTGGAAGTCGAGATTGTTGAGCGGGACGAAGGACTCCTCGACGATCTGTCCCTTGTAAGTGCGCTTGAAGCCGGCGATCGCGTCCTTGCCGGCCTGATAGTTCGGCACCATGGCATAGACGCTCTTGTAGCCCTTGTCGGTCGCAACCTTGCCCAGCGCCTCGTAGATCTGATCGTTCTGGTAGGACGTGACGAAGAAGTGCGAATTGCACGCCGCGCCGGCGAAGGATGACGCACCGGCATTTGTCGAGATCAGGATTTTGCCCGCGTCGATCACCGACTTGTGGATGGCGACCAGCACGTTGGAGAAGATCGGGCCGACCACGATGTCGACCTTGTCGCGGTCCATCAGCGCGCGCACCTTCTGGATGGCGAGTTCGGGCTTGAGCTCGTCGTCGGCGACGAACAGCTCGACCTCCTTGCCACCCATCTTGCCGCCGAGATGCTTCACGGCCAGCTCGAAGCCGTTCTTCGACTGCTGGCCGAGCGCCGCCGGCGGCCCGGACAATGTGTAGATCAGGCCGATGCGGACCTTATCCTGCGCCGCCGCGCCGTTGACCGCGAGCAGCAAGGCCGAAGCCGCAACCAGACCACCAAGACGCGCACGCATGAGCAACTCCCCCTTGAAAGCAGCACCTTCGGCACCGGGCCTCGCTGGTGCAGTTTTTATGCCACCAGTTGACCGGTTCTTGCGGCGGCAAGTCAACCCGGGGGGCCGATAACCCTGCCGGCAAGGAGGCATTGCCGCCCCCTGCCGGCCGCTCCATTATTGCCCGTCGACACGGGTAAACGGGCGAGTGCGATGAAGGCGATTATCGTCGGCGGCGGCATTGGCGGGCTGACCACGGCCCTGATGCTGCATGCGCGCGGCATCGACTGCGAAATCTTCGAGCAGGCCGAGCAGGTGCGCGAGCTGGGTGTCGGCATCAACACGCTGCCGCACGCCATCAAGGAGTTGGCCGAGATCGGACTGTTGCCCGCCCTCGACCGTGTCGGCATCCGCACCCACGAACTTTTTTATATGAACCGCAAGGGCCAGGAGATCTGGCGCGAGCCGCGCGGCACCGACGCCGGCTTTGAATATCCGCAGTTCTCCATCCACCGCGGGCGGCTCCAGGCGGTCATCTACCAGGCCGTGCGCGCGCGCATCGGCGAAAGCCGCATCCACGCCGGCCATCGTCTCGGCTCCTTCACGCAGGACGACAGCGGCGTCACCGCGTATTTCTTCGGGCGCGAAGGCAGCCACCGCGCAACCGCGCGCGGCGACATCCTGATCGGCGCCGACGGCATCAACTCCTACGTGCGCGAGACGCTCTATCCGAACGAAGGCCCGGCGCGCTGGAATGGCACGATCCTGTGGCGCGGCGCGATCGACTGGCCACGCTTCCTCACCGGGCGCTCGATGGTCATCGCCGGCGGCATGCAGGGCAAGCTCGTCATCTATCCGATCGGCGAAGGCGCGCGCGAAGACCGGCCGCTCACCAACTGGGCGGTGATGGTGAAGGTCGCCGAGGGCGGCGTGCCGCCGAAGAAGGAAGACTGGTCGAGGCCCGGCCGCTTCGAGGACCTGATGCCGCACGTGCAGCGCTTCCACATTCCCTTCGTCGACGGCAAGGCCATGATCGAGGCGACGCCGGAGTTCTGGGAATACCCGCTGTGCGACCGCGATCCGCTGCCGCACTGGTCGCATGGACGCGTGACGCTGCTCGGCGACGCCGCGCATCCGATGTATCCGGTCGGCTCCAACGGCGCCTCGCAGGCAATCCTTGATGCGCGTTGCCTCGCCGACCGTTTGCAGTCCGCCGAACATGTCGGGCAGGCGCTTTATGAGTACGAGCGCGAGCGTCTGCCGATGACCGCGCAGATCGTGCAGTCGAACCGCTCCGGCGGGCCGGAAGGCGTGATCGATGCGGTGGAAGCGCGCGCGCCGGACGGCTTCGACAATATCGACGCAGTGCTCACCTACGAGCAGCGCAAGGCGATCGTGCGCGGCTACGCTGCAAAGGCGGGCTTTGCCAAGGAGCAGGTCAACAAACAGCCGCTTGGGCCGCCGGCCAACGCGGCCTGATCACGCCGGCGGCGGCAGGAAGTTGATCTCGTAGCGGGCCGAGAGCGCCACCACGTCCGGCGGGTTCTGCTCTTTCATCGAGTGAATCGCCCAGAACAGGTCGTAGAGCTTGCGCGTGGGCGTGACCCAGAAGAAGCACTTGAGCACCTGGTCCGACTTGTTGAACAGCCCGTGCGGAATGCCCATCGGCAGCTTCACCAAGTCGCCAGCGGTCGCCACGAATTCGTGGCCGTCGATCAGCGCGTCGAGCCGGCCTTCGAGCATGTAGACGAACTCGTCCTGCGTCGGGTGGATGTGCGGCGGCACGAAGGTGCCGGGCGGCAGCGTGGCGTGCCACGAGAACGACTGCTCGCTGAGGCCCTTCGGTACGTAGGTCTGGCCGAGGATATTCCAGACGATGCCGTCAATACCGGTGCCGGCCTTGGTGATCCCCGGCGTCAAAGCCTGCATGAGACGAACTCCCCTGTTTCGCGGCAACCTTAGAGAACGCCCTGCCCGAGTTCCAGATGCGGTTGCGTGGCCGGTTAATGGGGCGTCCCGCGCGACGGGAACGTGAGCGCCCCGGCAAAACGGGGGGAATTGCGCCCTTAAGCCGTCCCCGCCTCTCGAAATGGAGGCCTACGAATGCCATCTTTCGCCTAGACAGAATCGTTCCAGGCGCCCCCGCGCGCCTCCCCTCCTTTTTCCCGAGCGACATGGCCGATCCGAAGCGTCACGAGCCTGTTCCATCGCGCCCCGCCGTTGCGGGCGGGATTGGGGCGCGCGCGATGGCGGCGCGGGCCGGACACATGCCCCTCGGTCATGAACTCAACCCGGAGCAGCGCGAGGCGGTCGAGACGCTCGACGGCCCGGTCCTGGTGCTCGCCGGCGCAGGGACCGGCAAGACCCGCGTCCTGACCACCCGCATCGCCCACATCCTGATGCTCGGCCGCGCCCATCCGAGCCAGATCCTCGCCGTCACCT
>DASTGR010000241.1:0-2632 GCA_035718885.1 Pseudolabrys sp. | reverse complement strand
AGACTCGACGTCGTCATGCTGCCGAAGGTCGACGGGCCGTGGGACATTCACTATCTCGACCAGCTCCTGGCGCAGCTCGAAGCGCGTCACGCCGTCAAGAAGCCGATCATGATCCACGCCATTCTCGAAACGGCGACGGGCGTCAACAATGTCGAAGCGATCGCGACCGCCTCGCCGCGCATGCACGGCATGAGCCTCGGCCCCGCCGACCTCGCGGCCTCGCGCGCGATGAAGACGACGCGCGTCGGCGGCGGTCATCCGGACTACAAGGTGCTCGCCGATGCCGCCGGTGAAGGCTCGCGCGCGGCCTTCCAGCAGGACCTCTGGCACTACACGATCGCGAAGATGGTCGACGCCTGCGCGAGCGCCGGCATCAAGCCGTTCTACGGGCCGTTCGGCGACTTCTCGGACGCGGCCGCCTGCGAGGCGCAGTTCCGCAACGCCTTCCTGATGGGCTGCGCGGGCGCCTGGTCGCTGCACCCCTCGCAGATCGCGATCGCCAAGCGCGTCTATTCGCCCGACCCGACCGAGGTCGCCTTCGCCCGCAGAATCGTCGAGGCCATGCCCGACGGCGCCGGCGCCGTCATGATCGACGGCAAGATGCAGGACGACGCCACTTGGAAACAGGCCCGGGTGCTCATCGATCTCGCCCGGCTGGTTGCGGCCAAGGACCCCGATATGGCCGTCCGCTACGGCCTCTAGCGCCGTCTGGCGCAAGGCCGGGCGTTCCATTATCTGTTGGTATCATGAGCACGATGCGTAAAGCCAAATTCAAGATCGGCCAGGTGGTGAAGCACCGCCTGTTCTCGTTCCGCGGCGTCGTTTTCGACATCGATCCGGAATTCGCCAATACCGAGGAATGGTGGCAGTCGATTCCGGCCGAGATCCGGCCGCACAAGGACCAGCCGTTCTATCATCTCTACGCCGAGAACGAGGAGACGGAGTACGTCGCCTATGTGTCCGAGCAGAACCTGCTCGCCGACACGTCCGGCACGCCGATCCGCCACCCGGACGTCGCCGACGTGTTCGAATGGAAGAACGGCGCCTACCGCCAGCGCGATTTCAGGCTGCATTGACTCCTGTCGCCACCGGGCTCGTCCCGGTGGCCGCGATAAGGCCGGTATTGCGCCCGCCTGAGCGGGATGGCCGGGACAAGCCCGGCCATGACAAATCGCGAGATCAGATTCAGAATCAAAAAGGCGCGGGCCGTGGCCCGCGCCTTCTCTTTTGATCGCGAACCGCGCGCTTACTTCTTCGGCGCGGCGGGGGCCGCTGGCGCGGCCGGCGCGGCAACGCCTGGAGACGCGGCCTGGCCCTGCTGGCCCTCGAGCTTCTTGCGCGCTTCCTCGGCCTTCTTCTGGAGCTCTTCCTGGAGCTTGCGCTGCTGCTCCTCGAACGCCTTCGGATCGGTCGGCGGGCCGTCATAGGCCTTGGCGAAATCGGCGAGCGGCAGCGGCAGCGAGATCGCGGTGCCTTGCAGGTTGATCGCCTGCACGGTGATCTGCTGGCCCTTCTTCATCTTGGCGATCAGGTCGTCGGTGACCGGATAGTCCGCCATGCAGCCGACCGGGAAGCAGATCTTGTAGGGCGCCTGCATCGGCTGGTTCTGATCGACGATGACGCGCGTGCCGTGTGCGAGCTGCATGCCGAGCGGCACGGTGACGCGCAGCACCTTCTGCTCACCCTCCGGCTCGAACAGCTGCACGATCGCGACCGGCATGCCGTTCTCGAGGCGGCCGTCCTTGGTGACGACGCAGACCTGCTTGTTGTTGGTGTCCGGACCCTTGCCGCAGACCTTCATCCACGGCGAATACATCAGCTGCGGCTCGCCCTGACCCTGCTGGCCGGGCGCCGCGGGAGTGGACTGCGGCGGTTGAGCGGGCTGCGCCGCGGGCGCGGCGGGCTTGGCCGGCGGCTTCTTCGGCTGCGCCTGTGCGGCTGCGGGCAGCGCCAGCGCCGCGGTCAGCGCGGCGACGCTTGCGGTGGCCGCCAGCGCGCGGCCCCACAACCGGGCCGATGCGATCGGATGATCCATTGCGATAAATCCCTTGCTTTCCAACCGCCAGGCGGGCCGAAGGCCATTCCGAACGGTCGCCTCGCCCGGCTCTCTCGATGCGAAATACGGCGGGAGCGTGGCCCCTCGCCGCTGCCTGATAGCCGAATTCACGCCTGCAATAAAGCCACGAAGGCTCAGAAAAATGCGCCACGGCCGCATCGCCTGCGCCGTGGTAAATTCGCGCGACCCGGAACGAATCGCCATCCGCCCAGTGCAAACGCCGCCGTCTCGCTCGACCCACGCGCAACGCTTGATGCCGTCGCGCCGCGGCGTGGTGCTGGGCGCCGTCGCGGCGGCGCTGCCCTGGCGCTACGCGCCGGCGCGGGCTGAGGCCGCCGGTCACGCCATCGCCATGCACGGCGTCCCCGCCTGGGGACCGGATTTCACCGCCCCGGTCTACGCCAATCCCGACGCGCCCAAGGGCGGCCAACTCGTTCAGGGCGTGCTCGGCGCCTTCGACAGCGTCAATCCCTTCATCGTCAAGGGCATCCCCGCCGCCAACATCCGCGGCTACCAGATCGAGAGCCTGCTCGCGCGCGGCTATGACGAACCCTTCACGCTTTACGGACTCATCGC
>DASTGR010000240.1:0-8768 GCA_035718885.1 Pseudolabrys sp. | reverse complement strand
GAAACCCATGTCGCCGGTGCAGAGCGTGACGACGCGGTAATGCAGGTCGAGCTTCTTCAGCACGGCTTCGGCGCAGGCGAGCATGCGCTCGTGCTCTTCCTTCGACTTGTCCGGCGTGGTGATCGAGACCAGCTCGACCTTGATGAACTGGTGCTGGCGGATCATGCCGCGCGTGTCTCGGCCCGCGGCGCCCGCCTCGGCGCGGAAGCACGGCGTGCAGGCGGTCAGCCGCAGCGGCAGCTCGTCTTCGGAGACGATCGCCTCGCGCACGAGATTGGTGAGCGGCACTTCCGCGGTGGGGATGAGACCGAGGCGCCCGCTCTTCATCTCATCGGCGGATGCGTTCGCCTTGAACGCCTCGCCGCCGATCGCCCAGAACTGATCGTCCTCGAACTTCGGCAATTGCGCCGTGCCAAACATCACATCATCCCGCACCATCAACGGCGGCGAGACCTCGATATAACCGTGCTCCTGCGTGTGCGTGTCGAGGAAGAGCTGACCGAGCGCACGCTCGAGCCGCGCCAGTCCGCGTTGCAGGACGACGAAGCGCGCGCCCGACAATTTCGCCGCCAGCTCGAAGTCCATCTGACCGAGCGCCTCGCCCAATTCGAAATGCTGCTTCGGCTTGAACGCGTAATCGCGCTTCTTGCCGCTCTGGCGATATTCGACATTGCCGTGCTCGTCGGTGCCGTCCGGCACTTCGGCGAGCGGCGTGTTCGGAATCTGCGCCAGCACCGCGTCGAGCTCGGCGGCGAGTCTGTTCTGCTCAGCCTCCAGCGCCGGCATCGTCGTCTTGAGTTCGTTGACCTCGGCCATCAGCGCATTGGCGCGCGCTTCATCCTTGGCCTTCTTGGCCTCGCCGATCTCCTTGGACGCCGCGTTGCGGCGCGCCTGCGCCTGCTCGAAGGCGGTGATGGCCGCGCGCCGCTTCTCGTCGAGCGCCAAGAGCGACTTCGACGAGAACCGCGCCTTCTCGTCGTCCTTGAGGTTCGGACGCCGCGCCATCCCGGCGTCGAAGGCGTCAGGGTTCTCGCGGATCGCTTTGATGTCGTACATGGCGCTGCCTGTCGTGGCCGGGCTTGTCCCGGCCACCTCGATAAGAGGGACACGGCGTTGCCTACCTAAGCGGGGTCCCCGGGACAAGCCCGGGGACGACTAGGCTGTGCGTCAAACGCCTATTCCGTCGGCTTGGTCTCGTCTGTGTCCGCCGGCCTGGCCTCTGCGGCTGCCTTCTCCGCAGCTTCCGCCGCCGCCTTCTCGGCCGCCTTTGCGGCAGCCTCCCGCGCGGCGCGCTTCTCGACGATGCGCACCGACCAGATCGAGCCCTCGAACAGGATCAGAAGCGGCACGGCTAGCGACATCTGGCTGATCACGTCCGGCGGCGTCAGCACCGCGGCCAGGATGAAGGCGCCGACCACGAAATAGCGCCGCTTCGCCTTGAGCTGGTCGGAGGTGATCAGCCCGATGCGGCCGAGCAGCGTCAACACGACCGGCAACTGGAACGCCGCGCCGAACGCGAGCACCAGGGTCATCATCAGCGACAGGTATTCGCCGACCTTCGGCAGCAGCGCGATCGAGGCTTCCGTCGACGTGCCCGGCTGCTGCATGTGCAGCGAGAAGCGGATCAGCATCGGCAGGACGAGGAAATAGACGACCATCGCGCCGAGCGCGAAGAAGATCGGCGTCGCGATCAGATACGGCAGGAACGCCTTGCGCTCGTTCCGGTAGAGGCCGGGCGCGACGAACATGTAGATCTGCGCGGCGACCACCGGGAAGGACAGGAAGGCCGCGCCGAACATGGCGAGCTTGAGCTGCGTGATGAAGTATTCGAGCAGCGCCGTGTAGATGAATTTGGAATTCTCCGGCCCCGCCACCCAGACGAAGGGCCAGACCAAAACGTTGTAGATGTCCTTGGCGAACACGAAGCACAGCGCGAACATCACGCCGAAGGCGAGCAGCGCCTTGATCAGGCGCGACCGCAGCTCGATCAGGTGCTCCATCAACGGGGCCTTGGTGGCCTCGATGTCCTCGTGCGTCATGCGGCGTCCCCGGCCCGCTTGGGCGCCTCGGCGGGCGACGGGTCGGTCGAAGCCGGCTCGGCCGGCGCAAAGTCCGCATTCGTGACCGGCGGCAATTCCTCAGGCAACGGCACGTCGATTGAGGGAGCCGGCAGATCGGGCGGCAGGGAGACGGCCGTCGTGTCTCCTGCTGCGGCCGTATTGGCGGCGGCCATGTCGGCCGCGGCGGCGGCCGCGACGACCTCGGCGGTCGAGCCGGCCTCCGGCGTTTCCGCCGGTTTGGTCTCCGTCAGCGGATCGAAATTCGTGAAGCTGCTCTTGAGATCGTCGGCGTGCTTCTTGAGGTCCGCCATCTCGGCCTCGCGCATCGCCTCCTGGAACTGACCCTGGAACTCGGACGACATGCGCCTGATCTTGCCCATGTAGCGGCCGACCGTCCGCAGCACGGTCGGCAACTCCTTGGGCCCGATCGCGACCAGCGCGACGATGCCGATGACGACAAGCTCGCCCCCGCCGATGTCGAACATGGGTGAACCAACTCCTCGGCGCCGGCCGCGTGACGCACCGCCGGCCGCCGCCTCCCCCGCCGCGCTAGATGATCAGGAGCGCACGCTCTCGGCGCGGCGCTCGGGCTCCGCCTTCGGCGCGGTCGAGGCTTCGAGGGACTTCGGGGCCTCGGTCTTGGCAGCCGCCGTGTCGTCCTCCGCCATGCCCTTCTTGAAGGCCTTGATGCCGCCGGCGACGTCGCCCATCAGGTCGGAGATCTTGCCCCGCCCGAACAGCAGCATCACCACGACGATGACGATCAACCAGTGCCAAATGCTCAGCGAACCCATCGGGCAATTCCTCCGCAGCGACGGGTGATACGCAACGCCATCCCGCCTGTGTTTCATCCGCAAGCTAGGCTTACGAAGCGGCGAAAACAAGGACTTTGGCCGCGGCAAGCGCGCACGCCGCGGCCCTTTCGCGTCGGAAGTTAACCTTTGTGTTGAGGCGCTTAGCCGGGGTCCTTGTCGCCTTCGGCGCGCGCGGACGGGGCCTCGGCCTCGCCCTGCCCATTCGCCTCCGGTTCCGCGCTCGGCGCCATTGCGAGGTCGAGATCGCCCGGCTCCAGCGGGTCCTCGTCGTCGCGCAAGGTCGTGTCGTCGGACGGCACCGGCACGCCGAAGCCGGTCGGCATGCTGCCCTCGATGAGCCCGGCGCCCTTGAGTTCTTCGAGGCCCGGCAGGTCGCCGACTTCCTCAAGGCCGAAATTCGACAGGAACGCCTCGGTGGTCCCGTAAGTGATCGGCCGGCCCGGCGCCTTGCGGCGGCCGCGCGGACGGATCCACTCGGTTCTGAGCAGCACGTCGAGCGTGCCGGCCGCGGTCTGCACGCCGCGGATTTCCTCGATCTCGGCGCGCGTGACCGGCTGGTGATAGGCGATGATGGCGAGCGTCTCGATCGCGGCGCGCGACAGCTTGCGCGTCTCGGTCGTCTCCTTGGTCAGCAGCCAGGCGAGATCGGGCGCGGTGCGGAACGTCCACTTCTTGCCGATGCGCACGAGGTTGACGCCGCGCGGCGCATATTCGGCGCGCAAGAGCGCCAGCGCCTGCTTGAGATCGACGCCGTCCGGCAATTGCCGCGCGAGCGTCGCCTCGTCGACCGGCTCGGAGGCCGCGAACAGCATTGCCTCGAGAAGCCGCAGTTCGTCCGGACGCGCGGCCGGCTCCTCGGTGTGCTCGCTGGTCATGGGCGCCGGCTCGTCATTGCTGACGATCTCGAGTTTGGGGGCCACGCTCGCCATCGGATCTCCTTGTACGTCTTTTATGCGCCTTGCTGCGCGTCATGCGGGGCGGCAGTCCCATTCGCGCTCACACGCTTGCGCATGTAGAGGGGCGCGAACGATTCCTTCTGGTGGATTTCGGCGACGCCCTCGCGCACGAGCTCCAGCGCGGACGCGAACGAAGACGCGAATACGGTCGTCAGTTGCGAGGGCTCGACCACGTACTGGATGAGGAACTGGTCGACGCGCGACCAATCGGTCGAGGCGCCGATCAGCCGCTCGAGCGTGGCACGCGCTTCCGCCAGCGACCAGACCGTGCGCTTCTTGAAGCGCACGCGCGAGAGCGCCGTGCGCTGGCGCTGTTGCGCGTAAGCCGTCAGCAGGTCGTACAGCGTCGCGGTCCATTCCGGGCGCTTGATCTCGGCGATCGGCTCCGGATCGCCGCGGCCGAAAATGTCGCGGCCGAACTGCGGCCGCTCCATCAGCTTGGTCGCGGCCTCGCGGATCGCCTCGAGCCGGCGCAGCCGGTTGGCGAGCGCGAGCGCCATGTCCTCGGCCGACGGGCCGTCGGCGGGCGCGGCCTCGGGCAGCAGCAGGCGCGATTTGAGATAAGCGAGCCAGGCCGCCATGACGAGGTAGTCGGCCGCGAGTTCGAGGCGGAGCTTCCGCGCCTCCTCGATGAATCCGAGATACTGGTCGGCGAGCGCAAGGATGGAGATCTTGGCGAGATCGACCTTCTGCTGGCGCGCCAGCATCAGGAGGAGATCGAGCGGACCTTCGAAGCCCTCGACGTCGACGATCATCGCCGGCTCGGTCGCGCCGCGGTCGGCCTCGAGAGTGTTGTCGAACGCTTCGCTCATGACTTCGCCATCGTTTGCGCCGGCGGTTGACCCGCCAGCGCGTTGAACATGCGACGCGCCTCGGCGACGTCGAACTCGAGCGGCGCCGACCGCAGCAGAAGCGCAGCCTTGGCGCGCTTGGCCGCTTCGCCCGCAAGCTCAGGCGACGCGCCGGCCACCTGCATCATCTCGTCGAGCTTGCCGTTGCAGTGGAGCACGACGTCGCATCCGGCGGCGATCGAGGCGCGGCTGCGCTCGGCGATCGTGCCCGACAAGGCGCCCATCGAAACGTCGTCGCTCATCAATAGGCCCCGGAACCCGATGAAGCCGCGAATCACCTGACTGACTATTGTGACCGATGTTGTCGCCGGTTGGACCGGGTCGATGGCGCTAAACACAACATGTGCGGTCATGCCGAGTGGCAGGGACGCCAGCGGCCGGAAGGCCGCGAAATCGGTCGCGTCCAGCGTCGCGCGGTCGGTATCGACCACCGGCAGCTTGAGGTGGCTGTCGGCGGTGGCGCGGCCATGGCCGGGAATGTGCTTGAGCACGGGCAGGACGCCGCCGGCCAGCAGGCCTTCGGCCACCGCACCGGCGATCGCGGCCACCTTGCCCGGTTCGGTGCCGTAGGCGCGGTCTCCTATGACGCTGTCGCTGCCGGGCACCGGAACGTCGGCCAGCGGCAGGCAATCCGTGTCGATGCCGAGTTCGCGCAGGTCATGGGCGATCAGGCGGGCGCCGAGGCGCGCCGCCGTCAGGCCGGACGCGGGATCGCGATCATAGAGCGCGCTGTAGCGCACGCCCGGCGGATAGGCCGGCCAGTGCGGCGGCCCGAGCCGCTGCACGCGGCCACCCTCCTGATCGATCAGGACCGGCGCCTCGCGCCCGACCATATCGCGGAAAGAACTAACAAGCGCAGCGACTTGCCCCGGTGTGTCGATGTTCCGCTTGAAGAGAATGAGACCCCAGGGCTCGGCCTCGCGCAGGAAGGCGCGCTCCTTGGCCGAAATCTCCAGTCCGGCCAGCCCTGTAATGAATGCGCGCACCGCCATCGGCGCGGATTAGCCCGCGCAGGACGACAGTTCAAGGCGCGGGGCGCTAATTCCTCTGGACGAAGCAGTTACCGCCGGCGGACTTCAGGCTCGAGCAGAGCTGGGACGCTTCCGCCTGCGAGCCGAAGGGGCCCACCATGGCCCGGTAATACGTCCCCTTGGCCCCCAACTCGACCTTGTGGACGAACATGCTGTGGCTGCCGAGGACGCTGCCGTATTTGCCCTGGAGCACGCGATAGGCGGTCTGCGCTTCGGCCTCGCTCCGCTGCGACGACACCTGCACGGCATAGGCACCCCGCGCCGCGCTGGCCGGATTGGCCGAGGGCACGGCGGCAAGCGATGTCGGGGCCGCATTGGCGGTCCGGGTCGGCGCGGCGGCGCGCGGCGCGGGCGCAGCGTCAGGGTTCAGCGACAGCGGCGCGTTGGCCGGCCGGGCGGCCGGAGCCGGCGCGGCAGCGCGTTGGGCCGGCGGCGGCACATGAGGAGGCTCAGGCTCGGCGGCCGCGACCTTCGGCTGCGGCCTGGCCGGGGCCAATGGCGGCGCTGCGGCGCGGGCCGGCTGCGGCTCGGGCATCGCGATCGGCGAACCCGGGCGCGGCATGGGCGCCGACGCGGTCGCATCGGCGACCATGGGCTGGTCGGGGCGAATGGTGAGGGTGTGGACTTTCTTGGGCTCGCCGCCGACCACGCCATTGCCGGCCGAGGCGAGCGCCTGGCCCCCCTGGCCCGCCGTCGCCGTCACTGGCGGAAACACCGGCGCGGCGATCTTGTCCTTGATGTCGACCGGCTTCTCTTCGCGCGAAACGATCTTCTCGCCCTGCGCTCCGCCGACACGCTCGGTGATGAGCTTCGAGGAATCCTTGGCGGCGCCGTCCGGAATGATCTTGCTCGGCGCGGTGTCGGCCTTGATCACCGGCGGCGGCACATGCGTGCCCGAGCCGCCGAACACGGCGCGATAACCGAAGGCCCCGGCGGTACCGACCACGGCGAGCGCGAAGATGCCCGCAATGGCCAGAACGCCAAGTCTGCGCCGCGGCGGCGGCAAGTCGTCATAGACGTCCTCGTGCGAGTCGGCCTGACGGTAAGTGCGCGCGTCATAGGCAGGCTGGCGTTGCTGCGTCAGATAGGCCGGCACTTCCGTTTCGACCTCATAGAGGTCTGCGGCCGGCGGCTGCGCATAATGGGCCGCCGGCTGAGGCGGAAAATCCGGAGCGACCGGAGGCGCGGGCTGCGGCTGCGCGTAGGCCTGCGGCTGCGCCGGGGCCCAATTCATCGCGGCCTCGGGTTGTGCGGGCGCGCGCCGCGGCGGCTCCTTGCCCATGTCGCCGAAGGGATCAGTCTGGCCGATCAGGCGCGCGAGCTCGGCCAGCGGATCGCTGCCGCTGGCGGATGACGGGCTCCTCGCCTGCCCGGAACGGGCAATGGTTTCGCTGGAGCGGTACGGACGCTGACTGTGATCGTCGGCCATTCGGTTCCCGGTTCGTGAGCGGCCCCAAGTCGGGCGCGCTGCGGCGGCTGATGCCCATCCTCACGCGATCCGGCGCGCGGGGCTATCGCATTTCCTCGGGCGCCCCGACGCCCAAAAGCGCGAGCCCGGAGGCTAGAACGGTGACGATCCCCTGCACCAAGGCGAGCCGCGCCGCGGTCAGTTGTGGATCATTCTGGATAATGAAGCGTAAATGAGGCAAGTCCTTTCCGCGGGTCCATTGGGCATGGAACTCGCTTGCCAATTCATAGAGATAGAAGGCGACACGGTGCGGCTCGTGCGCCGCCGCGGCCGCCTCGACGAGACGCGGATAGAGCGCGATACGTCGGAGAATTGACAGTTCCCCCTCGTCCTTGAGCAGGTTCACCGGCGCGCCGGAAAGCCATTTGCGGCGCTCCTCGGCGGACACCGGCACGTCCGGCATCTCGGCGCGCGCATTGCGGAAGATCGATTCCCCGCGCGCGTGGCCGTACTGCACGTAAAACACCGGATTGTCGCGCGAGGCCTCGATCACCTTGGCGAGGTCGAAGTCGAGCACGGCGTCGTTCTTGCGGAACAGCATGTCGAAGCGCACCGCGTCGCGGCCGACCTCGTCGACCACCTCGCGCAACGTCACGAACTCGCCCGCCCGCTTAGACATTTTCACCGGCTCGCCCGCGCGGAGCAGACGAACGAGCTGCACGAGCTTGACGTCGAGCTTCGCACGTCCGCCGCTGACTGCCTTCACTGCGGCCTGCATGCGCTTGATGTAGCCACCGTGATCGGCGCCCCAGACGTCGATCAGATTGTTGAAGCCACGTTCGACCTTCGATTTGTGGTAGGCAATGTCGGAGGCAAAATAAGTGTAGCTGCCGTCCGACTTCTTCAGCGGCCGATCGACGTCGTCGCCGAACGCGGTCGAGCGGAATAGGGTCTGCTCGCGGTCTTCCCAATCCTCGAGATTGCCGCCTTTCGGCGGCGGCAGGCGGCCTTCATACACTTCGCCGCTTTTCCGCAGCGTCTCGATCGTGGCGCCGACCTCGTCCTTGCCTTCGATCAGCGAGCGCTCCGAGAAATAGACATCGAAGCGGATATTGAGTGCACCGAGGTCGTCGCGGATCATGTCGAGCATCATGGCGATCGAAGCGGCGCGCACGAGCGGCAGCCATTCGGCCTCGCTCATCGTCGTCAGCTTGGCCCCATGATCCGCGGCAAGCTGTGCACCAACCGGCTTGAGATAATCGCCGGGATACAAGCCCTCCGGGATCGCGCCGATGTCCTCGCCCAGCGCCTCGCGGTAGCGCAGGAACGCAGAGCGCGCGAGCACGTCGACCTGCGCGCCGGCGTCGTTGATGTAGTATTCGCGCGTCACGTCGTAGCCGGCGAAGGCCAGAAGGTTGGCCAGCGCATCGCCGAACACCGCACCGCGGCCGTGGCCGACATGCATCGGGCCGGTCGGATTGGCGGAAACGTATTCGACGTTGACCTTCTCGCCGCCGCCCAGATTCGGGCGGGCATAGTCCTCCCCCGCGGCGATCAGCGAGCGAAGCACGTTCAGCCAATAGGCCGGCCGCAGCCGGAGATTGATGAAGCCGGGCCCGGCGACCTCGGCCGCGTCGACGTCGGGAT
>DASTGR010000239.1:0-22468 GCA_035718885.1 Pseudolabrys sp. | reverse complement strand
ACCTGCGCACGACGGCCGATCCCGAGCGCGGCTGGGCGCTCGCGGCGCTCACGGGCGCGCTCATGTTCAAACACGCCAAGGCCGGCATGATCCGCGCGCTGATCACCGAGCGCAGCGATCCGGCGCTGTTCGCGCTGTCCTACGACTACGTCGGGGACCTGTCCGAGACCGTCGCGCTGATGTGGCCGAGCGACCCGCACCACAAGCCGAACGCGGTGCCGAGCCTGACCAACGTGGTCGAGACGCTCGACACTCTCGGCAAGGCGCAACTGCCGGGGCAGATCGCCCGATGGCTCGACGGTCTCGACGAGGTTGGGCGCTGGGCGCTCCTGAAACTCGTCACCGGCGCGTTGCGCATCGGCGTCTCGGCGCGGCTCGCGAAGACCGCCGCCGCCTCGCTCGGCGACAAGGAGCCGGACGAGGTCGAACTCCTGTGGCCGGGCCTTGCGCCCCCCTACACCGACCTGTTCGCCTGGCTCGAGGGCCGCGGCGACAAGCCGGCGACCACCGACCCGGCTCCCTTCCGACCACCCATGCTGGCGCACGCGATCGAGGACACCGACTTCACGGCGCTCTTCGCCGCCGATTTCACTGCTGAATGGAAATGGGACGGCATCCGCGTGCAGGCGGTCGCCGGCGCGGACGAGCACGGCGACGTGGTCGCACGACTTTACTCGCGCACCGGCGAGGACATTTCGAAGAGCTTTCCCGATCTGCTGGAGTCGCTGACGCTGCCGGCCGCCATCGACGGCGAACTGCTTATCATGCGCGAGGCGCGCGTGCAGTCGTTCAACGTTCTCCAGCAGCGCCTGAACCGCAAGACGATCACGCCGAAGCTCACCGCCGAATTCCCGGCGCACCTGCGCGCCTATGACCTGCTCGCCGAAGGCGACGCCGATTTGCGCGACCTGCCCTTCGCAGAGCGCCGCGCACGCCTCGAAGCGTTCATTGCGAACCTCGGCGATCCGCGCATCGACATTTCGCCGCTGGTGCCGTTCGACACATGGGACGCGCTGACGGCCGCGCGCGCGGATCCGGCCTCCGCCGGCGCGGGCGACGACGCCGGCGCGGTCGAAGGCGTCATGATCAAGCGCCGCGACGCGCCCTACGTGCCCGGGCGGCCGAAAGGGCCGTGGTGGAAATGGAAGCGCGACCCGATGATCGTCGACGCCGTGCTGATGTACGCGCAGCGCGGTCACGGCAAGCGCTCGTCCTATTACTCCGACTATACGTTCGGAGTCTGGAACGGCAGCGACGAGCTGGTGCCGGTCGGCAAGGCCTATTTCGGCTTCACCGACGAGGAGCTCAAGGAGATCGACCGCTTCGTTCGCCGCAACACGCTGGCCCGCTTCGGCCCGGTACGCGAGGTGACGCACGAGAAGGCGCAAGGGCTCGTGCTCGAGGTCGCCTTCGAGGGGCTTCAGCGCTCGACCCGGCACAAATCCGGCATCGCCATGCGCTTTCCGCGCATCAACCGGCTGCGCTGGGACAAGCCGCCGGGCGAAGCCGACCGGCTGGAGACGCTGGAGAACATGCTCTCACGGATCGAAAAGGGCCGGACCGATGCGCCTTGACCGGAACACAGACTCGGGCCACGTCTCCTCCGTTCGGAGGGAGAGACCGATGGCCGACAATCAGTTCGGGCGATGGCTCGGCGGCTCGCCAGTGGCGGTGCTGGGGCGGCTGATCCTTGCTTCCATCCTGGTCGGCGTCATCCTCGCCGCGCTCGGGCTCGACCCGTTCGACATCGTCCGCAGCGCCGAGCGCCTCGTCCGCTGGTTCTGGAATATGGGCTTCGACGCGTTCCGCTGGCTGTGGCGCTATTTCCTGCTCGGCGCCGTGATCGTCATCCCGATCTGGCTGATCATGCGGCTGATCAACGGCTCGCGCGGGCGCTAACCCGGCCAGCTCTCCGCCGTCATTTCGGCCGCATCGACGCCGACCATTTCCGCCAGCGAATTGCGGTGGCCGCGCCTGAGCGCGGCGGCGAGGTCCGACTTGATCTCGGCGAGCAGGCCGATGCCGCGATAGACGAGCCCCGAATAGACCTGAACCAGGGTCGCGCCGGCCTTCATCTTGGCGATCGCCGCCGGCCCCGAATCGATGCCGCCGACGCCGATCAGCGGGAAGGCGCCTTCGGCGCGGACATAGGTCTCCGCCAGCATCCGCGTCGACAGCTTGAACAGCGGCTTGCCCGAGAGGCCGCCCTGCTCCTTCGCCGTCGCGCGATCGCGCAGCGACGTCGGCCGCGAGATCGTCGTGTTGCTCACGATCATGCCGTCCACACGATTCTTGCGCGCGACGCCGACCACGTCGTCGAGATCGGCCAACGTCAGGTCGGGCGCGATCTTCAGAAGCACCGGCGTCGGGCCGACGCGGCTGCGCACCTTTTCGCGCGCCTCGATGACGCGGCCGAGCAGGTCGTCGAGCGCGCTCGCCTGCTGGAGGTCGCGCAGGCCGGGCGTGTTCGGCGACGAGACGTTGACGGTGAAGTAACTTGCCACCGCGGCGAACGTGTCGATCAGGCGCACATAGTCGTCGGTCCGATCGGCCGAATCCTTGTTGGCCCCGATATTGACGCCGACGATGCCGCCGGCCCTTGCCCGCGCCGACAGCCGCGCCTGCACCGCCGGCGCGCCGTCATTGTTGAAGCCGAGCCGGTTGATCACGCCCCTGTCCGCCTCGAGGCGGAATATCCGCGGCCGCGGATTCCCCGCCTGCGGGCGCGGCGTCACGGTACCGACCTCGACGAAGCCGAAGCCGAGGCGCAGGAGCGCGTCCGGCGCCGCGGCGTTCTTGTCGAAGCCGGGCGCCACCCCGACCGGATTCGGGAAACTCAGGCCGAACGCGCGGACGCCGATCTCCGGCGGGTCGGCAGGCGCCCGCGCCACCGGCATCAGCCGCAGCGCCTTGAGGGTCAGTGCATGCGCGTCCTCGGGATCGAGCGCGCGCAGCAGCGGCCGGGACAGGCGGTCGATCAGACCGATCACGTGTGAATGGCTCCGGGAAGGATTGTGGCCCGGACCCTATGGGCGCGCCGGGGCCGATTCAAGGCGGGCCGATGCATAATCCGCTTGCATCTCCCGATTCTGAGGTTATGTTTCCTACGTAGAAATTCCCTGCCAAGGAGAGGACCGCGCCCTCGCGCGCGGCGCCCATTAATGCTCACACACGCCCAGATCTGGAATGCCCTCGACCGCCTCGCGGCGCGCAACAAGCTCACCGCATCCGGCCTGGCCAAGAAGGCCGGCCTCGACCCGACCACTTTCAACAAGTCCAAGCGCATCACGCCGGAAGGCCGCCAGCGCTGGCCGTCCACCGAATCGGTCGCCAAGGCGCTCGCCGCCACCAGCACCAAGGTGGACACGTTCGTCACCCTGATCACCGACGGCGTGAAGCCGGCGATCTCGACGGTGCCGATGATCGGTTTCGCCCAGGCCGGCGAAGGCGGGCATTTCGACGATTCGGGCTTCCCGGTCGGCAAGGGCTGGGACGAGGTCGAACTCCCCCACGTCACCGACGAGCAGGCCTATGCGCTGAAAATCGCGGGCGAATCGATGAAGCCGACCTATCGGCCCGGCGACACCATCATCGTCTCGCCGTCGAGCCCGATCCGCAAAGGCGACCGCATCGTGGTCAGGACGCGCGACGGCGAGGTCATGGTCAAGGAACTGCGCAAGCGCACGACCAAGACGATCGAGCTCAAATCGCTCAACGCCGAACACCGCGACCGCACCTTCCCGATCAACGAGATCGATTGGATGGCGCGCATCCTGTGGGCGAGCCAGTGAATTTGCTTATCCCTCCCCTGAAAGGGGAGGGTCCGGCGCGCTAGCGCCGGGGGTGGGGTCACATCTCGACTCGAAATCACCCCACCCGGCGCGCTGACGCGCGCCACCCTCCCCGGACGCGGGGAGGGATAAGAAGAGTCCCGCCGTCCGCCGGACGGCGGTCACCAACCAGTCGCGGGGGGCGACAATGACCGACATGACTCTGCACGCGCAGGGCTGTAGCTGCTGCGCCGACCTTCTCAGCAAGCGATTCGACCGTCGGCGTTTCCTGCACGTGGCCGCCGGCGCCGGACTGATGGCGGCATTCTCGCCGCTCGCCTTCGCCGCCGAAGGCAAATACGACGCGATGCTGCTCACCTGCATCGACCCGCGCTTTCCCGAGCCGACCATCAAGTACATGGAAGGGCGGCAGATGGTCGGCAAATACAGCCAGTTCACCTTCGCCGGCGCCTCGATCGGCGTCGTCGCGCCCGCGTTCAAGACGTGGTCGGTGGCGTTCTGGGACAACCTCGCGGCGTCGATCCAGCTGCACAGCATCCCGAAGGTCATCGCGATGAACCATCGCGACTGCGGCGCGGCGAAGATTGCCTATGGTCCCGACGCGGTGAAGGACAAGGCGACCGAGACGGCGACGCACAAGGCCGCGCTCATGGAGTTCAAGAAGCAGGTTGGCGAGAAGCAGCCGAAGCTTGCGGTCGAGTTGCACCTGATGGCGATCGACGGGACTGTCGATACGTTCTCCTAAGCGGGCGCACCCGCGGGCGAGCACGCGGCCGCTTTTGCCCTCTCCCCCTCGTGGGAGAGGGCTCCCAGAGCATTTCAAAAATTAAAGAATGGGTGAGGGGGACAGCCCCCTCACCCATCAGAATTCGTTGAGATGATCTCAATGCCCTCTCCCACAAGGGGAGAGGGCACAACGATGTGCGCCACGTCGCGACGGTGTCGTCAAGCACTCCTTGCCAGCGCGCCGTCGATCATGTCGACGGTGTTCTGCACGCCAAACGCGCCGACGAACGAGCCGAAGCGCGGGCCTTTCTCCTGGCCGAGCAGCACCTGGTAGAGCATGTTGAACCAGTCGAGCGACACGCCCGGCTTGCCGTCCTTGGCCTTTTTCTTGTGGTCGAGGAACGGCTCGCGGCGCCCAATCTCGTAGACCACATCCTGGATCGCCTCGGCGGTGGCGTCGGCCGGCAGCTGCGACAGCGCATCGCGCAGGTCGATCAATGCCGCGCGCTCGCCCTCGCCCGGCTCGCGGAATTTCTTGTGCGGCAGCACGAAGTCGCGGAAATAGTGAATGGCGTAGCCGACGAGATCGTTGAGCTTCGGGTGCGTCTGCGGCGTCACGCCCGGCCGGTAGCGGCCGATGAAGCCCCATAGCGTCTCCGCGTTCTCGGCATTCGACGACGACACCAGGGTCAACAGCATCTGGAACGACAGCGGCATGTCCGGCTTCGGCGGCTGACCCGAATGGATGTGCCAGACCGGATTGCCGAGGCGCTGCTTCGGATCTTCCTGCCGCTGATAACCGTCGAGGAATTGATAATAGTCGTCGACGTTGCGCGGTATGACGTCGAAATAGAGCCGCTTGGCCGCCTTCGGCTCCCGGTACATGAACAGTGACAGGCTCTCAGGCGAGGCGTAGCGCAGCCACTCGTCGATGGTGAGCCCATTGCCCTTCGACTTGGAAATCTTCTGGCCCTTCTCGTCGAGGAAGAGCTCGTAGTTGAAGCCCTCGGGCGGCATGCCACCGAGAGCCTTGCAGATCTCGCCGGAGAGCTTGACGGAATCGATCAGGTCCTTACCGGCCATTTCATAGTCGATGCCGAGCGCGACCCAGCGCATTGCCCAATCGGGCTTCCACTGCAACTTGCAGCGGCCGCCGGTGACTGGAACGGTGAAGCGCTCCTGCGTCTCGGGGTCTTCGTAGGTGATCGTGCCCCGCGCGGCGTCGTGGCCGACGATCGGAACCTGGAGGACGACGCCGGTGCGCGGATCGATCGGCAGGAACGGCGAATAGGTCGCGGCCCGCTCCTCGCGCAAGCTGGGCAGCATGATCGCCATCACCTTGTCGAAGTGTTCGAGCATCTTCATCAGCGCGCCGTCGAAGCGGCCGGACTTGTAATAGTCGGTCGACGAGGCGAACTCGTAGTCGAAGCCGAAATGATCGAGGAACGCGCGCAGGCGCGCATTGTTGTGCTCGCCGAACGAAGGATGCGTGCCGAACGGATCGCGCACCTTGGTCAGCGGCTTGCCGAGGTCCTGCTCGAGCAGTTCCTTGTTCGGAACGTTGTCCGGCACCTTGCGCAGGCCGTCCATGTCGTCGGAGAAGGCGATCAGCCGCGTCTTGACCTTGTCGTCGGTGAGCACGCGGAAGGCGTGGCGCACCATCGTCGTGCGCGCGACCTCGCCGAACGTACCGATGTGCGGCAGGCCGGACGGTCCGTAGCCGGTCTCGAAGATGACCTCGTCCTTCGGCCGTTTCTTCAGGCGCGCGACGATCTTGCGCGCCTCCTCGAACGGCCACGCGTTCGAGTTCTCGGCGACGGAACGCAGGTCTTCGGCATTGATCGACATTAAGGGCCTCCGGGCGCGCACATGTAGGCAAGGGCCGCCGGGGCGTCAAATCAGCCACAGTCTCCGCTCACCCTCGCCCGTCACCCTGAGGTGCTCGGCGCGGAACGCGCCGAGCCTCGAAGGGTCTCTGACTCACAGATCCTTCGAGGCTCGCTGCGCTCGCTCCTCAGGATGACGGGAGAGGGTGGCCTCCGACGGAGAACCCGGCTAAGGGCTGGGAAGCCGTGACAATCGAAATTGCCCACGTCGACAAAACCGCCGCCGTCATCGGCGGCGGGCCGGCCGGCCTGATGGCCGCCGAGGTGCTGGCGCGCACTGGGGTCGCCGTCACTATCTATGACGGCATGCCGTCGCTCGGACGAAAGTTTCTGCTGGCCGGGCGCGGCGGCCTCAACCTCACCCACAGCGAGCCGCTCGACCGCTTCCTCACGCGTTACGGCGCCATCGACCCGCTGTTGAAAAGCGCGATCGAACGCTTCCCGCCGGACGCGCTGCGCGCGTGGGCGGAAGCGCTCGGGCAGGAGACCTTCGTCGGCTCGAGCGGCCGGGTGTTTCCGAAGGCGATGAAGGCCTCGCCTCTGCTGCGCGCCTGGCTGCGGCGGCTCGGCGATCTCGGCGTCGCCGTCGCGCTGCGCCATCGCTGGCTCCGATGGGATGGGAGCGGGCGGCTGTGCTTCACGCATGGCAGCGAGGTGACGACGGCGGCCGCGGACATCGTCATTCTGGCGCTCGGCGGCGCAAGCTGGCCGCGGCTCGGCTCCGATGCGGCGTGGACCGACGTGCTCGCCGCGCGCGGCGTGACGATCACGCCGCTCGCGCCGTCGAACTGCGGCTTCTCCGTCGCATGGTCCGAGGCAATGCGGCGCGTCGAAGGCGAACCCTTGAAGCGCATCGCCCTCGCCTTCGGCGCGCACCGCGTGCGCGGCGAGGCCGTGGTCACGCGCGAGGGCCTCGAAGGCGGCGCGGTCTATGCGCTGTCGAGGCCCCTGCGCGAGGCCATTGCGCGCGACGGCGGCGCGACGCTCACGGTCGATCTTCGACCTGACATGGACGAGGCCTCACTTGCGGCAAAGCTGTCGGCGCCGCGCGGGAAGCAGTCGCTGTCGAACAGCTTGCGCAAGGCGCTCAAGCTGCCGCCGGCTGCGATCGCGCTGCTGCACGAGGCGACCACCGCGCGCGGGCGGCCGCTGCCGTCATTGCCCGCCGAGGAACTGGCCGCATTGATCAAGGCCGTGCCGGTGCATCTGACCGGCGCGCAGCCGATCGCCGCTGCGATCTCGACCGCGGGCGGCATTCGCTTCGACGCGCTCGATCCGCATTTCATGCTGAAGGCGCTGCCCGGCGTGTTCGCCGCCGGCGAGATGCTCGACTGGGAGGCGCCGACCGGCGGCTACCTGTTGCAGGCGTGCTTCGCCACCGGCGTCGCGGCGGCGGAAGGCGCGCTCGCCTGGCTCACATCAACGGCGAAATGAAGAAGGGCCGCCCGCTGCGGACGGCCCTTCCATTGTCGAACCACAGTCCCGTCGGACCGGATCACGCGGCATCAGGCCGCGCAGACTCCCACCGAGGCGAGAATCCAGGTCGCGGTTGCCGAGGTCTGCGGCGATAGACAATGAGACACTGGATCACCTCCTTTCTGATGTTGACGATGCGCCTAACATAAGCGGTCGGCAGCGCAGCGCCAGAGGCGCGTTCAGAACGGGCTGATCGGAAAATAGCGCAGCCACAGATCGGTGAAGCGGCCCTTCTCCCACAGCCGGAACAGCGCCCAGTTGAAGGCCTGGCGCATGAGATCGTTGTTGCGGCGCACGGCGATACCGATACCCTCGCCGAAAAATCGGCTCTCGGTATAAGGACCGCCGCGGAAGACGCAGCAATTCGCCGAATCGGTGCCGTTGAGCCAGAAGGCGAGCGAGACGCCGTCGCCGAACAGGAGATCGACC
The DNA here is from genome assembly GCA_035718885.1 of Pseudolabrys sp. Lineage (GTDB taxonomy): Bacteria > Pseudomonadota > Alphaproteobacteria > Rhizobiales > Xanthobacteraceae > Pseudolabrys. Next base: position 14,160 of record DASTGR010000239.1, on the reverse strand, counting down.
TCGCCCTTCTTCAGCGCGGCGCGCGCCGCTTCCTGCGACGGATAAGGATGCAGCTCGGCCTCGGTGAACAGCTCCTTGAGATACGCCTCGTGCGCGGTGCCGGCGACGACGGCGACCTTCTTGCCCTCGAGCGCCTCCGGCTTGATCTCCTCGAACTTCACGTCCTTGCGGGACACGAAGCGCGCGGGCACACGGTAATAGGGATCCGAGAAGTCGACTTTCTGCCGCATGTCCGCGCTCGGCGAGATCGAGGCGATCACCGCGTCGCCTTCGTTCCTGTTGAGCGCATCGACGAGCGTGTCGAAGCGGCGCATCTGCACGGTACAGGCGACCTTGATCTCCTCGCAGATCATGCGCGCGAGATCGACGTTGAAGCCGGCCGGATTGCCGTCCGGCCCGGCATAGTCGAACGGCGGATAATCCGTTTCGGTCAGGAAGCGGATGATGCTGATGCGCGACAGGTCCGGCCGCTCGGGCCTCCGGCGCGGGTCCCAGAAACTCGGAACCGACATCGGATCGGCCTTGACCGAAGGGGTCTGCGGCACCGCCGGCGACTCGGTCGGCTTCGGCGCGGCATCGTTGCGCGGCGCCTGCGCGGCGGCGGCCGACAGCCACAGGCAGGTCGCGAGCGCCACCGCGCCGCCCAGCCGTCCGCCCTGCCCTCTCCGCATCGGGAATCCTCGCCGCAAATCGCGGGCGAACATACCACCCGGATTGCGGCGGACCAGAGGTAAGTCGGTCGGAGCCGGTCAGGCGGCGGCGAGATGCTTCTCGATCTCGTGCACCGGCATCCTGACGAAGTCCTTGTCGAGCTCGGCGCGCAACGCCCCCTTGAGCGCGTGCGAATAGGCCGGGCGCAGCATGCCGAGCGCGCGCGGCGGCGCGATGAGGATCACCGACTTGGCCTTGCCGGCCGAGATCGCGGCGTCGAGGTGGTGCGCCAGCTTGACCAGGAATTGCTGCTCGGACTGATCGTGCCAGTCGGTCTGGCCGACCGACGACCGGATCGTTCCGGTCGAAGCATTGACGCGACCGGGCTTGTCGGTGCCCTGCTCGCGCGTGGCCAGGTCCTTCTGCTCGAACACTTCGAGCGTCTTCAGGTTGGGAAACTTGGCGTCGCCGGCGTTCTGCAAGACCAGCGCCTTGGCGCCGTCGCACACCACCACCCACTCGCCTTCGCGGATCGACAGACCGGACATGCATTCCTCCTCAACGTGCACACGACCCTAGAGCAGCCGGGAACCTTGACGTTTGCTCTGGATCAAACGCCTGGAGGACGCTTTAGGTTCGCTGCCGCTCAGTTGGTGCCGTCGAGAAGACGCCGCGCGATGACCTGCGCCTGGATTTCGGCTGCGCCCTCGAAGATGTTGAGGATGCGCGCGTCGCACAGGATGCGCGAAGCCGGGAATTCCAGAGCGAAGCCGTTGCCCCCGTGGATCTGCACCGCGTTGTCGGCGTTCGCCCAGGCGACGCGCGCGGCCAAGAGCTTCGCCATTCCGGCCTCCAGATCGCAACGGCGGCCGGAATCCTTCTCGCGCGCTGCGTGGTAGGTGAGCTGACGCGCGATCATGATCTCCGCCGCCATCATCGCGATCTTGTCGGCAACGCGCGGGAAATCGACGATCGGCCGCGCGAACTGAACGCGGTTCGTGGCGTAATCGAGCGACTGCTCCATGGCCGCCTGCGCCACGCCGATCGCGCGCGCCGCCGTCTGGATGCGCGCGGACTCGAAGGTCTGCATGAGCTGCTTGAAGCCCATGCCCTCGACGCCGCCGAGCAGGTTCTCCGCCTTTACCTCGAAGCCGTCGAACGCGATCTCATATTCCTTCATGCCGCGATAGCCGAGCACCTCGATCTCGGTGCCGGTCATGCCCTTGGCGGGGAACGGATCGGCATCGGTGCCGCGCGGCTTTTCCGCCAGCAGCATCGACAGGCCGCGATGGCCCGCCTCCTTCGGATTGGTGCGAACCAGCAGCGTCATCAGGTCGGCGCGCACCGGATGCGTGATCCAGGTCTTGTTGCCGTAGACCTTGTAGACATTGCCTTCGCGCACGGCGCGCGTCTTGAGCGAGGCAAGATCGGAGCCGGTGTTCGGCTCGGTGAACACCGCCGTCGGCAGAATGCGGCCGGAAGCAATGCCCGGCAGCCACTTGCGCCTCTGCTGTTCGGTGCCGCCGCCGAGGATCAGCTCCGCCGCGATCTCCGAGCGCGTGCCGAGCGAGCCGACGCCGATATAGCCGCGCGACAATTCCTCCGAGACGACGCACATCGACTCCTTGCCCAGCCCCATGCCTGTGAACTCTTCGGGAATGGTCAGGCCGAACACGCCGAGCTCGGACATCTGCGAGATGATCTCGAGCGGGATATAGCTGTTGGTGCGATGCCATCCTTGCGCATGGCCGATCACCTCCGTGTCGGCGAACTTGCGCATCTCCTCGCGGATCGATTCGAGCGTGTCGTCGAGGCCGCAGGCGCCGACGGTTGCGCCATGGCCTTCGCGCATCAGCGCGACGAGGCGCGCGCGGCGCTCCGCGGTGTTGCCGGTGGCGACCAGTTGCTCGACCGCCGGCGTCATGCGCCCGGCGACCTGCGCCATCGTCAGGCCCATGTCTGCCGGGCGCACGACCTCGTTCTGGCTCATCGGGATCCCGCCGAGCACCTGCGCGACGTATTCGCCGATGCCGATGCGGACGAGATGCTCCTCGACCTCGCCGAGATTGCCGTCCGCCGCCATGCGTCCCGCATAAGCCGCCATCTGTCGCACCGCCTCGACGTAGGTGGCGAGCCAGGCGAGGCCGTGCGCGGCGCGCTGCTCGCGGTCGAGCAGGCGGCTGACGACGTGTCCCTCGACCGCCACACGTTCGCGCACACGGGCGGTGGCATCCCCGAGCAGCGCCTCGAGGGCGGCCGCGGCGTCGCGGGCGAGCCCGACAAGGTCGCTTCCGTGAGAGGTGCGGGGGGCAGCAATGGGCATGGAAACCTCGGCAAGCGCTTCGGACGGGCGTCCGGATTGGGTAACCGACACTACGCGTGCAGTGCACAAACGCAATGGCCGGCCCGGCCCGGGCCGCGGCCGGCCCCAACTTACCGGGATGCCCCGCAAATTGCTGGAATATTAACCATTTTCGGGCTTTCTCGATCCGTATTTCGCGCCGTGCCGACGCCGCTGGCGGGACTGATCCCATGCCGTTGAAACGCCTCGCCCTCCTGAGCCGCCTGCCGAGGCTACTCGCTTCCCTCTCGGTGCGCAGCCGCATCGTCGTCCTCGCCCTGATCCCGGTCGCCGGCTTTGCCGCGAACGGCATCACCTACCTGTCGGGCGAAGACGCCGTCGGCAGCACCTTCAGGACCGTGCAGCGGTCGGAGGCGCTGGCCGACGCCAGCCGCGACTTCAAGAGCGCGGTCAACACGATGCGGATCGTGGTCAAGGATTTCAGCGCCAAGCCGAGCGACGCGCTGATCGTCGACTTCGAGGGTGCCTCCGGGCTTGCAATGTACAGCCTCGAGGTGATCGACGCCCTCGACGCGCATGTCCATGCCGACATCCAGGGATTGCGCTCCGACCTCGCGGGGCTGCAAGACAATTTCGAAAAGCTTGTGCGGCAACAACGCGAGCTCGGCTACGACGATACGTCGGGCCTGCGTGGCAAGCTGAGCACCGCCGGCAATGCGGTCGAGCGCATCATCAATCAGAACACGACCTGGCTCGCCGACGGCGATTCTCGCAAGCTCAAGATCGCGCTGATGTCAATGCGCTATTACGAGGTCGAATACCGGCTCAATCAATTCGACCTCAATCGCCAGTTCTTCGCGAAAGGCTACAAGGAATTCACCGACACCTTCGACAATGTCGACGGCACGCCGGAAATGAAGGGCTCCCTCGAACAGCAGGTGAAGACCTACGCCTTGACCTTCAGGGAATGGGTCGACGCCTACGACGCCGCGCAGCCGCTGCGCGCGATGATCGATTCTGACAGTCAGCGCCTGCTGCCGCGCGCCGATGAAATCATCGAACGGGCGCGGGCGACCGGCTCGCAGGCGGCGACGGCATTGGCGGCATCGCAGCGCCACACCCGGATCGGCATCATCGCCGTCGGCGTCGCGATGGTGCTTTTCGGCCTCGGCTTCTCGTGGCTGATCGGGCGGAGCATCACCCGCCCGCTGCACGGTCTTGCCGCCGTGATGCAGCGTCTCGCCGCCGGCGACACGTCAGCGCGCATTCCGGCGACGCATGCGCACGACGAGATCGGAGAAATGGCGCGCAGCGTCATTGTCTTCCGCGATACCATGATCGAGCGCGAAGCGCTGGCGCGACAGCAAGCCGAGACCGGCGAGCAACGCGAGCGGCGCAGCGTCACCATTGCCGACACGATCGGCCAGTTCAAGCACACCGTGGAAAGCGCGCTGGGCAAATTGCGCTCGGCATCGATGAAGCTGGAAATGAGTTCGAGCGATCTCAACAAGTCGGCCGACACCGTGTCGTCGGAAGCAGAGACCGCGACTGCGCGCGTCACCGCCGCTTCGGAAAACGTCAGCGCCGCCGCCGGCTCGGTCGAGGAGCTGGCCGCCTCGATCGGCGAGATCGCGAACCAGTCGACGAAATCGACCGAAGTCGCCCGCCGCGCCGTCTCGGAAGCCCAGCGCACCGTCGCGACCATGGCGGAACTCGGCACCGCGGCGACCCGCATCGGCGAAGTCGTCGGGCTCATCCAGGCTATCGCCGGTCAAACCAACCTGCTGGCGCTCAACGCCACCATCGAGGCCGCGCGCGCCGGCGAGGCGGGCAAGGGCTTCGCCGTCGTGGCCGCCGAGGTCAAGTCGCTCGCCAACCAGACCGCGCGGGCGACCGAAGACATTGCGGAACAGATCGGCTCCATCCAGTCCGCCGCCGCCGATTCCGCGCAGGCAATTGAGCAGGTCAATGCCATCATCAACGAGATGGCGAACCTGGCGACCTCCGTCGCAGCCACGGTCGATCAGCAGAACCAGGCGGTGGCCATCATCGCCGAGGGCGTGCACCGCGCGTCCGGCGAGGCGCGCAACGGCGCCGAGGCGATGGCGCGCGTTGCCGGCGTCTCGACCGATGCGCGCACGACCGCGGCCGGCGTTCGCTCCCTTGCCGACTCGGTGGCGATCGAGGCCGAAAGCCTCGAGGCGGAAGTCCGACGCTTCCTCGACGACGTGCAGGCGGCCTGAGACGCCGCCCTTGTAATCGGCCTCGCAATCGCCGATCTGAGGTCAGGCTGGCCGCGGAGCCCGTTTTTGAAGCACCTGAAGCTTTCCTGGCGCGTAATCTACGGCGCCTTTCTACATTTCCTCGCCGATGATGGCTGGGCGATCGCCAGCCACATTGCCCTGTCGACGCTGATGGCGCTGTTCCCCTTCATGATCGTGGTGACCGCTCTCGCCGCCTTCTTCTTCGGCTCGAAGGACCTCGCCGACGAGGCCGCGCGCATCCTGCTCGAGGCCTGGCCGCCGCAGGTGGCCGGGCCGATTTCGGCCGACATCACGGGCGTGCTGACCAATGCCCGCGGCGACGTGCTGACGTTCGGCGTCCTGTTCGCGATCTATTTCGCCTCCAGCGGCGTCGAAAGCCTGCGCATCGGTCTCAACCGCGCCTACGACATGGCCGAACGGCGGCCGTGGTGGCTGCTGCGTCTGGAATCGATCCTGTACGTGCTGATCGCGGCGATCGCCATCCTCGCCTTCTCGCTGCTCGTCGTCCTGGCGCCGTTCCTGTGGGACCGTCTGGTGCTGCTGGCGCCGCAGTTCGGCCCGTTCAGCGTGGTCGTCACCTTCGCCCGCTACGTGGTGGCGGCGATGGTGCTGGTCATTGCGCTGACCGTCATCCACAGCTGGCTGCCTTCCGGCCGGCGCAGCCTTGGCGAGATCGCGCCCGGCATCGGCGCGACCCTGGCCTTGTGGCTCATCGCCGGCGCCGTATTCGGCCGCTATCTCGCCGAATACGCCTTCGCCTATGTGTCGATGTATGCGGGACTGGCCTCGGCGATGGTCGCGCTGATCTTTCTTTACGTCTGCGCGTCGATCTTCGTTTACGGCGCGGAATTGAATTCGACGATCGTGAAGGTGCGCACTGGCCTCGAAGAAGACGCGAAGGCCCGCGATTTTCGCAAGCAGTGAAAGACCTTCAGGTTGCGCTGGCGCCGTTACAACCCGCGGCCCGCAATGCGGGCCGGTAAGGAAATCTCAACGTCAAAGCCCTTGAATGTCAGCGGGGAGACCTTGGGATGACCGATTCCGTTTCGCGCGCCGCCGTCGATGCCTTCTACGAGGCCTATGCTTCGCGCGATCCGCAGCGGATCGGCGCGGTGCTCGACGACGACGTCGAATGGCACGTCAACGGACCGACCGAGGTCATCAAGATTTGCGGCTATTGGCGCGGCAAGGCGGCGGTGATCGACCGCTTCACGCGGCTGGTGCCGCAGGTGATCGCCTTCAAGAAGCTCGAGATCGAGCATCTGCTGGTCGACGGAGACCAGAGCGCAATGTTCGGCCGCATCACGTCGCGCCATCGCGACAGCGGCCGCACGATCTCGCACCGCGTCTCGCATATCGTGCGCTACCGCAACGGCAAGGTCGCGTCCTTCCGCGTCATCAACGACACGTTCGACGCGGCTGAGCAATTCCTCGGTCACCGGATCAACGTCGAGAGCGAGCCCCTCTCGTCCGAGAGCGACGTCGGCGTGGTCGCCGTCTAGACGGCGCCGCCCGACGCCTCGATCACGTCCTCGAAGCTCCTCAGGCCGGGCGCCGGCGCGTTGACGAGCACGCCCATGTTGCCGGGCGAGTGCTGGTTCTTCCACATCATCGTGTGCGCCTTCGGGATGTCCTCCCAAGGGAAGGTCTTCGACAGGCACGGATCGATGCGGCGCTCGAGCACGAAGCGGTTGGCGAGCGACGCCTGCTTCAGATGCGCGAAGTGCGAGCCCTGGATGCGCTTCTGCCGCATCCAGACGTAGCGCGCGTCGAAGGTGATGTTGAAGCCCGTCGTGCCGGCGCAGAAAACGACCATGCCGCCGCGCTTCACCACCATGCAGGAGACCGGGAAGGTCGCCTCGCCCGGATGCTCGAAGACGATGTCGACGTCACGTTTCCCGGTGATGTCCCAGATCGCCTTGCCGAAGCGCCGCGCCTCCTTGGCCCAGTCGTTGAACTCGGCCGAATTGACCTGCGGCAGCTGGCCCCAGCACTTGAAGTCCTTGCGGTTGATGACGCCTTTTGCGCCGAGATTCATGACGTAGTCGACCTTCGACTCGTCCGAAATGACGCCGATGGCGTTGGCCCCCGAGGCCGCAACGAGCTGGACGCCGAACACGCCGAGGCCGCCCGAGGCGCCCCACACGAGAACGTTGTCGCCGGGCTTGAGCGTGTGCGGCGAATGTCCGAACAGCATGCGATAGGCGGTGGCGAGCGTCAGCGTGTAGCAGGCCGCCTCTTCCCAGGTCAGGTGTTTCGGCTTCTCCATCAATTGCCGCGACTGCACGCGGCAGAACTGCGCGAACGAGCCGTCCGGCGTCTCGTAACCCCAGATGCGCTGCGAGGGCGACAAGAGCGGATCGCCGCCATTGCACTCCTCGTCGTCGCCGTCGTCCTGATTGCAGTGGACGATGACCTCGTCGCCGACCTTCCAGCGATGCACCTTGGAGCCGACCGCCCAGACGATGCCGGACGCGTCGGAGCCGGCGATGTGGAAGGGCTGCTTGTGCACGTTGAACGGCGTGATGGGTTGGCCGAGGCCGGCCCAGATGCCGTTGTAATTGACGCCGCCGGCCATCACGAGGATGAGCACCTCGTCTTCGCCGATCTCCCAGGTGGGCACGACTTCAAGCCGGAAGGACGTCTCGGGCGGCCCATGCCGGTCCTGGCGGATCACCCAGGCGTGCATCTTCTCGGGGACATGACCGAGGGGCGGGATTTCGCCGACGCCATAAAGGTCCTTCAACGCCGCTATCGATTTGGCCTTCGCGACCGCCGGCATCGGCATCCTCCCTGGCAAGCAGAGCGTGCTTGTTCTCACAGCAAGTGTGGCGCAACTCATGTTGCGACGCAACATTTTCCGGTCCGGCTTAAGGGTTCGGCAAGCCCGACCGATTAGCTTGCAATTTCCGGTTCTTGCGCAGGTTCCATGGCCTTTCCAGAGATCACCGCTGCGCCGCGGTCGGCCGGCATGGGTGTGCCGCGCCCGGTCGAACTCGTGTGCTTTGGCCTTCTGGTCAGCAACCTCGCCTATCTTTGCGCCAGCTATTTCGACGGGCTGTGGATCCTGACCTCGCATGGCGGCGGCATCCCGACCGACTTCGTGAACGTTTGGGCGGCCGGGCGGCTGGTGCTCGAGGGCCATCCCGCGGCGGTCTACGACTGGCCGACCCATAAGGCGGCCGAGGAGATGGCCCTGGGCGGGCCATTCGCCGGCTATTTCGGCTGGCACTACCCCCCGGTTTTTCTGTTCGCCGCGGCTGCGCTGGCGCTCGTGCCCTACGGCGCCGCGTTCGGACTTTGGCTCGCTATGACCTTCCCGGTCTATGTCGTGGCGATCCGCGCGATCGTCGGCAGCCGCATCGGCTATTTGTTTGCGGCGGCTTTCCCCGCCGTCCTGTGCAATTCGCTCGTCGGCCAGAACGGCTTTCTCAGCGCCGGTCTGATGGGCGGCGCTTTGCTGATGCTGACGAAACGGCCGGTGCTGGCCGGCATCGCTTTCGGCGCCCTCACCTACAAGCCGCATCTTGGCATTCTCATTCCCGTCGCGCTCATCGCCGCCGGCCAATGGCGCACGATCGCCGCCGCCGGAGTGACGACCGCCGTCATGTCGACAATCTCGTGGTTGGCCTTCGGCACGGAGACCTGGCGAGGCTTTATCGGCAATATCGGCCACACCTCGACGGCGTTCCTGTCGAACGGCTTCGCCGACTTCGGCAAATTGCAAACGGCATTCGGCCTCGTGCGTACGCTTGGTGGCAGCGAGCCGCTGGCCTGGATCGTTCAGTCGCTCGTCATCGCGGCCGCAGCCGTCCTGGTCGCGGCGTTGTGGCGCAGCCGTGCACGCTACGAGATCAAGGCAGCCGGGCTCGCCGCTGCATCGATGCTGGCGACCCCCTATCTCTACACGTATGACCTGGTGGTTCTCGCAGTTCCGCTCGCATTTCTGCTGCGCGTCGCACGCGAGAGCGGCTTCGAGGCGCACGAGTTGACCATGTCCGGCGTCGCCTGCGCGCTGATCGTGATGTTTCCATTCGTGACCGCGCCGGTCGGCTTCTTCGCAGTGCTGGTCGTGGCTTGGCTTGTGGCCCGCCGCGCGCTGCACGCAACCGCGTCTGCTGCGAGTGCGCCGATACTTTGATGTTGCAACGCAACAAGAAAGTCGCCACTTTGCCCTGAGCACGGGATGGCGACATGACGGCCGAGACGCCGAAACGCGATAAACCCTGGATTTTCCGCACCTACGCCGGTCATTCGACGGCGGAAGCGTCGAACGAGCTCTATCGCAAGAACCTGTCCAAGGGGCAGACCGGCCTGTCGGTCGCTTTCGATCTGCCGACCCAGACCGGCTACGATTCCGACCACGTTCTGGCCAAAGGCGAAGTCGGCAAGGTCGGCGTGCCGATCAGCCATGTCGGCGACATGCGCGCGCTGTTTACCGGCATCCCGCTCGGGACCATGAACACGTCGATGACCATCAACGCCACGGCGGCGTGGCTGATGGCGCTCTACATCGCGGTGGCCGACGAGCAGGGCGCGCCGCGCGCGTCGCTCACCGGCACGATCCAGAACGACATCATCAAGGAATATCTCTCGCGCGGCACGTACGTGTTCCCGCCGAAGCCATCGCTGCGGCTGATCAAGGACATCGCGATCTTCACCACCTCGGAATTGCCGAAGTGGAATCCGATGAACGTGTGCAGCTATCACTTGCAGGAAGCCGGCGCGACGCCGGTGCAGGAACTGGCCTACGCGCTCGCCACCGCCATCGCCGTACTCGACACGGTGAAGGCGTCGGGCGAGGTCGATCACGACAAGTTCTGCGAGGTGGTCGGGCGCATCTCGTTCTTCGTCAATGCCGGCCTTCGCTTCATCACCGAAGTCTGCAAGATGCGCGCCTTCACCGAATTGTGGGACGAGATCACGCGCGATCGCTACGGCGTCACCGATGCCAAGCAGCGCCTGTTCCGCTACGGCGTGCAGGTCAATTCGCTCGGCCTGACAGAGCCTCAGCCTGAGAACAACGTCACGCGCATCCTGATCGAGATGCTGGCGGTGACGTTGTCGAAGAAGGCGCGCGCCCGCGCCGTGCAGTTGCCGGCCTGGAACGAGGCGCTCGGCCTGCCGCGGCCGTGGGATCAGCAATGGTCGCTGCGCATGCAGCAGATTCTTGCCTACGAGACCGACCTCCTGGAATACGGTGACATCTTCGACGGCTCCGCCGAGATCGCCCGCAAGGTCGATGCGCTCAAAGCCGAGGCAAAGGAAGAATTGCGCCGCATCGAGGAGATGGGCGGCGCCGTCGCCGCGGTCGAGTCGGGCTACATGAAGCAGCAGCTCGTCGAATCCAACACCGCGCGCCTGGAAGCGATCGAGCGCGGCGAGCAGACCGTCGTCGGCGTCAACAAATACACCGAGACCGAAGAATCGCCGCTGACCGGCGGTGTCGAGGCGATCCTCACCGTGTCGGAGGACGCCGAGCGCGACCAGATCGAATGGCTGAAGACGTGGCGCGCGCAACGGGACCAGCGTGCGGTCGACGGCGCGCTCACGGCGCTCAAGCGTGCGGCGCAGGGCGGCGGCAACGTCATGCCGGCCTCGATCGAGTGCGCGAAGGCCGGCGTCACCACCGGCGAATGGGGCTGGACGCTGCGCCAGGCGTTCGGCGAATACCGCGCGCCGACCGGCGTCGGCCGCGCCATGCGCAATGACGTCTCAGGCCTCGACGACATCCGTGCCGACGTCGACCGCGTGTCGAAGAAGCTCGGCCGCCGCATGACGTTCCTTGTCGGCAAACCCGGCCTCGACGGACATTCCAACGGCGCCGAGCAGATCGCCGTGCGCGCCCGCGACGCCGGCATGCAGGTCGTCTACGAAGGAATCCGCCTGACGCCGGAAGAGATCGTCGACGCGGCGAAGAAGGAAAAGGCGCACGTCATCGGCCTGTCGATCCTCTCGGGCAGTCACATGCCGCTGGTGAAGGACGTGGTCGGCCGCATCAAAAAAGCCGGCCTCGACGTGCCCGTGGTCGCCGGCGGCATCATCCCGCCCGAAGACGCCGCCGAACTGGAGAAGGCCGGCGTCGCCGCCGTCTACACGCCCAAGGATTTCGAACTGAACCGCATCATGGAAGATCTGGTGCGGATCGTGGAGAAGAAGAGCGAGCCGAGCGAGGTGTGAGCGTCACCTGTCGCGCTCCTTTCCTGGTCATGGCCGGGCTTGTCCCGGCCATCCCGATCAGGGAGGCACATTGCCATCCCGATCGGGATCACCGGGACAAGCCCGGTGATGACAGAGTTGATAGGACCTCCGCCAATTTCCCCGGGCTGACCGGTTTCACCAGATACGCATTCATCCCCGCGTCACGCGCGGCCTGCTCGTCGTCGCTGCGGGCGCGGCCGGAAATGCCGATCACCGGCACGCGGCCCGCCGCGCCCGGAAGAGCGCGGATGCGGCGCGTCGCCTCCAGACCGTCAATGCCCGACAAGGTCACGTCCATCAGTACGGCGTCGTAAGCGCCGCGCGACACGCCCTCGACCGCCGCCTCGCCGCTTGAGACGAAATCGGCGCGATGGCCGAGTTCACCAAGAATCGTGTTCATGATGACGCGGCCGTAGGGATTGTCCTCGGCGCAGAGCAGTGTGAGCGCACGGCCGGTTGCGCGGCCCCGAGCCTTCGGGTCCGGCTTGCGCTCGACACGCTCGACCAGTGTCGTCAGGCGGAACGTCGAGCCCTTGCCCTTGGCGCTTTTGACCGTGAGATCGCCGCCTAGGGCTTTTGCGATGCGCTTGACGAAGGTAAGGCCGAGGCCGGCACCACCATAGCGCCGCGCCACCTCCGCACTCGCCTGCGCGAACGGCCGGAACAGCATTTTTACTTCGGCCGCACTCATGCCGATGCCGCTGTCGGCGAGTTCGAACACCAGTCGCACATTCTTCCCACGCGCCGGTTCGGCGCTCGCGGAGAAACGCACGCTACCGCGCCCGGTGAACTTCACCGCGTTGTCGGCGAGATTCTCCAGCGCGGCGCGCAGGCGCATCGCGTCACCCGCGACCTGCGCCGGAAGATCGGCAGAGATCGCGGCCGTCACCGCGATGCCCTTATTGGCGGCGCGCGCCGAAATGCCTTCTGCGACGGCTTCGGCAAGCGCGCGCGGCGAGAACGGTTCGTGGCGCAGCACGAGGCCCGCGGCATCGGCGCGTGCGGCGTCGACGATCAGCGTCGACAGGGCGGCGAGATGTTCGGCGCCGCTCTTCACGGCCTGCGCCCATTGCCGCTCGCGCGGGCCGAGATCGGAGGCGGCCAGCAATTCGGCAAGCGCGAGGATGCCGGTCAGCGGCGTGCGGATGTCGTGCGCTACGCCGGCAAGCGCGGTCTCGATCGCGCGCGGCGACGCCGCACGCGGACGCCGCCGCGTCACGGTCTTTGTTTTGCGCCTGCGTTTGGCCATCAATCCCCCGCCCGGGGGCAATCTGGCACGGCGCGCCCGCTCAATCGAGCCCGACCAGCCCGCGGATATGCGTCGGGGTTAACCCCTGCGCGCGCAGCTCGCGCAAGCCCGTCGCCTGCGTCGATTTCGACAGCTTGCGGCCGTCGGCGTCGAGCAGGAGGCGATGATGGTGATAGCGCGGCGCCGGCAGGCCGAGCAGCGCGTGCAACAGCCGATGCACGCTCGTGGCGTGAAACAGGTCGCGGCCGCGCACCACGTCGGTCACGCCCTGCGCGGCGTCGTCGACCACGACGGCGAGATGATAGCTGGTCGGTGTGTCCTTGCGCGCGAGGATCACGTCGCCCCAGGCGGCGGGGTCGGCGACGACCGTGCCGGTTTCGCCGGAAGGACCCGCGCCAGTTTCCTCCCAGGCGAGGCGAGGCACGCGGGCGAGTGCAGCCGCCATGTCGAGCCGCAGCGCATAGGGCTCGCCCGAGGCGATCCGGTCGTTGCGTTCGGCGGCGGTTATCGTCTTCGCCGTGCCGGGATAGAGCGGCGCCCCGTCCGGGTCTCGACCGGCAGAAAGCGCCGCGATCTCGGCACGGCTCTCGAAGGCCGGATAGACGAGGCCCATGGCCTCGAGCTGCCCCAGCGCGTGCCGGTAATCGGCGAAGTGCCCGAACTGTCGCCGCACCGGCTCCTCCCAAGCGAGACCGAGCCAGCGCAGGTCCTCGTAAACCGCCGCCTCGTATTCCGGCCGGCACCGCGTCTCGTCGATGTCCTCGATGCGCAGCAACAATCGGCCGCCCGCAGCGCGGGCTACGTCGGCGTTGAGCAGCGCCGACAGCGCGTGGCCGAGATGGAGGTAGCCGTTCGGCGACGGGGCGAAGCGGAAAACGTATGGCATGGTCTCGGCTATAGCCGACTTACTGCGGGAATCCAGCGCCGGGTCCCCGCTTTCGCGGGGACGAACGGCATACTATCAAAGGCCGCGCATGACCCACTTCCTCCACACCGAATACGACCTTCGCGCCGGGCTCCTCAAGCTGATCGGGCAGGACGCGCGGCTGGTGCCGATCGCAGAGAAGGCGGGCACCTTCGCGCTGCGCCGCCGCGAGCCGGGCTTCGCCGGCATCTGCGCCATCGTCTGCGGCCAGCAGGTTTCGACCGCGAGCGCGGCGGCGATCCGCGACCGCCTGTTCGCCGCATTCGTGCCCTTCGGTCATGAATCGGTGCGCAAGGCGCGCCTCGACAAGCTCAGGCGCGTCGGCCTGTCCATGCCGAAGATCAAGTCGATCCGCGCCATCGCCACGGCAGTGTCGGAGGGCGCGATCGACCTCGTCGCCGTCGGCAATATGGACGCGGACGCCGCGCACGCCGCGCTTGTCCAATTGCACGGCATCGGGCCTTGGACCGCGGACATCTATCTGCTGTTCTGCCTCGGACATGCCGACGCCTTTCCGGCCGGCGATCTCGCCGTGCAGGAGGCGGTGCGCATCGCTTTCAATCTACGC
>DASTGR010000238.1:0-11753 GCA_035718885.1 Pseudolabrys sp. | reverse complement strand
GTCAGATCGAACTCGATGCGGTCGGGCACGTAATCTTCGACCATGAAGGTCGTCTCGCCGATCGCCGGTCGCTTGGGGTCGGTATAGGCGCGCACACGCCATGTGCCCGTGGCGGCGGAAGCAACCAGCGGCACGGCCAGTGCGCGCCCGCCAAGCCCCTGATCCGACACGACAGCGCGGCGGTAATCGACGCCGTCGGGGCGCTCGACGACGAGCGTCAGGGGCACGTTGAGCGCCGCCACGCCGCGCGCGTCGCGCAACAAAGTGGTGATGTTGACTGTTTCGCCGGTGCGATAGACGCCGCGCTCCGTATAGACGAAGGCATCGAGTCCGGCCGGCACTGGACGCCCCGCAACGCCGCGATCGGACAGGTCGAAGGCCGGCGTCTTGAGACTCAGGAAGGCGTAATCGGCCTTGTCGCTCGCGACCACGGCGGCCGGCGCCTGCCCGCCCTCGCCGCGCGTCAGCCCGGCCTCGAAATGTGCATGCCCGAACTGGTCGGTCTGGCGCGTGGCCAGCACCTCGTTGTTGCGCGCGATGAGCCGGACCTCGGTCTTGTCTTTCGGCTCGGCCGAAGCGAGCGAGTGCACGAACACGTCGACGCCGTCATGCGCGCTATAGGCAGAGAGGCCGAGATCGGAGACGATGAACCACTGCGTCGCCTGCGTATCGTAATCGTTGTCGGTGAGCGCATCCTTCGGCGCGGCGATCATGGCGTAGACGCCGGGGCCGATGTCCTTGAGCGCCTGGTCGACCGGGAATGCGGTCGTCACTTCGGTGTTGAGCTTGGGTTCGACCGCGAGCTGACCGCTCCAGACCTTGGCGCCGCGCTCCGTTGCGATGGTCTCCGCCTGATAGCGCGACAGATTGCGCTGGAAGTCGTAGCCGAGCACGGTGTCGATGAGATTGCGGTCGCCGATGCGATAGACCGCGACCGTCACGGCCGAGGTATTGACGCTGAGCACCGGAATGCCGCGCTGGCCGGTGCGCGGCAGAACGTAAGCCTTTCCCGAGAAGCGCACGAAGGGCTTGCGGTCGCGCACGAAGATCGTGAACTCGGCCGACTTCGGCAGCGTCTCGTGCACGGTGGACGGCAGCCCCGCGCGCAGCGTGATCTGGTAGCGCTCGCCGTGCTTCAAGCCTTCGACGCAGAGTTGCTTCTCGTTCGCCGACAGCGCCGGCCGGTCCTGGCCGAGCACGGCGACAAAGGGCGAGAAGTCGGTGCCCTTCCCCGGCAGATCTTCCGAAAACTGGAAGCAGGCGCGCGGCGACGCGGCGTCGGAATCGACGGAATAGTCGAGCATGCGGAAGCCGTGCTCGAGGCGGAGCCTCTCATAGCGGCCGCGCAGATCGGCGCTCTCGCGCGCCTCGAGCGCAATCCGCATCGCGTCGAGCGCCGGCCGCCACTGGCGCTGGTCGGCGAGCGCCTCGCCGAGCACGGTGAGGCTGTCGCTCTGGGTCGCGCGATCCTTTGCGCGAAGATACGCGATATAGGACGAGGTCGCGGCGCGGTCGGTGAGGAACGCCTTCTCCTTGTCGTCGCGCGGCTTGATCTGACGGATGGTGCGCGCAAGGCGGAGCCAATTGGCGCCGTCATCGCCCGCGACGGTCACGAGCTGGCCGAGCACCACCATGCCGGCGCGGTAGTCGTTCTTCTGGAACGCGGCGTCGGCATCCTTGCGCAATTGCGCGGCCGGCTTCGTCACCTTGCCGGCATCGGTCTTGATCTGCGCCTCGAGCTTGACCGCGGCTTCGTCGAGCCGCCCGAGCTGGAAGGCCTTCGCCTGCGGGTCCTGTTTCGCGGTCTGGGCCGCGGCCGGCACGACGGCGAGAGCGAAGAGCGCGGCGGCAAGACCGGCACGAATGAACGTCAGCATCGGACGAGACCCCCGGATGGCGGCAGATTCGCAATCATCATGACAGGCGCCGATGGTGTCGAGCGCATGGCGCCGTGTTGGTCGCCGGCAACGCCCCTCAGGTTCACCGGCCAACGATGGTCCGGAAAATGTCGGGGGCTGGCGGGCAATGCGCCTTGATCTGCCTCAGGCAGAGGCAAGCCACTGACAAAGCTTATAATTTCGGCTCAATCCGCAAAGGACAGCCGGGCCATGGCGGTGCTTTCCATCGCCCCGCGGCGCAGGTAAACCTGAACGCGACGACCCCGTAGCTCAGCCGGATAGAGCATCAGCCTTCTAAGCTGAGGGTCGCTGGTTCGAATCCAGCCGGGGTCGCCACTCTTCCTTGCCGGCGCGGACGCCCTCAGTGCGTCCAGGCGTCGCGGCGGCGGAAGGCGAAGTTGTCGGAATACGAGACGCCGCGGCGCGCCGCCGGCTTCTCCTCGCTGACCTGATAACCGATGCCGTTGCGCTCGCAATAGGCGATCGCCTCGTCCTTGGTATCGAAGCGGAGCTTGACCTGAGCGCGCGTGTCGAAGGACGAGGTCCAGCCCATCAGCGGCTCGACCTGGCGCGGCACCTCCGGCTCGAAGTCGACGACCCAGTCCTTGGTGTTGGCCTGGCCGGACTGCATGGCGGTCTTGGCCGGTTTGTAGATGCGCGCGGTCATGGGATGGCTCGCCGTGTGTCGGAAACGCGCGAGTCGTATAGAAAAAAGGCAGCGCGCTGGCAATCGCCGACCGGCGATCCGGTCAGGCGCGGCCCGCGGTGATTCCGAGCTCGCGGCGCGTGCGGCGCTGGCGCCGCTCCTTTGGCGTCGCGGGGCGACCCAAGACCGGGGCGCGAACGGCCACGCGGAACCCGCCATCGTCGAGATCCTCGAACTCGATCCCCTCGTCGCGCCACAGTTCTTCGATCGCGCGCAAGGTGATGCGGCGCGGCTCGGTATCGCCCTGCTCGATCTTGTGGACGGCGCGCTGGCTCAGGCCGACGCGGAAACCGAACTCGCTCTGGCTCCAGCCGAGTACGGCGCGCGACATGCGCAGCTTGGCCGCGAAGGCCAGCCGCTCGAGCCGGAGGAGTTCACCAAGGTGATGCGGGACGTCGGCTTCGACACGCATTTCAAAACTCGGAACTGACAGACACCTCTTACGGGAAAACCCCCGGCGGTTTCCCGCCGGGGGTCTCATCTCCGATCAAATCAGATCAGGGATAGAAGTTGCGCTGGACGCGGAACATGCCCGAGACCCAGTCGCGGTCGGTGTAGCCGAGAGCCTCGAAGCTGGTGTCCATGCGGTTGTACATGACGTCCACGCTGAGATCGAGGTTGGTGACCGGCGTCCACACGGTACGCGAGCCGACCTGCCACAGGTCCCAGTTGGCCGAACCAGCGGCACCGAGCACCGCACTGGCGGCATCGGTGTATTCGAGCTTGCCGTACGCGCCGTACAGCGAGGTCTTCCACTGCTGATTCCAGTGATGCTCGTAGCCGCCGGTGAAGCTCCAACCCTTGGTCAGGTCGAGGCTGCCAGCACCTGCACCCACCGCCGTGGCGTCGTTCGCAAGGCCGATGGAGGTGTTGGTGATCGCCGGGAAGGTGCCGCTGGTGACCGTCTGGGTCGCCGGCAGACCGCTGCCCACATAGTCCGTCGCGCCTTCGGCGTAGGTGAACTGGCCGATGACGTAGTCGCCCTTGCCGAGCATCGGCACATTGATCTTCAGACCGGCGCCGAGGGCGAAGCCGACCTTGTCGCTCGGATGACCGAGAGCCGCGGACACGTCCTGCGCGCGAACCTGGTGCGCGGCGCCCATGATCTGAGCCGAGCCCCAAGCCTGATCGATGCGCAGGTTGCCGACAACGTCCGGCCACTCCTGCCCAGCGTAGCCCGGGTTGCCGGAGATGCCCATGCGGTGACCGTTCGGGTTTTCCGCCGAGATCGAGGCCGACAGGCCGTTGCCGAACTGCGCGGTGTAGGCGAACAGCTCGACGCCGTTGCCGCCCTGGTTCGAGCCCCAGAAGTTCGACTGGTTCGAATAGGGCTGACCGTCGAAGTCGAAGAACGACGAGGTCTTACCAGCGGTGAAGCCAGCGAACTGGATGAACGCCGCCGGTGCGTAGAGGCGGTTGTAGCCCGACGCGCCGGTGGTGTTGCCGGAGCCCGACGCCGCGCTGCCGCTGTTGTCGTCCGTCGCCGAGATGAACAGATACGAACGGAGCGTGCCGTACTCGGTCTGGCTGCGGGCGTCGACCGTGATGGCCGCGCGCGTACGCCAGTTCTCGACGTTGGCATTGCGGTTGTCGAGGGCGAGCGTCGACGGGACAGAGAATGAGCCGCCAGCGTTGTAGTTCACCTCGGCGCGGACGTAGCCGCCAACCTTGATGCAGGTATCGGTGCCGGGCATGTAGTAGAAGCCGGCGCCGTAGAGCGAGCAAATCTTCACGTACTGGAGGGGTTGCGGCCTTGAGCCGCCTTCAAGCCGTTGATCGTGCTTGCGCCTGCGGCGCGAAAGCCCCTCGCGAGCGCGCCGGCGCGTCCCCGCCGTCTCGGGCCGTCCTAGGACGGCGCAAATGCCAAGCCTCTGATCCCGGCAAGACCTTGGCTGCGTCCTCACCAGGTTCAGCCGACGCCCAACTGGGTATAGTCTGGGTCGCGTTCGAAAACATGCGATTCCACAGGCGTTTTTACGCGCGCGCACGGCGCGGACAGAGTGGTCCGGATTCGGGTTAGCGATGTGTGAAAGAGGCGCGGCCGGCGCGTCGCGTCAGCGCACGAGCGGCGTAAATATGAAAAAGCCCGCCGCGGTGACCGCGACGGGCTGTACGATTTTTTCAATTCCGATCGGCGCGCAAACCGGCGCCGGGCGTCGTCAGTCCGGCGGACGCGCCATCGCACCGAAGGCCGTGCCGCCACCGCCGCCGGCACTGGGCCGTTCGACGCCGGGGAACGTGACGACCTCCTGCACGAGCTCGGCCGCGCCCGTCAGCGTCTCCTGCGTGAGATGCGCATAACGCTGCGTCGTGCGCGCGTGCAGATGCCCGAGCAGGCCCTGCACGACGTAGAGCGAGACGCCGCGATTGACGAGGAAGCTCGCAAAGGAGTGCCGCAGGTCGTGCAAACGGACGTCATCCAATCCCGCGCGCTTGCGGATGCGGTCCCAGGGGAAGAACAGCGACGCCGATGGCCGGCCCGTGACCGGCGACGGGAAGATGTACGGGTTGCCGTCGAGCCGCGGCGTCGCGCGAAGGAGCGCGATCGCGGACTGGTTCAGCGCGATGACGCGCGCCCGGCCGGATTTCGATTTCGGCACCAGCAAGGTCTTCCTGGTCCAGTCGACATAGTCCCACTTGGCGTGGGTGATCTCGTTGCGGCGCCCGCCGGTGAGAAGCAGCAGCATGATCGAGCGCGCGGCGGTCTCGTTCTCGTCCGTCTTGATGGCGCGGACGAGCGCCTCCGCCTCCTCTTCGCTGAGGAATCGGCTGCGCTGCACGTCGGGTCCCGCCGTCAGGCCGGCCGCGGGGTTCTCCTGGCCGCCGGGCACCTTCCACTTGCGCGCCAGGTTGTACATGTAGCGCAGGATGACGATGACGCGGTTCATCGTGCCGACGGCGTAGCCGTCATCGCGCATGACATTGATGAGGGCGGAAATCGCTTCGGTCTTGATCTCGTCGAGCGCAAGGCCGCCGAGGCGCGGCAGGACGTGGATGCGCAGCACCGTCTCGTCGGTGACCCAGGTGCTCTTGTAGCCGCGCACGTGCGGCAGGTAGCGCTCGGCGACGAAATCCTTCAGCAGCGGGATGCCGCGCAGTTCGCGCCGCTTCTGCTGCGGATCCGCGCCGAGCAGTGCTTCAGCGACGACCTGCTTCGCCTTGCGGCGCGCCTGATCGAGCGTGAGCACATCGGCCGGGCCGATCTTGTACTGGCGTTCGCGGCCGCGCTCGTCGGTATAGCGCTGGTAGAACGTCTTGCCGCCCGACGAGCGGACCTCGAGCAGGAACCCGCGCTGACCGACGTCGAAATAGTCGGTCTTGCGGCGTTCCGCGCCGCATTCCGCCTGACGCACGAACGTCGACGTCAAACAAATGGTCGGCATGACCTACGCACTCGATAAAGCCCCATATCCCCGGTCCAGCCCCTCGACCTTCCTCCGTGCCAGCGCGCGCAGGCAGCAATTGGTTGTTAAATGCCTAATACCTAACATAACCACCGCATAAATTTTCTAGCATTGAGCATATATTAGCAAGTCAAAATCATAATTTATGATGTCGAATACATGGAAGATTTCATGCAACGAATCTGTCGCTCGTGCAGCGCTTTATGCGAGGTTGCGCCGATGTTCGGGGTGCGTCCGCGCCTGTTGTGCAACCGAGGCTTGCCAGTTCTAAGCCCGCATGCAGACACATCCGTTCAATAATTGCGGCACCAAATACCGTGTACGGGTACTTGAATACTTTAGAATACTTCGGATTGTCGAAATGGCTTCCCGTGAACACGGGATTTGGCGGGAATGGTCGGGGCAGCAGGATTCGAACCTGCGACCTTCTGGTCCCAAACCAGACGCGCTACCAGACTGCGCTATGCCCCGATGGCGGACGTCCTGAACACGCCCGAAGCGTCCCGATTACACGCTCGGCCCCGCGCCGACAACTCGGGCGTCAGCGCGACCTGAAGATCGGGTTGGCGACCCGGTCGCCCGGCGCAATGCCGAGCTTGCGCGCGGTTCCGCCCCTCACCTCGAGCACGGCCTGAACGGGACCGGCGGAGGGCACCTCTTTCTCCGACATCGGCGTCGTGTTCTCGGCGATGTTGAGGATGCGCCCGTCGCTGCGGATGAAGATCATGTCGAGCGGGATATAGGTGTTCTTCATCCAGAACCGGACCGGCTGGTCGGAATGGAAGTCGAACAGCATGCCCTGCCCGGGCGGCATGCTCTTGCGGAACATGAGCCCCTTTTCGCGCGCCGCTTCCGTGTCCGCGATCTCGACCGTGAACACATGCACGCCGCTCTTCGAGGCGATCTCGACCGTGTTGCGGTCGAGCGCGAAGGCGAGCGTCAGGGTCGCCAGGAGCGCGGCAGCGGCGGTAATGGTGCGGATGAGCATGGACATCGGCTTACGCGCGGGCGCGCCGCCCGGCAACCGGATTTTGACTGAGCGCCGGCGCCTTGCGCGCCGGCCGAGCCTTGTCAGTGCGACGCGGGGCCGAGCGGGCCGCCATCGGGGCGGACCTCGGCGGCCATCATGCCTTTGGGACCGGGCCCGAAGCGGACGAGCACCGTCTGGCCCGGGCGCAGCTCGGCAATGCCGTAGCGGCGCAGCGTCTCCATGTGCACGAAGATGTCGGGCGTTCCGTCGCCGCGCGTCAGGAAGCCGAAGCCGCGCAGGCGGTTGAACCATTTCACCACCGCACGCTCGAGGCCGCTGGTCGGCGTGACCGTCACATGCGTGCGCGGCGGCGGCATCTGCGCGGGATGGATCGCGGTCGACTCGTCCATCGACACGATGCGGAACGCCTGAAGACCCTTCTGCCGCGCCAGCACTTCGACGACGACGCGCGCGCCTTCGTAGGCGGCCTGATAGCCGTCGCGACGCAGGCACGTCACGTGCAGCAGAATGTCCGGCATGCCGTTGTCGGGAACGATGAAACCGAAGCCCTTGGCGACGTCAAACCACTTGATCACTCCGGTGAGCTCGATGAGATTCGTCGCGGTCTCGTCGACGATCTCTCTGGTCGTCCCTGGCCGGAAATTTGTCCCAGGCATTTTCGATTCAATCCCGTCCGACGCCATAATTGCCCCGACGTCGCTGCCTGCTGGCGCCTCTTGGAGAGCGCTTCGTCGAATCTTGTGAATCGAAGATAACATCCGGCCTTAATCCGCAAAGGCCAAAATAGGCTTGCGCACAAGCTGTGCACAGCGTCAGACATTTGCGAATCAATGGGCGATGAAGGGCGCAAGTGCGTCGCCGATGTCGTGACGGATGACGAGATCGGCGAATTCGTCGAACTCCGTCGGCTCACGGTTGACGATGACGAGCGCAGCGCCATTGCGCTTGGCCATCGCCGGAAATCCCGCGGCCGGCCACACGACAAGCGACGATCCGACAACCAGAAACAGATCGCACTCGCGCGTCAGAGCCTCGGCGCGGCGCATCGCCGCTTCCGGCATGGCTTGCCCGAACGACACCGTCGCGGTCTTGATGAAACCGCCACAGGCGCAGTCGGGCGCGTGGCCGCTGTCTGCCTCGAAGCGCGCCCGGACCTCGGCGATCTCGTAACGGCGCCCGCAGTCGAGGCACGTCGCGTAAGTCGTATTGCCGTGCAGTTCGACCACGTGCTCGGCCGCGACGCCCGATGCCTGGTGCAGATTGTCGATGTTCTGCGTCACCACCGCGGGTGCCTTTCCGGCTTTGTAAAGACTCGCCAGCGCCAGGTGGCCGCGGCCGGGTTTCGCCCCGCCGAAGCTGTCTTCCATGGCAAACCGCCGGCGCCAGGATTCGTCCCGCATGTCCCGGCTCGTCAGGAAGTCATCGAACTGGATCGGCTTGTTTCGGGTCCAGAAGCCGCCGGGCGAGCGGAAGTCCGGTATGCCGCACTCGGTGGATATTCCGGCGCCGGTGAACGGTAGGATCATGCCCGCGTCAGCGATCAGACCGCGGAGACGATCGACGGCGGTCTCAAGATTGTCGGCGATCATTTGCTATAGTGCCGGCGCGGCGCGAACCGCGACGCCGATCCCTTCCGTGAGGTTTTGTCCATGCGATATCTGCACACCATGCTGCGCGTCCGCAATCTCGACGCGGCGCTCGATTTCTACTGCAACAAGCTCGGCCTGAAGGAGACGCGCCGCCGGGTCGACGAGAAGAACCGGTACACGCTCGTGTTTCTGGCGGGCGGCGAAGACCAGGCCATGGTCGAGGACAGTAAAAAGAAGGGCCGTCCGGGTCCGGAGGTCGAACTCACCTTCAACTGGGACACCGAGGACTATGGAGAGGCGCGCTATTTCGGGCACCTCGCCTACGAGGTCGACGATATCTATGCGACGTGCGACCGCCTGATGAAGGCCGGCGTTACCATCAACCGGCCACCACGCGACGGCGTGATGGCCTTCGTGCGCTCGCCCGACAACCACTCGATCGAGCTCCTCCAGAAGGGCCAGGCCAAGCCGGCGCAGGAACCCTGGTCGTCGATGAAGAATACCGGCCACTGGTGAGCCGCGCTTGCGGGCCGTGGCGAGGCTCTTTATACGGAGCCGTTCGCTGCGCCGGCCTCCCCGGCCCGGCAAGCCAGGCGCCCTTCGTCTAGAGGCCTAGGACACCGCCCTTTCACGGCGGCGACACGGGTTCGAATCCCGTAGGGCGCGCCATCTCCTCCGGCAGCGATCCCCCAGCCCCCGCAGCCATGCACCGTCTGCGGGCCTCCCAGCCCGACCGCAGGGTCAAGCCCTTCTGAGGTGTTCATTATGGGATGGCGACGGCTGAAACCGACCCAGAGCACGATAGGCGCATCTGCCCCGCTTGTGGCGGACGTCTGGCGGTATTGGTCCGGCTCAAGACGAATGAGGAACGGGCCCCGCTCGCTTATTTCAAGTGCGAGCGTTGTGCCCACATCCTGATCGCCGAGGTGTAACCCAGCGCCGGCCCCGAAAGCGGCAAACGGCGGCCGTCACCGGCCGCCGTTGTCGTATCCGACGCCACCCGTGCCGTTATTACTTGATGCGGCTGCGGTTGGTGCGGAAGTCTCCTATCCGCGCGTTGAACTGATCTTCATTATGCTGCGCGCAGGCGCCGTAATAGCCGTATCCGCGCCCCTGATCGGTCGAAATCCAGCACTGCCCGTCGTGATTCCAGCCCGGGCCCGCGCTGTAGGTTACGACCGGCGCCGGCTCATAGGCATAGGCCGGCTCTTCGACGTAGCCCGGCTCGTAGGCATAACCACGGTCATAGGCATAGCCGGGCTCGTAGTAGCCCGGGCCATAATAGGAATTGTTCGCTGCGCTGGCCGCCGCCGCGCCAACAAGCGCCCCGGCTCCGAAGCCGATCGCCGCGGCCGCATTGCGTCCGTCGCGGGCCTGACTCGGGCTCGCCGCCATTGCGATGGCCCCAACGAGCGCAACCGCCGTCAGAAGTTTTGTCCTGGTCATGACTAGCCTCCTTGTTTGTCGTGCCGGGACCGGTTGTCGGTTCCCGGGCGTTCCAATGCCGCGGCGCGCCGCGCGCCGAGGACATTCGACGATCTAAAGTCAGGGCCCGGACGTTCGTTCCGGTGCTGGCGCACCTGTGAGCGCCGCGCGAGTGCGGCGACATGAGCCGCGAGTCGTGGTGCAACGTTGTCGCGGCTTCCGCGTTAGTAATGCGCTTCATTTCTTTGGAACGACGCATGCGATTTCTTTTGGCGGCAGCCGTATTCCTGACGGCACTGGCGATCGACATACGACCGGCGCCGGCTCACGCGGTTCATCGCGTAACCCATGTGGTCTCGCCGTGGTGCGTGATCCGCAATACCGGCCGCGCCGAATGGACGTGCTTCGCGACGCACGCGCTTTGTCACCGCTTCGGTGAACGTCGCGGCGGCGGCGCAGAATATTGCGTGCAATATCCCGCCTGGAGCGGCCGCGGCTAGGCTGAGCACCTCCGGGAACGCGCACTGCGGTCACTCCCTGCGCTCATTCACGAAGTCGTGCGCCGCCGCGGCGTTATGCCAGCCATGCGCGACGATAAGCGCAATTCCAGCGGAATTAACGCACACGTTATGTGGTGAAGCGTCCGGCGGATGTACATTCCGCTCAGCCCTGCATTCGCTGCAAGGAGCATTGGGCCATGCTGAACAAAGAGACCATGGTGGCTGAGCTGCGCCGCGACGTAACCTTCGTCTGGCACGCCGTCATTGCCGTCGTGTTCATCGGCTTTGCGAGCCTCGCTGTCGCCGCCGCGCTGCTCGACCTCTGGTCGTTGCAGCGATAGACCGCGTCAATCCGCCCGCGGCGGATAGGTGTGCGTCGCACCCGTGAAATCCGTCACCACTAATCCCGTTTGCTCGGATTTGAGATAATTCGGGCCGATCGGCGCCTTGCCGTGGCCGCCGGGGATGTCGAGGACATACTCGGGTTGGCAAAGCCCGGACACCCGGCCGCGCAGCGCGCGCATCAGCGCCTGCCCGGTCTCGATATCGGTGCGCAGGTGCGCAGTGCCCGGCGCCAGATCGGCATGATGCAGGTAGTACGGCCTGATCCGGCACTCGACGAGCGCGCGCATCAGCGCCTCGAGCGCTTCGACCGTGTCGTTGACGCCTTTCAGGAGCACGGTCTGACCGAGAAGCGGAATGCCGGCGTCAGCCAGTCGGGCGATCGCCGCGCGCTGGTCGCGGCCGAGTTCGCGTGCGTGATTGACGTGCACCGCGACGTAAGTCGGCTTGCCCTTGACCTTCAGCGCACGCACCAGCGCCGCCGTGATCGTCTCGGGCGCGGCCACCGGCACGCGCGTGTGGATGCGCAGCACCTTGACGTGGTCGATCGCCGCAAGCGCGCGCAGCGTCTCGGACAGCCGCCGCGCAGAGGCAATGAGCGGATCGCCACCGGTGAGGATCACCTCCCAGATCTCGGGATGCGCCGCAACGTAGTCGAGCGCGCGCTGATGCGCCTGCGCCGACAGCGCGTTCGGCTTGCCCGGCCCGACCATCTCGCGCCGGAAGCAGAAGCGGCAATAGACGGCGCAGATATGCGTCAGCTTCAGAAGCACGCGGTCGGGGTAGCGATGCACGATACCTTCGACCGGGCTGTGCGCATGGTCGCCGATCGGATCGGCGTTCTCCTCCTTCTGCACGTCGAGTTCGGCCGCGTCCGGGACGAACTGGCGCGCGATCG
>DASTGR010000237.1:0-6351 GCA_035718885.1 Pseudolabrys sp. | reverse complement strand
CACTGGACCAACAACGGCATCTCGATCTACGTCGCGGCGCAGAACAGCGCCAAGCAGATCGCGGCGGACATGGACCACGCCTACTTCCCGGTCGGCGTGTCCGGCAAGCCGACCGAGCTGCACCTGATGTATCCGGTGATGGCGATGACCTACACCAAGTATCCGCAGGCCTGTAAGGCGCTGATGGCGTTCATGCTGGAGGCGGACAACTTCAACCCGTGGATCGAGTCGGCGAAGGGCTATCTCACGCATTGCCTCAACGCCTACGACAAGAACCCGGTCTGGACCGCCGATCCGAAGACCACGCCGTTCCGCGACGTCGCCAAGCGCACGCGTACCGCGGGCGGCCTCGGCTCGGTCGGCGAAAAGGCGGCGACCGCGATCTCCGACTTCATCGTCGTCGACATGTTCGCCAACTACTGCACAGGCCGCGACGACGTGAAGGGCGCGATCTCGAACGCCGAGCGGCAGTTGAAGCGCATCTATCGCTCGTAACGCCCTTGTCCCGGGCGTGACGCGGCGCGCAAGTGCCGCGTTGCAGACCCGGGACCGTACCACCTGAAGGCCCCGGATCTGCGGTGCACCGCTCGCGCGCTGCACCGCGCGTCCGGGGCACGAGGCTCCGTACCAATGACCGACGCCGCGATCAGAACCAAAGCTGTCGCCTCCGAGCCGAGCCTCATGGAACGGCTGATGACGAACCGCGACTGGCTCGGCTTTTGGTTCATGCTGCCGGCGGCGGCGTTCCTGATTCTGTTTCTCGCCTATCCACTCGGGCTCGGCGTCTGGCTCTCGTTCACCGACGCGCGGCTCGGCCGCGGCGGCGAGTTCATCGGCCTGGAGAACTACGGATATCTGATCGACGATCCGACCTTCTGGCTGACGGTGTTCAACACCATTCTCTATACGGCAGTCGCCTCGACCATCAAATTCGCCGTCGGTCTTTACCTCGCGCTGCTTCTTAACGAGAGGCTGCCGTTCAAGGCGATCATCCGCGCGGTTGTGCTGATCCCGTTCATCGTGCCGACGGTCCTGTCGGCGATCGCCTTCTGGTGGTTGTTCGATCCGCAGTTCTCGATCATCTCGTGGTCGCTGATGAAGATGGGCCTCATCACCCAGTACATCAACTTCCTCGGCGATCCGTGGAACGCGCGCTGGTCGGTGATCTTCGCCAATATCTGGCGCGGCGTGCCCTTCGTCGCCATCACGCTGCTCGCGGGCCTACAAACGGTGTCGCCCTCGCTCTACGAGGCGGCGACGATCGATGGCGCCACGCCGTGGCAGAACTTCCGCTACATCACCTATCCGCTGCTGACGCCAATCATCGCGGTGGTGATGACCTTCTCGGTGCTGTTCACCTTCACCGATTTCCAGCTCATCTGGGTGATGACGCGCGGCGGACCGGTCAATGCAACGCACCTGATGGCGACCTATTCCTATCAGCGCGGCATCATGAGCGGCTATCTCGGCGAGGGCTCGGCCATCGCGACGGCGATGATCCCGTTCCTCCTTCTCGCCATTCTCGTCTCCTGGTTCGGCCTGCAGCGCCGCAAGTGGCAGCAGGGAGAAGACAATGACTGACGCGCTCGCAAAGCAGGTCGCCGAGCCGCAGCACGTGCTGACGGATTCGTCCGCCGACCACAGTGAGGGCATGAGCTACCTGCAATCGCTGCCGCGACGGCTGGTGACGCTCTACTTGCCGCTGTCGCTGATCCTGTTCGTGCTCCTATTCCCTTTCTACTGGATGGCGCTGACGGCGGTGAAACCGGACAGCCAGCTCCTCGATTTCAACACCTACAGCCCGTTCTGGACGTGGAATCCGACGTTCAAGCACATCTATCACTTGCTGTTCGAAACCGAATATCCGGTCTGGCTGTGGAACACGATGCTGGTCGCGGTCTGCGCCACCGCGCTGTCGATCGTCGCCAGCGTGCTCGCCGCCTATGCGATCGTGCGTCTGCGCTACAAGGGGGCGCGCTGGGTCGGCGGCTTGATCTTCCTCGCCTACCTCGTGCCGCCGTCGATCCTGTTCATCCCGCTCTCGACCGTCGTCTTCCAGTACGGCCTGTTCGACACGCCCTTCGCACTGATCCTGACTTATCCGACGATCCTGATCCCGTTCTCGACCTGGCTCCTGATGGGGTACTTCAAGACCATCCCCTTCGAGCTCGAGGAATGCGCGCTGATCGACGGCGCCAGCCGCTGGCAGATCCTGATGCGTATTGTGCTGCCGCTGGCGGTGCCGGGGCTGATCTCTGCGTTCATCTTCTGCTTCACCCTGTGCTGGAACGAGTTCATCTACGCGCTGACCTTCATCTCGTCGACGCAGTATAAAACCGTTCCGGTCGCCATCGTCACGGCGCTGGTCGACGGCGACGTCTATCGCTGGGGCTCGCTGATGGCCGGCGCACTGATCGGCTCATTGCCGCTGGTCGTGCTCTACGCCTTCTTCGTCGAGCACTACGTGTCGGCGATGACCGGGGCGGTGAAGGAGTAGTCTTTCAGCCTTTCGCGGCGGCGAAGAAGGCCTTGGCGCCGGCGCCGAGAATGCGCGGCGCGTGCGTGTAGATGTAGCGCACGCCCTGGCCGACCACCTTGCCGACATTTTCGGTCGACGCCGGCATGCCCGGCATCTTGCCGGCACGCACGATCTTCGCGATCGTCTCGTTGATCGCCTTCGCGACCGTGGGTTCGGACTGGTTGCCGGGATGCCCCAGCGATTGCGAGAGGTCCGACGGGCCGACGAAGAACACGTCGACGCCCTCCACCGCCAATATCTCGTCGACGTTCGGCAGCGCTTCGGCGTGCTCGAACTGCACGATGACGAGCGTTTCCTCGTTGGTCTTCCTGATGTAATCGGCGGCGTTGCCGGTGAAGCCCCAGTCGTCGGGCCGCGTGCCGGCGGCGAGCCCGCGGCCGTGCGCATTGCCGAACTTCACCGAGGCGACGGCGCTGCGCGCGTCGGCCGCCGTATTGACGTGCGGCACCTGCACGCCGCCGACGCCGCGGTCCATCAGCACCTGGATGTCGATGACCGTGTTCAGGCGCGGCCGGCCGATCGGCGTGATGCCGACCGCGTCGGCGGCGATGCACATCAGCTCGACGTCGGCCGGCGACAGCGAGCCGTGCTCGCAGTCGAGCAGCACCCAGTCGAAGCCGGCATGGCCGAGCATCTCCACGAGCTGTGGCGAAGGGAACATGACCGAGCAGCCGAGCGCCGGCGCGCCCGATTTTAGTTTCGCCTTCATCCGGTTGGGCTTCATGCAGGATTCCCCGAGCGCACGATCGTTTGCCGCGCCGGGCTTCGGCACGGACATCGAGTATCGGGGATTCCTCTGGCGATAAAAAGCGGGACGATCAGCAGGCCGCTTCCAGGCCGTGGCCGTTGACGTGCGGCCCGTCGATCGCGGGGTTCGGCTTGGCGAACTCGGCGAGACGCCTGAGGTCTTCGACCATGATGTCGCGGCCGGCATTCCGGACGCCGTAGCGCTCGAGCAGCGCGAGGTTGCGCGACAGGTTCTCCGGCGCCATGCCGAGGCGGGAGGCGAGGATACGCTTGTTGAACCTCAGCTCGAGCGTCGCCTGATTGCCGCCGTCGACCTTGCAGGACTGTATGATCCACGCCGCGAGCCGCTCGACGCTGGTGCGCAGCTTCTCGTTCATCAAGAGCCGCATCACGTCGCGATAGCCGTCGGCGAGCTCGGCGGCGACGGCGAGCGCGAAATTGGGATCGTGCCGGAAGATGTCGCGGATGGTCTCGGCCGGGACCGCGAGCGTGCGCGCCGCGGAGACGGTGCGCGCCTGCTCGACCGGTGCGCCATTGCGCAGGATCCCCGCCAGATTGATCGCGGTCACCGGCTCCTTGACGTCGATCGTCGCGCTCTGTCCGTCATGGCTGCCGTAGAGCTCGACCGCACCTTCGGCGAGGACGTGGAGGACGCGCTCGCTCTGCTTGCCCACGGGCGCGTTCTTCGGCAGTCGATGAACGACGGCCGCCTCGCGGACGGTGCGGAAGTTCGCTTCGCTCATGGCGGCGAACAGCGGCGCTGCGCGGATAGCGTCCCAGTCGGACAAGATCAGGCCCTCTCGAATTCGTCGATGCGAATGCATCGGCCAGTAAATGGGGCCGCACCTCACGCGGCATTGACCGCGATCAATTCTAGTGTGCGCTATCGCACTCAGCGCGTAAATTGCTGATAAATAACCTTTTTCCGGCTTCGTCCGGACCGTGTGCTGGCGCAGCGCGCGCAGGGTCGCCGGGCAGGAGGTCGTCACAATGCCCGATTTGCCGGGAAAGCCTGAGTGCAGCATATGAAACGGCCACGGGTGTGGAATTGAGTCGGACGAAGCGATGTCACGGATGAATGGCGGCTGCACCGCAGCGATCGCGGCGGTCTTGCTCTCGGCCGGCTTGCTCGGCGGCTGCGCGATGTCCGACGAGAGGGCGGCGAGCCTTCTGGTCGCGCCGGGCGATTACGAAATTTATTCGTGCCCGCAGCTCGCGGTGACCTATGCGGGTCTGAAAGCGCGGCGGATTGAACTCGAAGGCCTGATGGCGAAGGCCGAAGGGGGCGCCGGAGGTCAGTTGGTCAATGCGGTTGGCTATCGGCCGGACTATCTCAAGGTGCGCGGCGAGCAGCACGAAATCGAGAAGACCGCGCGCGAGAAAAATTGCGACCTCGGCGCGGTGCCGGCCGGCGCCGCGCCGGTCAATGCCGCAATGCCGCCGCTTCCGGCCGCGCCGGGCCTGGTGCAGCCGCAGCCGCGCTGATCAGCGCGACAGCGGCACCCCGCGCAGCCGCAGCGCATTGCCGACGACGCTGACCGACGACAGCGCCATCGCCGCTGCGGCGATGATCGGCGACAGGAGCACGCCGAAGACCGGGTAGAGCACGCCGGCGGCGATCGGCACGCCGGCGGAATTGTAGATGAAGGCGAAGAACAGGTTCTGCCGGATGTTGCGCATGACAGCGGCCGACAGCGCGCGCGCCTTGACGATGCCGTTGAGGTCGCCCTTGAGCAGCGTGACGCCGGCGCTCTCGATGGCGACGTCGGAGCCGGTGCCCATCGCGATGCCGACCTGCGCGGCGGCGAGCGCCGGCGCGTCGTTGACGCCGTCGCCGGCCATCGCGACGACGCGGCCCTCGCGCGTGAGCCTGTCCACCACCGCGCTCTTCTGATCGGGCAGGACTTCCGCCTCGACCTCGGTGATGCCGAGGCGCTTCGCCACGGCCTCGGCCGTCGTCCGGTTGTCGCCGGTGAGCATCACGACGCGGATGCCGTCGGCCTTCAGCGCTTCGAGTGCCTCGCGCGTCGTCGCCTTGACCGGGTCAGCGATGGCGATGATGCCGGCCGGCTTGCCGTTGACCGCGAGGAACACCGCCGTGGCGCCGTCGCCGCGCAGGCGCTCCGCCTCGGCGGCGAGCGGCGCGACGTCGATGTTGAGTTCGGCGAGGAAGCGGGCATTGCCGAGGGCGAGGCGCTGGCGTTCGACCATGCCGATGACGCCCTTGCCGGCCGGCGCGTCGAAGCCGCGCACCGGGGCGAGCTCGAGCTTGCGTTCGCCGGCGGCTGCGACGATTGCCACGGCGAGCGGATGCTCGCTGCCGCGCTCGACGCTGGCGGCCAGCCGCAGCACCTGCGCTTCGTCGAAACCTTCGGCGGGGGAGACCGCGACCACCTTCGGCTTGCCTTCGGTCAGCGTGCCGGTCTTGTCGACGACAAGAGTGTCGACCTTCTCCATGCGCTCGAGCGCTTCCGCGTTCTTGATCAGCACGCCTTCCTGCGCGCCGCGGCCGACGCCGACCATGATCGACATCGGCGTGGCGAGGCCGAGCGCGCAGGGGCAGGCGATGATCAGCACACTCACGGCCGCGACGAGGCCGTAGGCGAAACGCGGCTCCGGACCGACCCAGGCCCACGCGCCGAACGCCGCGATCGCGGCGGCGATCACCGCGGGCACGAACCAGCCCGCGACCTGGTCGGCGAGACGCTGGATCGGCGCGCGCGAACGCTGCGCGCTCGCCACCATCTGCACGATCTGTGCGAGCAGGGTATCGCGGCCGACCTTGTCGGCGCGCATGACGAAGCTGCCGGACGTGTTGAGCGTGCCGCCGATGACCTTCGCGCCGGCCTCCTTGGCGACCGGCATCGATTCGCCGGTGACCATCGACTCGTCGATGGCCGAATGCCCCTCGAGAACCACGCCGTCGACCGGCACCTTGTCGCCCGGGCGCACGCGCAAGGTGTCGCCGGCGTGCACCGCGTCGAGCGTCACCTGCTCGTCGGACCCGTCCTCTGTCACGCGCCGCGCGGTTGCGGGCGCCAGATCGAGCAGCGCGCGGATCGCGC
>DASTGR010000236.1:0-10536 GCA_035718885.1 Pseudolabrys sp. | reverse complement strand
ACGGGTTATCTGCTCGGCATCACGCAGTCGAAGGAATACGCCGAGCCCGAGTGGTACGCCGACCTCTTCCTCACGGTCGTCTGGGTGACCTACTTCCTCGTCTACCTCGGCACGGTGATGCGCAGGACCGAGCCGCACATCTACGTCGCCAACTGGTTCTACCTCGCCTTCATCATCACCATCGCCGTGCTGCACCTCGGCAACAATCCCGCGGTGCCGGTGTCGATCTTCTCGTCGAAGTCCTACATCGCCTGGGCCGGCGTGCAGGATGCGATGGTGCAGTGGTGGTACGGCCACATCGCTGTCGGCTTCTTCCTCACGGCCGGCTTCCTCGCGATCATGTACTACTTCATCCCGAAGCGCTGCGAACGGCCCGTCTATTCCTACCGGCTGTCGATCATCCACTTCTGGGCGCTGATCTTCCTTTATATCTGGGCCGGCCCGCATCATCTGCACTACACCGCGCTGCCGGACTGGGCGCAGACGCTCGGCATGACCTTCTCGATCATGCTGTGGATGCCGTCATGGGGCGGCATGATCAACGGCATCATGACGCTGTCGGGCGCCTGGGACAAACTGCGCACCGATCCCGTGCTGCGCATGATGGTGGTGTCGGTCGCGTTCTACGGCATGTCGACCTTCGAAGGTCCGATGATGTCGGTGAAGATCGTCAATTCTCTGTCGCATTACACCGACTGGACCATCGGTCACGTGCACTCCGGCGCGCTCGGCTGGGTCGGCTACGTCTCCTTCGGCGCGCTGTACTGCCTCGTGCCGTGGCTGTGGAACCGGCCGCTCTACTCGCTCAAGCTCGTCAACTGGCACTTCTGGATCTCGACCATCGGCATCGTGCTCTACATCACCGCGATGTGGGTGTCGGGCATCCTGCAAGGCCTGATGTGGCGCGCCTACACCTCGCTCGGCTTCCTCGAATACTCGTTCGTCGAGACGGTCGAGGCGATGCATCCCTTCTACGTCATCCGCGCGCTCGGCGGCTTCCTGTTCCTCCTCGGCGCGCTGCTGATGGCCTTCAATCTCTGGAAAACCGTGACCTCGGCGGAAGCGGCGGCATCGGATCGCGCCGTTCTGGCGCCGGCGGAATAAGGCAGGCACGTCAAATGTCGCTTTGGCACAAACACGCCATCTTCGAGAAAAACTCGATCATTCTCGTGATCGGAATCCTGATCGTCGTCGCGATCGGCGGGCTGGTCGAGATCGTGCCCCTGTTCTATCTGAAGAACACGATCGAAAAGGTCGACGGCATGCGGCCCTATACGCCGCTCGAGCTCGCCGGCCGCGACATCTACGTGCGCGAGGGTTGCTATCTCTGCCATTCGCAGATGATCCGCCCCTTGCGCGACGAGGTCGAGCGCTACGGCCACTATTCGCTCGCCGCCGAGAGCATGTACGACCACCCGTTCCAGTGGGGCAGCAAGCGCACCGGTCCCGATCTCGCCCGCGTCGGCGCCAAGTATTCCGACGACTGGCACCGCGACCACCTGCGCGATCCGCGTTCGGTCGTGCCCGGCTCGGTCATGCCGACTTACG
The DNA here is from genome assembly GCA_035718885.1 of Pseudolabrys sp. Lineage (GTDB taxonomy): Bacteria > Pseudomonadota > Alphaproteobacteria > Rhizobiales > Xanthobacteraceae > Pseudolabrys. Next base: position 8,988 of record DASTGR010000236.1, on the reverse strand, counting down.
GCTTCCTCGAAGAGACTGATCTCGACTATTCGCATATCGACCAGAACCTGAAGGTGCAGGCCGTGCTCGGCACGCCCTACACCAAGGAGATGATCGAGAACGCGCAGAAGGACGTCGTCACGCAGACGACGACCGACAGTCCTGACTCAGGCGATCTCGCCAAGCGCTACCCGAAGGTCAACGTGCGCGACTTCGACGGCAATCCGAAGCGCATCACCGAAGCGGACGCGCTGATCGCCTATCTCCAGACGCTCGGCACCTTCGTCGACTTCAAGCTCTACGACGACAAAGCGAACATCCGGTAATTGCCATGGATCCGACCTACCGCGCCATCGCCGAAGCCGCCCAGCAGATCGGGCTCGTCTATTTCGTCGCGCTGTTCGCGCTGGTGCTCGCCTACGCGCTGTGGCCTTCGCGCAAGAAGCAGTTCGACGAGGCGGCGCACATTCCGCTCAAAGAGGACTGAGACCGTGGCCGAGCAACACAAAGACATCGACGCCCTGACCGGCACGGCGACCACCGGCCATGAATGGGACGGCATCCACGAGCTCAACACGCCGCTGCCGCGCTGGTGGCTGTGGCTGTTCTACATCACCATCGTCTGGGCGGTCGGCTACTGGATCGTCTATCCGGCATGGCCGCTCATCACCAATTCGACACAGGGCGTGTTCGGCTGGCACACGCGCACGGCGATCGTCGACGACCTCGCCGAACTCAAGGCCAAGCGCGGCGCGATGATGGAGAAGCTGTCGGGTGCCTCGGTCGCCGAGATCGCCGCCGACCCGCAGCTCTCAGACTTCGCCCGCGCGGTCGGCCGCGTCGCCTTCGCCGACAATTGCGCGCCGTGCCATGGCGCCGGCGGCGGCGGCGCCAAGGGCTATCCGAACCTCAACGACGACGACTGGCTGTGGGGCGGCAAGCTCACGGACATTCTCAACACGGTGACGCACGGCGCGCGCTCCGGCGACGACAAGGGTCATCAGGGCAACATGCCGGCCTTCGGCCGCGACGGCATCCTCAAGCCGGACCAGATCTCGACAGTCGCAGATTACGTGCGCTCGCTGTCAGGCCTGCCGGTGGAGCAGGGCGCCAACCTCGATGCCGGCAAGAAAATCTTCGCCGACAATTGCGCCGTGTGTCACGGGCCCGAGGGCAAGGGCAATCGCGAGGTCGGCTCCGCCAACCTCACCGACAAGATCTGGCTCTACGGCTCCGACAAGCAGACGATCGTCAACGGCATCGTCAACGGCCGCGGCGGCGTCATGCCTGCCTGGGGCGGCCGTCTCGACCAGCCGACCTTGAAGTCGCTCGTCGTCTACGTCTGGTCGCTCGGCGGCGGCGAAAAGTAGCCGCGGCTTGAGGGGCGAGAGGGGAGGGGCGGGTTCGTCCAGGGGCCCGCCCTGCTTCTCTTTTGACGTGCAGGCTTGACGAAGATCAATGGCCCGCAAGACCGGCCGGCTTAGGTTTTCGAAGCAACAACAAGGCGTAAGCGCCAGGAAATCGTCATGACGGGTCTCGAGGCGTTGGTGAAGGACGCGGCAGTGACGACGGCGAAGGCGCCGCCGGCGCCGCTGCCGGCCGCCGACGACATTGACGACATCCCGCTCTATGCGCCGCGCCGCAAGATCTATCCGCAGAGCGTCAAGGGCTTCTTCCGCCGCATCAAGTGGGCGGTGTTGATCGCCACGCTGGGCGTCTATTATTTCTTGCCGTTCATCCGGTGGGACCGCGGCCCGAACGCGCCGCACCAGGCGGTGCTGATCGACTTTCCCAATCGCCGTTTCTATTTCTTTCCGATCGAGATCTGGCCGCAGGAGGTCTATTACCTCACCGGCCTCCTGATCCTCGCGGCGCTGACGCTGTTCCTGATGAATGCCGTCGCCGGCCGGCTGTGGTGCGGCTATCTCTGCCCGCAGACGGTGTGGACCGATTTGTTCTTCGCCATCGAGCGCTGGGTTGAAGGCGACCGCCGCGAGCACATGCAGCGTGACGCCCGCAGGTGGACGCTCGAGACCTGGGCGCGCAAAGGTCTCAAGCATTTTCTCTGGCTCGTGGTGGCGTGGTGGACCGGCGGCGCCTGGGTGCTCTACTTCGCCGACGCGCCGACGCTGGTGAGGGATCTCGCCACCGGGCAGGCCTCGTTCGCCGCATATTTGTGGATCGGCATTCTCACCGTCACGACCTATGCGCTCGCCGGTCACATGCGGGAACAAGTGTGCCTCTATATGTGCCCGTGGCCGCGCATCCAGGCGGCGCTCACCGACGAATACGCGCTCAACGTCACCTACCGCTACGATCGCGGCGAGCCACGCTGCTCGGTGAAGAAGGCCGAGCAATTACGCAGCGCCGGTGCGCCCGCCGGCGACTGCGTCGACTGCCTGCAATGCGTCCACGTCTGCCCGACCGGCATCGACATCCGTCAGGGGCCGAACCTTGGCTGCATCCAGTGCGGCCTGTGCATCGACGCCTGCGACACTGTCATGGGCAAGCTGAACCGGCCGGCGCGGCTCATCGCCTTCGACACCGACCTCAACATCAAGGCGCGGCTCGAAGGCAGGCAGCCGTTCTACCGGCTGATCCGCATGCGGACCTTGCTTTACGCCGTGATCATCGTCGTCGTCGGCGGCGCCATGCTGTTCAAGCTCGCCACGCGCGACAGCGAGGGCATCAGCGTCATCCACGACCGCAACCCGATGTATGTGCGGCTCTCCGACGGCGCGCTGCGCAACGCCTACACGATCCGTATCGTCAACAAGCAGCTCAAGTACCGCGATTTCATCGTCAGCGTCGACGGTTTGGGATCGACGCTCATCGATTTCGTCGGCATGCCGCCGCGCGCCGACGGCCGTCAGCTCGTCACCGTCGGACCGGACCAGACGCGCGAGGTGCGCGTCACCCTGACCGATTACGCGACCGCCGCCCCGTCGCAGTCGACGGCGATCCAGTTCTCGCTGATCGATATCGACACCGGCGAGGTTGCGCAGGTGCGCGACCATTTCTTCGGGCCTTGAGGAGACACCGGCATGTGCGCGGAATCCAGGATGAAGAAGCCCTATGAACTGACCGGACGCGCCGTGCTTGTCTGGTTCGTCGCCTTCTTCGGCGTCGTGTTTGCGGTCAACGCCGTCCTGGTGAAGGCGGCGACCTCGACCTTCGGCGGCGTCGAGACGTCGAGCTCGTACAAGGCCGGGCAGATGTTCGAGCAGGAGGTTGCGCGCGCCGAAAGGCAGGACGCGAAGCATTGGAAGATCGGCGGCACGCTCGTGCGTGACACGTCGGGCGAGGCGGTGCTCGCCATCACCGCGCGCGACGAAAAAGGCGCGCCGTTGTCGGGGTTGACTGCGAAGGCGCGGCTGGCGCACCCGGCCGACGAACGGCTCGACCATAGAATCGCGCTCGCACGCATCGGCACAGGCGAGTTCAAGGGCGAGGCCGCCGCCGCGCCCGGCCAATGGGAGCTGATCGTCGATCTCTACAAGGGCGACGATCGCGTCTTCCGCTCGCGCAGCAAAGTCATTTTGAAATAGCGAGCATGCATCGTGCGTTCTGAAGGGCAGCAGGCACGGCTTCACCTCTCCCCTAGGGAGAGGTCGGATCGCGAAGCGATCCGGGTGAGGGGTTACAAACTCTCGAGTTCAGGAACCCCCTCACCCCAACCCACTCCCCAGTCGAAGTCGGATCTATCCGACTTCGACAGCTTTGAAGCACCGAACTCGGGCAAGCCCGAGTTCGGGTGGGGAGCGGGAGCGCGCTCTCACGCTTGGCTAGGCTGAGCAAGACGATGACCGCCGCCACCGACCTTTCGCTCTACGCCAAGCCGGACGATGACGGCCGGCTGAGCATGGATCTCGCGGTCGAGGGCGTGACCTGCGGCGCCTGCATCGGCCGTATCGAGGGCGCGGTAAAGCAATTGCCCGGCATCGCCGAGGCGCGTCTCAACTATACCAACCGCCGCCTCCACGTCGTCTGGAGCGATGGCGCGGTCGAGCCCTCGCGTATCGTCGAGGCGCTCGAGGCCAGCGGCTATCACGGTCATCCCTTCGTGCCGTTGCGCGCCGAAGAGGAAGAGGCGGCGGAAGCGCGGCGCCTCACGCGCTGCCTCGGCGTCGCCGGTTTCGCCGCCATGAACATCATGCTGCTGTCCGTGTCGGTCTGGTCGGGCAATGCCAGCGACATGACGAGCGAGACGCGCGACTTCTTCCATTGGGCCTCCGCGCTGATCGCGTTGCCGGCCGCGGCCTATGCCGGGCGGCCGTTCTTCCAGAGCGCCTGGCGCGCGCTCAAGGCGCGCACGACCAACATGGACGTGCCGATCTCGATCGGCGTCATTCTCGCGCTCGCCATGTCGCTGGTCGAAACCGCGCACCACGCGCGCGAGGCCTATTTCGATTCGGCGATCATGCTGCTGTTCTTCCTGCTCACCGGCCGCGCGCTCGAGCACGCGATGCGGCGCAGGACCCGTGCCGTCGCCGGCAATCTCGCCGCGCTGAAGGCGGATACGGCGAACCGCTTTGCAGGCGACGAAATCGTCACGGTGCCGGTCGCGGCGTTGCGCGCCGGCGACAAACTGCTGGTCAAGCCGGGCGAGCGCGTACCGGCGGACGGCATCATCGCCAGTGGCCGTTCCGAGGTCGACCAGAGCCTGATCACCGGCGAGACGGCGCGGCGGCGCATCGCGCCCGGCGACGCCGTCTATGCGGGCAGCTTGAACTATGACGGCGCAATGACGCTCACCGTCACCGCCGCCGCGGGCGCCTCGCTGATCGACGAGATCGAGACGCTGCTCGAAAAAGCGGCGAGCGCCAGGACGCGCGCCATGCGGCTCGCCGACCGCGCCTCGCGCATCTACGCGCCGGTGGTGCACGCGGCTGCGGCGCTGACCTGCATCGGCTGGCTCGTCGCCGGCGCGTCGTGGCACGACGCCATCGTCACGGCGATCGCCGTGCTCATCATCACGTGCCCCTGCGCGCTGGCGCTCGCCATTCCTGCCGTGCAGGTGGTCGCGTCCGGCGCGCTGTTCCGCGCCAACGTCATCCTCAATGCCGGCGACGCCATCGAACGCCTGGCCGGAGCCGACACGATCATCTTTGACAAGACCGGCACGCTGACTTTGCCGGAGCCGCGCGTCGTCAATCCAGAGCACGTCGATCCCGAATTGTTGCAGATGGCGGCGCGACTGGCCCTGTCGACCAGGCATCCGCTGGCCAACGCCGTGGCCCGCGAGGCCGTCACGCGCGTTCCCTATGATGGCGCGGTGGAGGAGCCCGGCCGCGGCGTGCGCGCCGTCATCGACGGCATCGAGGCGCGCGCCGGCAGCGCCGAATTCTGCGGCGCGCCGCAACTCGCCACGCTGCCCGGCCTGTCGTACATCTATTTCGTGCACGGCGCGCGGACGGCGGCCATCGGGGTGACACAAAGCCTGCGCCCCGACGCAGTCGAAACGGTTGCGCGGCTGCGCGCGCTCGGCCTCGACCTGCGCATCCTGTCCGGCGACCGCCCGGAGGCGGTGCGGCCGGTCGCGGCCGCGCTCGGCATCGACAAATGGGGCGCCGCCTTGAAGCCCGGCGACAAGATCGGGCTCATCGAGGATCTGAAGCGCGAGGGCCGCAAGGTGCTCATGGTCGGCGACGGCCTCAACGATGCGCCCTCGCTTGCGGCCGCGCATGTGTCGCTGTCGCCGATCTCCGCCGCCGACCTGACGCAGGCCCAGGCCGACGCCGTGTTCCTCGGCGAGCGCCTCGCGCCGGTCCTGGAGGCGGTCGTCGTTGCGCGCCGCGCACGTGCGCTGATGAGCCAGAATCTGTGGCTCGCGGTCGTCTACAACGCCGTCGCCGTGCCGGTCGCCATTGTCGGCATGGTAACGCCGCTCATCGCCGCCCTGGCCATGTCCGGTTCCTCGCTCTTGGTGACGCTCAACGCGCTGCGCGCGCGGCGGGGAGGGAGGGCATGAACGTACTGGTCTACCTCGTGCCGCTTGCGCTCGGCCTCGGGCTCGCGGGGCTGTTCGGCTTCCTCTGGGCCCTGCGTTCGGGACAATACAGCGATGTCGATGGCGCGGCCCTGCGCATTCTCTCCGATGACGATGTCGAGAACAAAAGCTAGGTCACTGGCCCGCCCGGTCGTGGCGGTGTAGAGAGGGCGTCCCCGCAGCGCCCGCTCCCTGGAACCCGACCGCGTGCCAGCTCAGACGTCGAAGGCCACCCGCACACTGCCCGCTCAGTGGCCCGACCTGCTGCCGGGCATCGCGCTGTCCGCCGCGGTCGCGGCTGTCGGCTACATCGCCGCGCCTTACGTCGCCAAGGTGGCGCCGATCCCCAACATCGTCATCGCACTCGTCATCGGCATCGCGCTCAACCCGATCGCGGTGCGGCCGTCGGTGCAGCCGGGCATGGCCTTCTGCGTCCGCAGCGTGCTGCGCTGGGCGGTGGCGCTGCTCGGCTTGCGCGTCGCGGTCGGCGAGATCGCCGCGCTTGGCCTCTCGACGGCCGTGCTCGTCATCGTCGCCATGGCGGCGACGATCGTCGCCGGCTTCCTGTTCGCGAAATGGGGCGGCCGCAATGCCGGTTTCGGCGCGCTGGTCGGCGTCGGCACCGCGGTGTGCGGCGCGTCTGCCACGCTCGCCTGCTCGACGGTCGTGCCCGACTATCCGGGCAAGCAGCCGGACATCGCTTTCGTCGTCGTTGCCGTCAATGCGATCGCGACCATCGCCATGCTCGCCTATCCGCCGGTCTGCATATTGCTCGGTTTCGATCCGCAGACGACCGGCGTCATGCTCGGCGGCTCGATCCACGACGTCGCGCAGGTGGTCGGCGCCGGCTACGCGGTGTCCGACACCGTCGGCAACACCGCGGTCGTGGTGAAGCTGTTCCGCGTGTTCCTGTTGCTGCCGGCGGTGCTCGCCGTCGGCTGGTACTTCACGCGCCAGGGCCTGCGCCACGGCGAGGCGCGGGTTCCGGTGCCGGTGTTCGGCATCGTGTTCCTGATCCTGTGCGCGGTGAACAGCGTCATGCCGCTGTTCCCGGCGCTTATGCCGGTCTATGCGCCGATCAAGAAGGTGCTGTCGGAGGCCTCGATCTGGGGCCTGCTGCTCGCCATCGCCGCGCTGGGCCTCGGCACCTCGATCAAGACCATCATCGCGCTCGGCTGGCGCCACATCGCCAGCGCGCTCGGCACCACCGCGGTCATCTTCGTCGTGGTCACCGGCGGCTTGCTGCTGATGCGGGTGGTCTGACCGCGTGTCCCGGGCGCGCTGCGGCATGCGATGCCGCTGCGCAGAACCGGGACCGTCACAAACTCAACATTTCGGAAGGCCCCGGATCTGCGTCGCACCACTTCGTGCTGCGCCGCGTCCGGGGCACGCCCTCAGGCCAGCGTCTCCGTCTCGAAATCCGCCGGCAGCACGATCTCCAGCAATTCGCAGTCGTCGGAATAGCCGCGGACGGTGTGCCGGATGCGCGGCGGCTGGATCCAGCACGAGCCGGCGGTGAAGGTGTGCACGCCTTCGCCTTCGAGCTCGGTCCTGAACCAGCCCTTGAGCACGTAGACCATCTGGAAGTCGACGTCGTGCAGATGCGGCGTCGACACCTCGCCTTCCTCGAACGGCTTGGTCATGCGGATCACGTGCGCCTGCACCATGCCGTCGGTCGCCGCCGCGATGCCGAGATCGCGATAGGCGGAATAGGCGCGCAGGCCGTGGTCGAAATCCTGCTCGCGGTGATGGCTGACGACGAAGCGCTGCGGCTTGCGCGCTTTCGCGTTCGCCTTCTTGCGCGCGGGCTTTGCCGATCTGGCCTTGGTCGCTTTCCTCTTCGCCGGGGCTTTCGGCGCCTTGCGCTTCGGCTGGACTTTCCTGCGTGTCTTGGCCATGGATGCCTCCCTGCACCGAAGATTGGACCACGCGGGCCCGCGTCATGGAAGAGCCGAAACAGCCGCCCGCGATCCGCATCTTCGTCGATGCCGACGCCTGCCCGGTCAAGAACGAAGTCTACCGCGTCGCCGAACGCTACGCGCTGCCCGTCTATGTCGTCGCCAACGCCTTCATGAACGTGCCGCGCGGCGGCCTGATCGAGCTTGTCGTCGTGGCGGCCGGCCCGGACATCGCCGACGACTGGATCGCCGAGAGGGCGACCTCGACCGACATCGTCGTCACCGCCGACGTCCCTCTCGCCGCGCGCGCCTTCCGCAACGGCGCGAGCGTCATCAGCCCGACCGGCAAGGCGTTCGACGACGACTCCATCCACATGGCGCTGGCGACGCGCAATCTCCTGACCGACCTGCGCTCAGCCGGGGCCGAGACGCGCGGGCCGAAGCCCTTGTCGCGCCAGGACGTGTCGCGCTTTCTCTCGGCGCTCGATCTCGCCGTGGTGCGGCTGAAAAGGAAGATGGGCGGCTGAGTCTCGGGCTCGCCACAGGCACTCTTCACCTCTCCCATAGGGAGAGGTCGACCGCGCAAAGCGCGGGCGGGTGAGGGGTTACAAACTATCGAGTCAGTAACCCCCTCACCCTAACCCTCTCCCCAACGGGGAGAGGGGACCTGCTGTGCAACCGGCTCTGTTACAGCTAGAGCCTTACGGCGCCTTCGGGCCGGTCTTCATGAACCAGTCGGCGATCTGCGCGCCGTTCCAGAACAGCACGTCCTTCTTCTTTCTGATCTTCGCGAAGATCTCGCGGAAATACTTCGCCCGGTGCGGCGCGCCCATGATGTACGGGTGCACCGAAATCGCCATCACGCGCGCACTGTCGAGCGCCTTGGCGTCCTTGTAGATCTGCTCGAACTGATCCATCGCGCGCTCGTAGAACTCGTTCGCCTTGTGATGCTGGATCAGCATCATGGCGACGTCGTTGCACTCCTGCGTGTAGGGGATGTTGAGGATCGGCTTATGCCGCGTCTTCAGCCACACCGGCTGATCGTCGATCACCCAGTCGGCGACGTAGTCGTAGCCTTCCTCGGACAGGATATCCGCCGTCTCCCAGGTCTCGGTGAGGCCC
>DASTGR010000235.1:0-6095 GCA_035718885.1 Pseudolabrys sp. | reverse complement strand
ATCGCCATGGCCGGCCTCGACGGCGGCCGACTCAACATCGGCGCGTGCTCGATCGGCGGCGCGCAATTCTGCCTCGACCGCACCGTCGACTACATGAAAGAACGTCGCCAGTTCGGCACGCGGCTCGCCGATTTCCAGGCGCTCCAGTTCCGCATGGCGGATTACGCGACCGAGATCGACGCCGCGCGGCTGCTGCTGCATCGCGCCGCGCACGCCGTGTCCGAGGGCGAGCCGGGCGCGACGCAGCTCGCGGCGAAGGCCAAGCGGCTCGCCACCGACACTGGCTTCGAGGTCGTCAACGGCTGTCTCCAGATGCACGGCGGCTACGGCTATCTGCGCGATCACCCGATCGAGCGCGTCCTGCGCGACGTGCGCGTGCACCAGATCCTCGAAGGCACCAACGAGATCATGCGCGTCATCATCGCGCGCGCGATGCTGGGGAACTAGTGTTGTCTGTGCCCGGGTACAATTCGGAACCTTTAGTCGAGCTACTCGATCGCATCGAACGGCGATATGAGGAGATATTTGCTCGAAGGCCATCGACAGAAAGCGATACAACTGCGCCAATCCATGAGCAATTTCAGGAGCGCGCTCGCGGGTTCAAGAAAGCCGCAGATTTAGTCGTTCAATCGATTATAAAAGATTACAATGCATTTAATTACGAGATGCTACCTGCCTCAGTGTTTTTGTATCGTCATTCAGTCGAGCTTAATCTGAAATCCATAAGGATTCAGCTAGCCGCTCGTGTGTCGAGCAGCTATCGTTTTGCGAAGAGGCATGAGCTTATCGATCTCTGGAATCCCATTGAAACCTATCTGAAAGAGGCGGGGTTTCAGTTCGAAGAGGGGCATGTGCACTATCGGATTTCCCGAGCAGTCGGCGAACTTGCACAGATTGATCGTGACGGACAATTGTTTCGATATCCCGATTCTAATTCGCCTGCAGCCTTCGACTGGATCCGGGTCAGTTTAGATAATTTGAGGTTGGCTGCGACGGAGGTCGATTTGTTGGCGTTTGGATTCGGAGAATTGATGTCATGGATCGAAAGTGCGCGCGATCATGAGCCGCGCGATGGTGGAGGTTAATGTGAGCCCTGCCGTCCGTTCGTCCCCGCGAAAGCGGGGACCCAGTGCGGCCTTGCCGAGTGGAACAGTCCAACTGGATTCCCGCTTTCGCGGGAATGAACGGAGAGTTGGATCGGCGCTATGAATAATCGCGAGCCGGAAATCCTGTTCGAGCGCCGCGGCGCGGCGGGGCTCGTTACGCTCAACCGGCCGAAGGCGCTCAACGCCGTCACACACGGCATGGTCAAGGCGTTGCGCGCGCAACTCGACGCGTGGGCCGCTGACGACGCGGTGACGCGGGTCGTCGTCACCGCGGCGGGCGAGCGCGCCTTCTCCGCCGGCGGCGACATCCGCCACCTTTATGATCTCGGTCAGGCGGGCGCGCAGGGCGAGATGCTCGACTTCTGGCGCGACGAATATCCGCTCAACGCCGTCATCAAGAGCTACCGCAAGCCGTACGTGTCGCTCATCGACGGTATCGTGATGGGCGGGGGCGTCGGCGTGTCGGTGCACGGCTCGCATCGCGTCGCCGGCGACCGCTACTCCTTCGCCATGCCCGAAGTCGGCATCGGCTTCTTTCCCGATGTCGGCGCCACCTGGTTTCTGCCGCGCATGCCCGGCGAACTCGGCGCCTATTGCGCGCTGACCGGCGAGCGCTTCAACGCCGCCGACGCGGTCGCCGCCGGGCTCGCCACGCAGCGCATTCCCTCGGCGCGCTTTCCCGCGCTGATCGATGGCCTTACCGGCACGGTTTCGGTGGATGCCGTGCTCGCGGCGTTCGCAGAGCCGGCGGGAGAGGGGCCCATCGCGGCGCGCAAAGGAACGATCGACCGTCTGTTCTCGGGCGATACCGTCGAGGCCATTCTGGCCGCGCTCGACGCGGAAGCCGGGTCCGGCGGCGCCGACGCCGCATGGGCCGGCAAGACCGCCGCCACGATCCGCGCCAAATCGCCGCTCAGTCTCAAGGTCGCGCTGGCGCAGGTGCGGCGCGGCGCGCAATGGGATTTCGCCGCGTGCATGCGCGCCGAATTCCGCATAGTGTCGCGCATCGTCGAAGGCCACGATTTCTATGAGGGCGTGCGCGCCGTGATCGTCGACAAGGACAATGCACCGCGCTGGCGGCCCGGAAGCCTCGCCGAGGTCGGCGAGGCCCTGGTGGAGCGGCACTTCGCGCCGCTCGAACGCGAACTGGCGCTGCCATGATCGCGACCAAGGCCGAAGCGCATAGCGACGAGGACGACCTCCGCAATCTCGAGCCGGTGCACGAGCGCGACGGCGAGGAGGGCGCGAGCCTGTGGACGCGCCGGCTCATTCTGTTCCTGCGCGTCATGGCCGGCTTCGCGATGCTCAAGGGCATCTTCCATTGGTCGCGTCTCGTCGGCATCGGCACGGGCGGCGACCTGTTCGAATATCATTCCATCGCCTGGCAGACGGCGACCGTGTTCTTCGCCGTGCTCGATCTCGTCGCCGCGGTCGGCCTGTGGCTCGCCGCCGCCTGGGGCGCCGTCATCTGGCTGATGTCGATCGCCTCGATGCTGGCGCTGGAAGTCTTCTTCCCGCAGGTGTTCGGCGCCAGCGTCTTCGCCGGCTTGCTCGAACTGGGACTGCTTTGCTTGTATCTCTTCCTCGCGCTCAAGGCGGCGCGGGAACATCCGCCCTGACACTTCTAGTCCGCTCAAGGAGACGACGATGGCGCGCATCGGATTCATCGGCCTCGGCAATATGGGCCTGCCCATGGCGCAGAACCTCATCAAGGCCGGGCATCAGGTCGAGGGCGTCGACGTCAATCCGGCATCGATCGAGAAGCTCAAGGCGTCGGGCGGCGTAGCCGTCGACATGCCGGGCGTCGCCGCGGGCCGCGCCGATGTCGTCATCACCATGCTGCCGGCGGGCAAGCACGTGCGCGACGTCTATCTCTCGGCCGGCGGCATCGTCGAAAGCGCCAATCCCGGCACGCTGCTGATCGATTGCTCCACCATCGACGTCGCCACCGCGCGCGACGTCGCGAAAGCCGCGGAGGCGAGGGGACTCCTGATGCTCGACGCGCCGGTGTCGGGCGGCGTCGGCGGCGCCACCGCCGGCACGCTCACCTTCATGGTCGGCGGGCCGGTGCAGGCCTTCACGCGCGCCGAGCACATCTTGCAGCAGATGGGCAAGACCATCGTGCACGCCGGCGGCGCCGGCAACGGTCAGGCCGCGAAGATTTGCAACAACATGATCCTCGGCATCTCGATGATCGCGGTTTCGGAAGCCTTCGTGCTCGCCGAGCAGCTCGGCCTCGAGCACCAGAAGCTGTTCGACATTGCGTCCAAGTCGTCCGGCCAGTGCTGGGCCATGACGTCCTATTGCCCGGTGCCCGGGCCGGTGCCGGCGTCGCCCGCGAACCGCGATTACGCCGCCGGTTTTACCGCGGCGATGATGCTCAAGGATCTCAACCTGTCGCAGGACGCGGCGAAGGCGTCCGGCGCCGTTACCGATATGGGCGCGAACGCGGCAAAGATTTATTCACGCTACGTCGAGTCCGGCGAGGGTTCCCGCGATTTCTCGGGCGTTATCCGCTTCATTCGCGGCTGATCGCGGGCAGGGCGGCCGCGCAAGGTGAATCGTTCCTTTCCGCGCGCGCTGCGATCCCTGCCAATGCGTCGAGAATTGGCCGCATCAAATTCACCATTGGTTTATGCAGTTATTTAAGCGGATTTTAGAGCGTCCCCTTTAGGTTGGCGTCATCCGGAGCGGGGAAACAGGGCCTCGTTACCAGGCACGTAAAAACGAAGACGCGACAAACAGGGGCGTTGGACATGAAAGCCGTCATGAAGTCGGCCGTTGAGCCTGAGCGCGAGCAGCGCTTCGAGCACATTCGGCCGCTCTATCTCGAAGCTCTGACTCTGGTGGAGCGGCTGCATCGCCGCCTGCTCGATGTCATCAAGGACGAATTCGATCGCCGCGGGCGCTCGGACATCAATTCGGTGCAGGCGCTGCTGCTGTACAATATCGGCGACAAGGAGCTGACGGCCGGCGAGCTGCGCACGCGCGGCTACTATCTCGGCTCGAACGTCTCCTACAATCTCAAGAAGCTCGTCGAGATGGGCTTCCTCGACCACCAGCGTTCGCGCGTCGATCGCCGCTCGGTCCGCATCAAGCTGACCGACAAGGGCCGCGAGGTCCGCGACATCGTCGAGGCGCTCTATCAGAAGCACGTGCGCACCGTCGAGCAGGTCGGCGGCATCAATGCCGACGAGTTCTCGACGCTGAACAAGTCGCTGCACCGGCTCGAGCGCTTCTGGACCGATCAGATCCTCTATCGCCTCTAAATCCGCGCTTCAGGCTTTCTTGGACGTACCTGGCGGAAGACTTGCCCCGGCCGAAACCTCCACGGCCGGGGCCTTGTCTTTTTTCCGCCGATCACGCGCTCGTGCGCGCCAGCCACAAATTCGCCGGCAGGACCCGGTAGTCGGACGCTTCGAATTCCGCTAAGCCGCGCGGCGGGGACGAACCCGTCCGCCTCGTCCGAGATCCTGAGATGTCCGACAAGACCCGTGGGGCCGCCAATGGTCCCGACCGCCGCTCTTTTCTCATGACTTTCGGCGCCGGCGCGCTCGCCGCGCCGTTCCTTGCCCGCCCGGCGCACGCCGCCGGCGAGGACAAGCTCCTTCAGGCGCTGATCGACCAGACCCAGAGCCGCGACCTCGGCGAGGGCTTCGACAGCGCCTCCCGCACCATCCACATGCCGAAGGCCTCGCTGCCGACGCTCTCGGCGGACACCGCCGCCACCACCGAAATGGCGGTCGGTCAGTACGAGGGCATCCTCGCGCGCGGCGGCTGGCCCAGGGTCACGCCGGTCGAGCGGCTGCGGCTCGGCAACCGGCACCCGAGCGTGGTGACCTTGCGCAAGCGCCTGTTCATCTCGGGCGACCTCGACGCCAGCGCCGCCGACACCAGCGACATCTTCGATTCCTACGTCGAGGCGGCGGTCCGCCGCTTCCAGGCGCGGCACGGCATTTCGATCGACGGCATCGTGCGCGCCGAGACCTTCAAGCGGCTGAACATCCCCTGCGACGTGCGCCTGGCGCAGCTTCGGACCAACGTCACGCGCCTGAAGGCGCTCTCGGGCAATCTCGGCGACCGCTACGTGATGGTGAACATCCCGGCGGCGCAGGTCGAAGCGGTCGAGAACGGCGTCGCCGTCGGCCGCTACACCGCCGTCGTCGGCCGGCCGGATCGCCCGTCGCCCGACGTCAACTCGAAGATCACCGAGATCAACTTCAATCCGTACTGGACGGTGCCCGTCTCGCTGGTGCGGCGCGACCTTGTGCCGATCATGCAGAAGGATCCGAACTACCTCACCAACGAGCACATCCACATTTTCGACGGCAAGGGCAACGAGCTTCAGCCCTCGCAGATCAACTGGCAGACCACCGAAGCGGTGAACTACCGCTTCCGCCAGGATCCCGGCGACTTCAACTCGCTCGGCACGCTGCGCATCCAGTTCCCGAGTCCGGACGGCGTCTACATGCACGACACGCCGGAGAAGGGCCTGTTCGGCGAGGACATGCGCTTCCACTCGTCCGGCTGCGTGCGCGTGCGCAACGTGCGCGAGCTCGCCGAATGGCTCCTGCGCGACACGCCGAACTGGTCGCACGCGCAGATCGACGCGACGATCAAGTCGGGCCAGCGCGTCGACGCGAAGTTGAAGCAGCCCGTGCCGGTGCACTGGGTCTATGTCACGGCGTGGGCGACCCCCGACGGCGTCGTCCAGTTCCGCGACGACATCTACAACAAGGACGGCCTCGGCGCCGTGGCGACGACGGTGAAGGGCTGACCATTCGGCTCTCGGCTTCGTCATGGCCGGGCTTGTCCCGGCCATCTCGCTTGGGAGGGCAGGGTGCCATCCTGATCGGGGTCGCCGGGACAAGCCCGGCGACGACAGGCGCTAGGAGCTGTCGCCGCGAGGCCTAAGCCCCACATATTGCGGCTGAAAGCCCTGCTTGTCCCCACCGCTTGGCCGGTTTCGGCCGGTATGCTATCGACGAC
>DASTGR010000234.1:0-2641 GCA_035718885.1 Pseudolabrys sp. | reverse complement strand
GACAGCTTGCCTTCGATCTTCGGCGTCGAGAATCCCTTCATGCCGCGCTCGACGACGAAGCCGCGGATGACGCCCTCGAGCTTGCCCCAGACGACGCAGATGTCGGCGACCGGCGAATTGGAAATCCAGGTCTTGGCGCCGTTGAGCTTGTAGCCGCCGGCGACCTTTTCCGCACGGGTGACCATCGAGCCAGGATCGGAACCCTGGTCGGGCTCGGTCAGGCCGAAGCAGCCGATCATCTCGCCGGTGGCGAGCTTCGGCAGATACTTCATGCGCTGCGCCTCGGTGCCGTAGGCGTAGATCGGATACATGACCAGCGACGACTGCACCGACATGGCCGAGCGATAGCCTGAATCGACGCGCTCGATTTCGCGCGAGATCAGGCCGTAGGCGACGTAGCCGAGGCCGGCGCCGCCATATTCCTCAGGGATCGTCGGGCCAAGCAGGCCGAGCTTGCCCATCTCCGGCAGCATTTGCGGGTCATAGGCCTCCTCGCGATAGGCCTTCATGACGCGCGGCGCGAGGTAGTCCTGCGCGAAGCCGCGCGCGGTGTCGCGCACCATGCGCTCGTCCTCGGTGAGTTCCAGCTCGATGCCGAGCGGATCGTCCCACTGGAAATCCTTGTCCTTGAGGATCGACGGCTTGGCGTCGCGCTTCTCGGCGGCCTGCGACATGGAAAACTCCTCACGATTGCGTTTGAGGGTCATTATAGGCCCTCCGGCGGCGGAGCAAGAGAGCGAGGCGAATGGCGGTTCCGCGGCGGCGGCGGCGCGTGGCGGACGACCTTTCCGTCCCGTCATTGCCGGGCTTGACCCGGCAATCCATGAGGCCGATCCGCATACACGACAGGACTGCCGATGCCTGCGGCACCTCATCATGGATGCGCGGGTCAAGCCCGCGCATGACACCGAGAGGTGTGACGCCCGCGTCCCGCCAGACATGCGTCATCGCCCGCATTCTTTGGTCGGCCCCGGGCAGGCCCTCGCTCGTCTCCTCATCGCGCTCCCGGATGAGGGGAGCGGAGCGCCGGCAGACGCGGAGGATTGCGAGTCCTCCTGAGCGGCTGGCGAGGCCGCCCGAGACGCGAGGCGTCTCCTTCCTCCTTGCGATCGGAGGAAGGCGCCTCCCGGCGCTCCACTGTGCGGCGTTTTGTGTCCCCTTGAGCCGTGCTTCCGGACGACGACAGATCCCGCCAGTGGGACCTCGGTCCGGAGCGGTGGCCACCGCTCCTTCGTCGCCGCCGCGTGCAGCCCCTGACATGGGGCGGCCGGTCCTAATGCCGGCGGACGGCTGGCCAGAGCCTCCCGGGGGTGGAGTTACGAGCCCCGCCCGCGGGCGCCGCATCAACGAACCGGGTTTCCCCGTTTCGTCCGGTGAGACCGAGGGCGCATCTCCACCCTCATCCCTCACCGCTGCTCCGTCCTCGGCACGTCTCCGGCGACGCCCCTCGAAGAGCAGGACGAAGGGACTATATGCACATGACTCTAGGACCGGTCAATAGTCCTGTACAACGAATTTGTGCTGGGGTGCCGGGGCCAAGACATCGCCGCACGTGCCCTCTCCCCCTGTGGGAGAGGGCATTGAGAGTGTTCCAACATATTCTGATGGGTGAGGGGGACAGCCCCCTCACCCATTCTTTCCGTTGAAATGCTGAGGATGCCCTCTCCCACAGAGGGGAGAGGGCGCATCGGCGGGCGCCGCTCGAAGTCCCACTCACATATGGATGGCGCGCTTGTCGACGGCGAGCGCCGCTTCCTTGACCGCCTCGGGCAAGGTCGGATGCGCGTGGCAGGTGCGGGCAATGTCCTCGGCCGAGGCGCCGAACTCCATGGCGATGCAGGCTTCGGCGATCATGTTGCCCGCGTCGGAGCCGACGATGTGCACGCCGAGAACGCGGTCGGTCTTGGCGTCGGCGAGAATTTTCACGAAGCCGTCGGTCTGCTGGTTGGCCTTGGCACGCCCGTTCGCCGTGAACGGAAACTTGCCGGCATTGTAGGCGACGCCCGCGGCCTTCAGTTCCTCTTCGGTTTTGCCGACCGACGCGATCTCCGGCATCGTGTAGACGACCGCCGGGATGACGTCGTAGTTCACGTGTCCCGCCTGGCCCACGAGAATCTCGGCGACCGCGACGCCTTCGTCCTCGGCCTTGTGCGCGAGCATCGGCCCGGCGACGACGTCGCCGAGCGCCCACACGCCGGGCACGCTGGTCGCGTAGTAATGGTCGACGACGACGCGGCCGCGCTCGTCCATCTTCACGCCGAGTTCCTTGAGGCCGAGGCCGTCGGTGTAGGGCACGCGGCCGGTCGAGACGAGCACGACGTCGGCTTCGATCGTCTCGGCCTTGCCCTCGCCCTTCGCCGGCTCGACACTCGCCTTCAAGGTCTTGCCGGACGTGTCGACGCCGGTGACCTTGGACGACAGCTTGAACGTCATGCCCTGCTTTTCGAACAGGCGTTGCGCAGCTTTGCGCACTTCGCCGTCCATGCCGGGCAGCACGCCGTCGAGGAATTCCACCACCGTCACCTTGGCGCCGAGACGCCGCCACACCGAGCCGAGCTCCAGGCCGATGACGCCGGCGCCGATGACGAGGAGATGCTTCGGCACCTCCGGCAGCGTCAGCGCGCCGGTCGAGGAGACGATG
>DASTGR010000233.1:0-6494 GCA_035718885.1 Pseudolabrys sp. | reverse complement strand
AATCCATTGCGGCGGCTGATGCGACGAGCTTGGTGGGATCGTTCCAGTTACAATAGATCGAAACGCCGGAGACCTCGCCGCCGATCAACTGAGCAACGTTCACGCAGTCGAGATGCTTCAGATACTCGTCGAGATGTTTGGTGTGATCGAGCATCACGATTGGCATGCCGCGCGTCGTGATCAAATCCTTCCAATACTCGTTGGCCCATTCACCGACGCGATCGAGGGCGCCAGAGTCGGGGATCGTGTCGGCAACCGCCTTCCAACTGCCTGCAAGAGTGTGTCCGCCATCGTAAAGTCGGTGCCAAGAGCCGCCGATGTGGGATCGCAGATACTCTGCGTCCATCGCCTTGCTTGCTATCGTTGGGTGCTGATGGCTTAGGTGTTCGGTAAGCCAGTTACTCAATTCGCTGTTGTTTTTCCAATTCAGCGCGGCGGTGTAAGCCTCACCAGCCAATCGAGAGCTCTTCTCAACTGAAGCACGCGTTCGTCCGACGGCCGCAGCCCTTAGTTCGCCGGCGCGTCGACGCAAATTGCTTAATCGCTCCATTGGCCCCTCACGAATGTATACAATTATCGCGTGCGGGGTCTACTGCGTCAACTATTGGACGCAAGTGTATGGCTTGGGGCTAGCGGGCCCGTGTCGTGCCAATACCTGAAAGTCGTGGATGGCCGTCAAGCCCGGCCATAACGAGGGATGCGCTACGCCGCCGAGGGGGCTTGCGCCGGCGCGCCCGGCCGCAACTGCGCGCGCACCGGATCGCTGTTGTGGATGCAGAGCAGGTTGATGCCCGCTTCGACCACCTCGTAGCCGTGCACCGCCATGAAGGCGCGCAGGCGCTCGGTGCCGGCTTTGATGTGCTCGACCAGCAGGATCGGCCGGTGCGCCGCGATCAGCGCACGGGCGCCTTCCAGCGCCTCGACTTCCATGCCCTCGACGTCGAGCTTGATCAGGTCGCAGCGTGCGAGATTGAGCGCGTCGAGCGGCACCTTCTGCACCGGCGTCATCTTGTCGTCGCTGTAGTCGACCGCCTGGCCGATGAATTCGTTGGTCGGGCCCTGCTTCAGCTCGAGGCTGCCGAAGCTGGCCGGCGTCAGGTAGTCGGGGCAGGGGATTTTCATCACGCCGGGCTCGGCAGCGACCGCGCCGTGGATGGCGATGGCGTTGAAGCAATTGTTGAGCGCGATGTTCCCCGCCAGCGCGTAGTAGATCCGCTCCTGCGCCTCGATGGCGACCACCTGGCCCCAGCCGGTCATTGCCGTCGCCCATTCCAGCGTGTGCACGCCGATATTGGCGCCGCAGTCAATGGCGATGACGCCGTCGCCGTGGAACTCCTTGCGCAGCATGAGAAGCTTCACCGCGAGCTCGACCTCGAGCGCGTCGAACGCGCCGTTTGCGAGAAGCTGATGCCCGACGCCGGTCGTGCCGCCACCATTGTCGTTGCGGTAGTCGAGCCGGTTCACGATCATCGCGCCGTGATTGGAGGCGGCGAGGACGAAGGCGAGCTTGCGCGCGGGCTGGAGCATGCGGGTCTCTGCGGTGGGAAAGGCGGCCGAACGCGCCGGGCACACGGAACGCACAAGCGCGACCGGCCGCGCCGCGGCCGGTCGAATCACCGCATCAGTATAGACGAAGCCTGAAACTCAGGCCTTGCTCTGCATCGCCCGCCAGACGCGCTCCGGCGTCGCCGGCATCTCGATGTGGCGCACCCCGAACTCGGAGAGCGCGTCGACCAGCGCGTTGACGACCGCCGGAAGCGCGCCGACGCAGCCCGCTTCGCCGACGCCCTTGACGCCGAGCGGGTTGGTCTTGGTCGGCACCGGATTGGCGTCGACCTCCATGTCGCAGAAGTCGTGCGCGTGCGGCATGGCGTAGTCCTGGAACGACGCCGTGACGAGCTGGCCGGAGGCGTCGAAGTGGATGTCCTCCATCAGCGCCTGGCCGACGCCCTGTGCGATGCCGCCCTGCACCTGGCCGTGCATCAGCAGCGGATTGATCACCGTGCCGACGTCGTCGACGACCGAGTAGCGCGCAAGGTTCACGACGCCGGTCTCGCGGTCGATCTCGACTTCGCAGATGTGGCAGCCGTTCGGGTAGTTTGCGATCGGCGCCGAATAGACCGCGCTGGCGAAGAGGCCGGCTTCCATATCCTTCGGCAGGTTCTTCGGCTCGAGCGCAGCCGCGCCCAGCTCCTTGATCGAGAGCGTGCGGTTGGTCTTGTTGGTCGAGAACACGCCCTCGTCGTAGCGCAGGTCGGCCGCGTCGACCTGGAGCATGTGCGCGGCGATCTTGCGCGCCTTCTCGACGATCTTCTCGCCCGCCATGTGGAATGCGCTGCCGGCCATGGCCGAGGAGCGTGAGCCGCCGGTGCCTTCGCCGAAGAACACCTGGTCGGTGTCGCCCTGGATGTACTTGGCGTCGTTCGGATGGATGCCGAGCTTGTCGCACACCACCTGCTTGAACGCCGTTTCGTGGCCCTGGCCCTGGTTGTTCGCGCCGGAGAACAGGAGCAGCGTGCCGTCGCGATCGACGCGCACCTCGGCGCCTTCGAGGCCGGCGGGCGCCGCGCGCTCGATCGTGTTGGACATGCCGAGCCCGCGCAGCTTGCCGCGCTTGTGCGAGTCCGCCTTGCGCGCCTTGAAGCCCTTCACGTCGGCGAGGTCCATGGCGAGGTTCATGTTCTTTTCGAACTCGCCGCAGTCCCAGGTGAAGGTCAGGGGCGTCTTGTACGGCATGGCCGACGGCGGCACGTAGTTCTTGCGCCGAAGCTCCGCCGGATCGATGCCGAGCTGATCGGCGGCGCAGTCCACCATGCGCTCGATGACGAAACCGGCCTCGGGGCGGCCGTTGCCGCGATAGGGGCGGATCGGGTTCGTGTGCGTGAACACCGCCGAGATGTCGACGTGGATCGCCGGCGTGCGATAGGTGCCGGCGAGCGAGCCGGCATTGAACACGAAGGCCGGCATCGCGGTCTGGAGGTAGGCGCCGATCGCCGCGATCGTCTTGACGCGGAAGCCGAGCATGATGCCGTTCTTGTCCAGCGCCATCTCCGCTTCGGTGACGTTGTCGCGCGCCTGCGCGTCCGACAGGAAGGCTTCGGTGCGCGTCGAGATCCACTTCACCGGCCGGCCCGTGAGCTTGGAGGCCAGCAGCACCAGCGGCATCTCGTTGAACACCGGCGACTTCATCCCAAACGAGCCGCCGGTATCGTTGGTGACGATGCGGATCTGGCTCTCGCCGATCTTCATGATCTTGGCGAAGTCGATGCGGGTCGGGTGCGGGCGCTGGATCGCGGTGTAGAGCGTGTAGCGGTTCTCGGCGCTGTCATAGTCGCCGACCGCGCCGCGCGGCTCCATCGTCGCGGCGGTGACGCGGTTGATGACGAATTTCTGCTTTACGACATGGTCGGCCTTGGCGAAGGCGGCGTCGGTGGCGGCCTTGTCGCCGATCAGTTGGACGAAGCAGATATTGTCGGCGGCATCGTCCCACACCTTGACGGCGCCGGGCTTGGCCGCCTGCTCGGTCGAGGTGATCGCGGGCAACTCCTCGAAGTCGACCTGGATCATTTCGGCCGCATCGAGCGCCTGCGCGACGGTCTCCGCGACGACGAAGGCGACGGGGTCGCCGACCCAGCGCACGCGCTCCTCGGCGAGGATCGGATAGCGCGTCTTGATCATCGGCGAGCCGTCGCGGCGCTTGAGACCGCCCGGGATCGGCAAATCGCCCCAGCCGGCGGCCTTGATGTCGGCCGCGGTCAACACCGCCAGCACGCCGGGCGCCTGCTTCGCGGCGGACACGTCGAGCGACTTGATCCTGGCGTGCGCGTGCTGCGAGCGCAGCACGACGCCATGCGCCATGCCGGGCAGCTTGATGTCGTCGACATAACGCCCGCCGCCCTGCAACAGCCGCGGATCCTCGAACCGCGACACGTGCTGTCCGATGGCGAATTCACCCATGGTCTTGCCTTTTTTGTCTTGTCGTTCGTCACCGGGCCGGTGAGGGAAGGAAATCTGCCCGAAATTGAAACTCAGCCCTGGTTCAACTGCTCCGCCACGCGCGGCGCGAAATAGGTGAGGATGCCGTCGCAGCCGGCGCGCTTGAAGGCGATCAGGCTCTCGGTCATCGCGCGCTCGCCGTCGAGCCAGCCGTTCTGCGCCGCCGCCATGATCATCGCGTACTCGCCCGACACCTGATAGGCGAAGGTCGGCATGCCGAACGTCTCCTTCACGCGCGCGCAGATGTCGAGATAGGGCATGCCCGGCTTGACCATGATCATGTCGGCGCCTTCCTCGATGTCGAGCGCGACTTCGCGCAGCGCCTCGTCGGAATTGCCGGGATCCATCTGGTAGGTGCGCTTGTCGCCGGAGAGCGTCTTCGCTGAGCCGACCGCGTCGCGGAACGGACCGTAGAAGGCGGAGGCATATTTCGCCGCATAGGCCATGATCGACACATCCAAATGGCCGGTCTGATCGAGCGCCTTGCGGATCGCGCCGACGCGGCCGTCCATCATGTCGGACGGCGCGATGATGTCGCAGCCGGCCTCGACCTGCACCAGCGCCTGCTTGACCAGCACGGCGACGGTCTCGTCGTTGAGGATGACGCCGTCCTTCATCAGCCCGTCATGGCCGTGGCTGGTGAACGGGTCGAGCGCGACGTCGCACAGCACGCCGATGTCCGGCACTTCCTTCTTGATGGCGCGGATGGCGCGGCAGACGAGATTGTCCGGATTGAGCGCCTCGCTGCCGGTCTCGTCGCGCAAGGACGGGTTGGTATAGGGGAACAGTGCGATGCACGGAATCTTGAGTTCCGCCGCGCGCACGGCGGCGCGCGCGACCTCGTCGACCGAGAGCCGTTCGACGCCCGGCATCGAGGCGACAGGCTGGCGCGCCTTGTCGCCGTCCATCACAAAGACCGGCCAGATGAGGTCGTCGGCGGTGAGCACGTGCTCGCGCACCATGCGCCGCGCCCAGTCGGCGCGGCGGTTGCGCCGCATGCGGATGGTCAGGTCGAGCGCGCTGTGCGCCTCGCCCTCGCTCTGTGTGACCGGCACGAAGCCGATGGACCGCTCGAGCGGCCGGCCGAACTTGATCGCCATGGGCTTAGAACTCCGAACGGCGCCTTTTTAGCCCGTCCGGCGCAACCCCGCTACCCTCGCAGGCGCAGGTGAGGGCGGCTTGCGCGCCGCGGCGACTTGCGTATTTCCTGATCTGAAACGAGGCCACGTCCTCGGCCCGGCAGCGGGTGTTGTCGACCGGGACGGCCCGGCTCTCGAACGCAAGGAGGGCCGCATGGCCTGGATCGTTCTCTTCGTCGCGGGGCTGCTCGAGATCGTCTGGTCGGTGGCGATGAAGCAGTCGGACGGCTTCACCCGCCTTGTGCCGGCCGCGGTCTCGATCGCCGCCATGATCGGCAGCGTGGCGGCGCTCGCCTTTGCCATGCGCACGCTGCCGCTCGGGACCGCCTATACCGTCTGGACCGGCATCGGCGCGGTCGGCGCCTTCGCCGTCGGCATCGTCTTCCTCGGCGAGGCGGCCTCCGCGCTGCGGCTTGCCGCCGCGACGCTCATCGTCGCCGGGCTCGTCTTGATGAAGTTTGCGTCGGCCGAATGACGCGGTGTCAGGAGGCGTCGCCGCCTGCCTCCCTTTCCATCTCGGCCGCGACTTCCAGACACTGCCTGTCGCGGTAGATCGAAGCGATCGCCATCACCTTGCCGCCCTTGCGGTAACGCACGAGGCAGTCGCGCGCCTTGATGTCGCCGTCGACCTCGATGGCGTCCCAGCCTTCGGCGTGGCCGACATAGTTGATCGGCACGTCGTAGTGCTGGCTCCAGAAGAACGGCACGGCGCGGTGCGGCGTCTTCTCGCCCATCATGTTGAGCGCTACGGTCTGGCCCTGCCGTTCGGCGACCACCCAATGTTCGACGCGGATGCGCTGCCCGGTATATGCATCGGGCCAGCGCGCAATGTCGCCGGCGGCATAGACGTCGGGTGCGCTGGTCTGAAGATATGCGTCGACGCTGACGCCCTTGTCGGTCGCGAGTCCCGCCTTCTCGGCAAGCCCGAGGCGCGGGCGCACGCCGACACCGGTGACGACGAGATCGGCCTCGAGCGAACGGCCGCTCTTGAGTGAAACCGTCTTCGCGTCGATCCCCGTGACGCCGTCCTCGAGGTGGAAGACGACACCGTGCTCCTCGTGCAATGCGCGCACGAAATCGCCGAGCGCCGGGCCGAACACTTTCTCCAGCGGCCGCTTCTCCGGCGCGACAACATGCACCTCGATGTCGCGCGCCCGCAGCGCCGCCGCGACTTCCAGCCCGATGAAGCTTGCGCCGATCACCACGGCGCGCTTCGCCGTCCTCGCCGCGGCGATGATGGCGCGGCTGTCATTGAGCGAGCGCAGCAGGTGGACGTGCGGCAGGTCGGCGCCGGGCACCGGCAGCTTGACCGGCTCGGCGCCGGTCGCCAGCAGCAATTTGTCGTAGGGCAGAGACGAG
>DASTGR010000232.1:0-4529 GCA_035718885.1 Pseudolabrys sp. | reverse complement strand
CATGACCGCCGACAACGCCGACGATCTCGAACCCACGATCTTTTCGGCCGTGCTGACGCCGCACCGCTCGCTGCACTCGACCGGGTTCATGATTCTGATGATCGCCTATGGCGCGGTCTCATTCGTCGCCGGCGTCGCCTTGTGGCTGATCGGGGCCTGGCCGGTGTTCGGCTTCATGGGGCTCGACGTGCTGCTGCTGTACGTCGCGTTCCGCATCAATTACGCGCGGGCCGCGGCCTTCGAGGAATTCAAGGTCACGCCCACCGCGCTGACCGTGCGGAAAGTGAGCCACCGCGGCGCGGTGCGCGAATGGCTGCTCAATCCGCTCTGGGTGCGGCTCGAGCGCGAGACGCACGAGGAATTCGGCATCGAGCGGCTTTATCTCGTGTCGCGCGGCAAGCAATTGACCGTCGCCGGCTTTCTCGGGCCCGACCAGAAGGCGGACTTCGCCAAGGCGCTGGGGAACGCGCTCAACGAGGCCAGGCGCGGCGTGACACGGACGGTGCTTTCCTAGGGCAGAAATCGGGTGGCGGGCCACCGCCGCGCGGCCTAGATTTGCACCATGAACATGAACCTGGACGACTTCGCCCCGGCGATCCGCCTGCCCGAATTCGCGCCGCTGGCGACCGCCGCGGCCGACTACGACGTGGTGCGGCGCGCCATCGCGCATATCCGCAGCAACTGGCGGGCGCAGCCCGAGATCGAGACCATCGCGCATGCCGCCGGCGTGACGCCGACCGATCTGCATCACCTGTTCCGGCGCTGGTGCGGGCTGACGCCGAAGGCGTTCCTTCAGGCGCTGACGCTCGACCGCGCGCGGGAATTGCTGCGCTCGTCGGCGAGCGTGCTCGACACCGCCTACGAAGTCGGGCTGTCAGGTCCCGGCCGCCTGCACGATCTCTTCGTCACGCATGAGGCAATGTCGCCCGGCGAATGGAAGGCTGGCGGCGAAGGGCTGACCATCACCTACGGCTTCCATGCCTCGCCATTCGGCACGGCGCTGGTGATGATCACGCCGCGCGGCCTCGCGGGCCTCGCGCTCGCCGATCCCGGCAAGGAGCGCGCGATCCTGCGCGACATGAAATCGCGCTGGCCGAAGGCGGCATATGTCGAGGACTTCGCCGCCACCGCCCCGACGGCGCGCCGCATCTTCGATCCGAATTTGTGGCGCAGGGAGCAGCCGCTGCGCGTCGTGCTCATCGGCACCGACTTCGAGGTGCGCGTGTGGGAGAAGCTGCTGACGATCCCGATGGGCCGCCTGACCACCTATTCCGATCTCGCCGCGCGTTCGGGCAAGCCGAAAGCGGCGCGCGCCGTCGGCGCCGCGGTCGGCAAGAACCCGATCTGCTTCGTCGTGCCGTGCCACCGCGTGGTCGGCAAGAGCGGCGAACTTACCGGCTATCACTGGGGCCTGACGCGCAAGCGCGCCATGCTCGGCTGGGAAGCGGGACAGGTCGGCGAAGCCGCCTAGATCTTCTTCCAGAAGATGATCGTGTCGCAGAAGCCGCCGTCCGGAAGCAGCGCGTAATCGGGAATCGTACCGAGCCGCTGCCAGCCACCGCGCGCGTAGAGCCGCTCGGCGGATGAGCTTGCCGTATCGAGGATGAGCAAAGTGCGGCCGCGCGCCTTCGCAATCGCTTCGATGCGCTGCATCAGTGCCGCG
Source organism: Pseudolabrys sp. (assembly GCA_035718885.1). Taxonomy (GTDB): domain Bacteria; phylum Pseudomonadota; class Alphaproteobacteria; order Rhizobiales; family Xanthobacteraceae; genus Pseudolabrys. The sequence goes on along the minus strand of DASTGR010000232.1, from coordinate 2,866 downwards.
CCGACGCCCGCATTGCGCGCATTGCGGTGCACGAGCAGTTTCCTGATCTCGCCGCGATGCGGCTGGTTCGGCGGCGTATCCATGCCGAGCTGCACCGTGCCGACGATGCGGCCGTCCAACTTCGCCGCCAGCAGCACGATGTCGCCTGCCTCGATTCCCGCAATGACCTTGCGGAAGAACGACGCCGCGTCGTCCGGCCCGTAAGGCAGCATAAAGTTGACTGACGCGCCGCCGTTGACGCAATCGGCGAGCACCGCGGACAGTTCACCGATCGCCGCCGCGACGCCGGCCGCATCGAGCTCGACAATCTCCACGGCGCTCATCTCCCGCCCCCGAACCAACATTGTTCGGACAGTGTCGCCGGAGGTCGCATGACCGGCAAGCCGACCGAACTCGGCCGGGCGCCCGCGAGTTGACGATGCCGGGGCGATCCTCCAAAACCCCGCCGAACTCATCCGAACCCGGGATTTCTCCGCATGCAGAAGCGCCGCCCTGTGATGCTGGTAGTACTGGACGGCTGGGGCTGGCGCGAGGACACCGCCAATAATGCGGTCCGCCAGGCCAAAACCCCGACGTTCGACCGGCTCTGGGCCGCCTGCCCGCACGGCTTCCTGCGCACCTCGGGCAAGGACGTCGGGCTGCCGACGGGCCAGATGGGCAATTCCGAGGTCGGGCATCTCAACATCGGCGCCGGCCGCGTCGTCATGCAGGACCTGCCGCGCATCGACGATGCGATCGCGTCGGGCGAGATCGCAAAGGCCCCGGCCGTCACAGGTCTGATCGCGAAGCTCAAGGCAAGCGGCGGCACCTGCCACCTCATCGGCCTCGTGTCGCCGGGCGGCGTGCATTCGCATCAGAACCACGCTGTGGCGCTGGCCAAAATCATGACCGCCGCAGGCATTCCGACCGTGGTGCACGCGTTGACCGACGGTCGCGACACACCGCCGCAGGCGGCGGCCGAATATCTGAAAACGTTTACCGCGGCGCTGCCGCCCTCCGTCAAGGTGGTGACCGTGATCGGCCGCTACTATGCCATGGACCGCGACAAGCGCTGGGAGCGCGTGTCGAAGGCCTATGAGGCGATCGTCGCCGGCGCGGGCGCACACTTCGCCGATCCGCAGTCGGCGATTGCCGACGCTTACGCGAACAAGGTCTATGACGAATTCATCCTGCCGGCCGTGATCGGCGGCTATGCCGGCATGAAGGACGGCGACGGCGTCCTGTGTTTCAATTTCCGCGCCGACCGCGTGCGCGAGATTTTGGGCGCGATGCTCGATCCGTCCTTCGCAGGCTTCGCGCGCACGCGCACGGTCAAGGTCGCAGCCGCCGTCGGCATGGCGCAATACAGCGAAGACCTCGACAAGCTGATGGCGACGATCTTCCCGCCGCAGAGCTTTCCCAACATTCTGGGTGAGGTGGTCGCCGGCGCGCACCGCACGCAGCTCCGCATGGCGGAGACCGAGAAATATCCGCACGTCACCTACTTCCTCAATGGCGGCCGCGAGGAACCCTTTGAGGGCGAGGACCGCATCATGGTGCCATCGCCCAAGGTCGCGACCTACGATCTACAGCCGGAAATGTCGGCGCCCGAGCTGACTGACAAGGCGGTCGCGGCGATCAAGTCCGGCAAGTACGACATGATCGTGCTCAATTTCGCCAATGCCGACATGGTCGGGCACACCGGCAGCATCGCGGCGGCGGTCAAGGCGGTGGAGACGGTCGACACCGGCCTCGGCAAGATCGCCAGCGCGATCGAGCAGATGGGCGGCGCGCTGCTCGTCACCGCCGATCACGGCAATGCGGAGATGATGGTCGATCCGGAAACCGGCGGCCCGCACACGGCTCACACGCTCAATCCGGTGCCGCTGATCCTGATGGGCGCTGGCAACCGGATTGTCGTCAAGGAAGGCCGTCTCGCCGATATCGCGCCGACGATGCTGGAATTGATGGGCCTGCCGAAACCGGCGGAGATGTCGGGCACGTCGCTGATGCAGGGGTAGCGGCCTCGCGCCGCCACATACTCGGCGTCATGCCCGGGCTTGACCCGGGCATCAATGATGAACCGCCGCGATTAGAGGGCGTACTGCCGAGCTTGCTGAGCATCCTCATGGATTGCCGGGTCAAGCCCGGCAATGACAGTGCGGCGACGCTTGCCCCTCGTTCAAAAATCCTTCAGCCCGAGAACGTCCATCATCGAATAGAGGCCGGGCTTCTGTTTGCCCGCCCACAACGCCGCATGCAGCGCGCCGCGCGCGAAGATCATGCGGTCGGCGGCGCGGTGCGTGAGTTCGATGCGCTCGGCAGGGCCCGCGAACATCACCGTGTGCTCGCCCACCACCGAGCCGCCGCGCAGCGTGGCAAACCCGATGTCTCCGGCCTTGCGTGCGCCGGTATGGCCGACGCGGCTCATCACTTCGTGCGTCTTGAGGTCGATGCCGCGGCCGGCGGCCGCCGCCTGGCCGAGCAGCAGCGCGGTGCCCGAAGGCGCGTCGATCTTCTGGTTGTGGTGCATCTCCAGCACTTCGATGTCGAAGGCGGCATCGAGCGTCTTGGCCACGCGCTTGGTCAGCGCCGCCAGCAGGTTGACGCCGAGGCTCATATTGCCGGACTTGACGATCGTTGCGGTCTTTGCCGCCTCGGCGATCTTCGCATCGTCGGCGGCCGAGCAGCCGGTGGTGCCGATGACGTGCACCTTGTTGGCCTTGGCGGCCAGCGCGGCCAGCACCACCGTCGCGGCGGGAATGGTGAAGTCGACGATGCCGTCGGCCTTGTCCAGGAGCGCCGCGGCGTCGCTGGTGACCTTGATGCCATTGGCGCCGATGCCGGCAAGCTCGCCCGCATCCTTGCCGATCAGGGCTGAGCCCGC
>DASTGR010000231.1:0-3117 GCA_035718885.1 Pseudolabrys sp. | reverse complement strand
GACGGAGCATGGCCTGGTCCTCCTGGAGAGAGACTGGCCCCGGCGCGGCGCAAATCAAGGCGCGCCCTGCGGGGATGCTTAACGGACCCGATACGCGGCCATGAACATCCGCACGGCCATGCCGACGACGTGGTCGATGCGTTCGGGCGTCGGCGGCGGGCCGAAATTGAACAGGATGGGTTTGAACATTGTGGCGTGGCAGCTCTCGATGAACTGCGCCGCGGCGACCTCGCAGTCCTCGACGTTAAGCACGCCGGCCTCGACCTGCGATTTGAGGTAGGCGGCGACCCGGGCGGTGCCGTGCATCGGGCCGGTCTCGTAGACCTTGCGGCCGAGGTCGGGCATGCGCGCCGACACCGCGATCACCGCGCGGAGCGACGACATGCGCTGCCGGTCGGAGAAGGAGGAGACGAAAGCCTTGCCGTGGCGGAGGAGGACGGCCTCGACGTCGTGGTCGGCATGGTCGAAGTCGAACACGCCCTCGGCCTGCATGGAGCATTCGCCGCGCACGATGGCCGCGAACAGCTCGTCCTTGTCCTTGAAGTAGACGTAGAGCGTGCCCTTCGAGACGCCGGCGGCCTTGGCGATGTCGGCCATGCTGGCGGCGTCGAAGCCGTTGGCGAGGAACACCGCGCGCGCGCCCTCAACGATCTGGCGCCGCTTGGCGCTGTCGTCCTCGGCCGCCAGGGCAGGGGCGTCGATCAGTTCGGCTTGGCTCATCGTCTGGAGCGCTCCTCTCAAAGCGCGAATCTCTCGTCCTTCTACCGATAACGCCCGAGCGGGTCACCGGCACCTGTCACGTTCACCGGCATCCCCCCGTCAATCATGAGGTGGCCACGGCCGTGCCCGCGATTTGGGCGGCCGGGCCCGCCCCGCCCTCTAGACTTTGGTATTATGACCGAACCGTTCGGTCAAAAAACCGTTGACACCGTCATTGGGCAATCTATGTTGACTGAACCGTTCGGTCAATAGACCGCTGCCGCTGTTTGGAGTGGATGATGCAACCGGAACGCCTGCCTTCTTCCTCAGATAATGACCTTTCTTCCGCGAGCGGCCGGTTCGTCGGCGTGCGGGGACCGGGCGCCGCCCAGCGGGCCCGAGCCCTGCGTCTGACCGTCGCGGCCGACGAGACGACCTCTGCGCCCCTCGATGATTTCACCATTGACGAGCCGCCGGCCGATCCGGCCACGGCTCGCAGCACCCCCGCCGCCGACGTCACAGCCCCCCAGTCGGCGGCGGGCGGTCCTTCTCCGGCGAAGAACCGCCGCAAGCGCATCCTGCTCGGTGCGGTCGCGCTGGTCGTGCTCGCCGCCGGCGCGTGGTTTGGCACGCGCTACATGATTGTCGGCCGCTACATGGTCTCGACCGACGACGCATATGTCCGGGCCGACGCCACCACGCTTGCGGCCAAGGTCGCGGGCTATGTCGCTTCGGTCGACGTCGCGGACAACAGCTTCGTGCATGCCGGCGACGTCATCGCCCACATCGACGACGGCGACTATCGACTCGCGCTCGACGCCGCGCGCGGCAAGGTGGAGACGCAGCGCGCCACCGTCGCGCGCATCGGCGAGCAGATCCCGGCGGCGCAGGCGCAGGTCGAGCAGGCCCGCGCGCAACTCGTCTCCGCGCAGGCCGCGGCGACGCGCACCGACAGCGAGCTCGCCCGTCAGGTCACATTGGCGCAACGCGACTTCGCCAGCCGCCAGACGCTCGAAGCCGCGACCGCCAACCGCGATCAGGCGGCGGCCGCGGTGCTCAGCGCGCAGGCCGCGATCGACGCCGCCAACGCCAACGTCGCCGTGCTGCGCGCGCAGCAGCAGGAAGCGGAGCGCACGCTCAACGAATTGCAGACCGCGCAGGCCAAGGCCGAACGCGACCTGTCGTTCACGCAGGTGAAAGCACCCATCGACGGCGTGATCGGCAACCGTGCCGTTCAGGTCGGCGATTACGTCCAGACCGGCACCCGGCTCGCCGCGGTCGTGCCGCTCGACGACGTCTACATCGACGCCAATTTCAAGGAGACGCAACTCTTGCGGCTCAAGCCCGGCCAGCCGGTCAATGTCAGCGTCGACGCGCTGCCAGAGCACGACCTGAAGGGCACCGTGTCGAGCGTGTCGCCGGCCTCGGGCTCGGTGTTCTCGCTGCTGCCGCCGGACAACGCCACCGGCAACTTCACCAAGATCGTGCAGCGGCTGCCCGTGCGCATCCGCCTGCCCGCCGACGTCACCGCCGAGCGCCTGCTGCGGCCCGGCATGTCGGTCGTCGTCAGCGTCAACACCAAGCCGACCCAGACCGCGTCGAGCGCCAGCGCGCTGTCCTTCGCGGCGCAGGCCGCCGGCCGCGAGCGCGTCCGTTAGAGAATCGGCGGAGGCTGATTGTCATGAGTACAGCTTCCGCCAAGACCGCGCCTTCGGCTCCCATCCGGTCCCCGTCGGACGGCGCCGGAGGCGCGGGTACTCTTTCGCCGCGGCACGTCCTCGCCTTCGTGGTGATGTGCTTCGGCATGTTCATGGCGATCCTCGACATCCAGATCGTCTCGGCCTCGCTGACCGAGATCCAGGCCGGCCTGTCCGCTTCGGGCGATGAGATCCCCTGGGTGCAGACCGCCTATCTCGTCGCCGAAGTCGTGGCGATCCCGCTCTCGGGCTTCCTGTCGCGCGCGCTCGGCACGCGCATGCTGTTTGCGATCTCGGCCGCAGGCTTCACTTTGTCGAGCCTGATGTGCGGCTTCTCCTCGTCGATCGGCACGATGATCGTGTGGCGCGCGCTGCAAGGCTTCATCGGCGGCGGCATGGTGCCGACCGTGTTCGCGACGGCTTACCTTCTGTTCCCGGGGCCGCGGCAGAAGATGGTGGCGCCGATCATCGGCCTCATCGCGACCTTGGCGCCGACCGTCGGCCCGACCATTGGCGGCTATGTCACCGATGCGCTGTCGTGGCACTGGCTGTTCTTCATCAATATCGTGCCGGGCATCGTCGTGACGGTGCTGGCCTGGACGCTGATCGACTTCGACAAGCCCGATTACGCCCTGCTCGACAATTTCGACTGGTGGGGCCTCCTCAGCATGGCCGGCTTCCTCGGCGCGCTCGAATACGTGCTGGAGGAGGGGCCGCGCTA
>DASTGR010000230.1:0-7051 GCA_035718885.1 Pseudolabrys sp. | reverse complement strand
GACAAAGTTTGGAGTGCAGACGACGAAGCTGCATTCCTCGACCGCGCGCCGCGTCATCTGCACCTGCCGCTTATCCTAGCGCTCTGGACTGGCCAGCGGCAAGGCGACCTCCTGCGCCTGCCTTGGTCGGCCTATGATGGCTCACGCATAAGGCTTAGGCAGAGCAAAACGGCGGCACGCGTCGTTATCCCGGTTGGCGCCCCACTCAAGGCTGCACTCGACGCAGCGCCGCGCATCGGCCCGATCATTCTGACATCGACAGATGGCCGCCCTTGGACGTCCGACGGCTTCCGTGCAAGTTGGCGCAAGGCTTGCTCTCGCTGCGGCGTTGTCGGCCTCACCTTCAATGACCTCAGAGGAACGGCGGTTACAAGGCTGGCCCTCGCCGAATGCACCGAGGCGGAGATCGCGACCATTACGGGCCATAGCCTCCGCGACGTGCGCTCGATCCTCGACACGCACTATTTGCACCGCGATTCGGCCCTCGCCGAAAGCGCGATCCGCAAGCTCGAAACGCGAACGAAATCTCCCAACTGAGCGCCCAACTGGGCGGCGCGGGTCTACATGCGAGCAACGAAAAGCCTAGGGAAATCAATGGTGGGCGCACAAGGATTCGAACCTTGGACCCGCTGATTAAGAGTCAGCTGCTCTACCAACTGAGCTATGCGCCCGGAGCGTGAAGGCCCCGATGTCCGAAAAAACGCAGGGCGCCGTTCGGACGCGGCTCGTGTAGCAAAGGCGGGGGACCGTGTCCAGCACGGCAAGCCCCTGCGCCTCGCTCTAAGTGCCGGGGAACGCAAGAAAAGCCGCCGGGGATGACCCGGCGGCTTCTTAGGCGCGCGGAAGATGTGGCCGGGGACGCCGCGTCCGCCGCCGCCTGCTGTTCGCGGGCGCTTACTGCGGACGCGGAGCGTTGTCGGGACCCATCGGCCCTGCGTCCGGACCGCGATGATGCCGCCAGCCCTCGCCGCGCGGCCCGTGATGTCCGTGGCGGTGTTCATGCCGCCGCCAGCCGCCGCCGAACACGTGCTCGGCGCGCGCCAGCACCATGAAGCGGTGCTTCTGCGCCTCGTCGAGGCTCGTGTAGAGAGGCTTGGCGGCGTCGGCGAGCTTCTTGAGCGCCGCGCCGCGGCTCTCCATCGCATCGGCGCGGGTCGTCAGCCGGTCGAGCGGGTCCTTCGGCTTTTCGGCGCTGGCGCGCGCGGCGAAGCGCTCGGAGCGCACCTTGGCGAGATCGCGCAGCGCGGTCTCGACCGCCGGCCAGTTCTTCTCCTGGTCGGCATTGAGCTTGAGGCCCGCATGCAGCGCGGCGACGCGGGCATCGGTGAACGCGCCCATGTCGGCCGCGCTCGGCTTCCAGTGCGGACCCCGCGGCCCAAATCCCGGACCCTGGCCTGGGCCTTGCGCATAAGCGAGCGTGCCACCGGCAATCGCAAGCGCGGTCGCGCCGGCGAGAACTGTCTTCCACATGTGCCACCTCCAAGGGGCGTATGAATGTGGAACGAGCAGAGGGCCGCGCGTCTGCCTTATCAAGTTAAAGTTTGGACAGAGATTACGGGCTTGCAATGTAGATGTACCGGCGTTCATCGAACGCCGGTACGAAAAGTCGTTAAATTTTGACGCGCGCCGTCTGTTTTATCAATTCTACATGCCGAGCAGGCGCGGCAGGAAGGTCGACAGGCCTTCCCAATAGGTGACGATGCCGAGGAAGACCAGCATCGTCAGCAGCCACGGCCAAACCGCAATCGTCAGCTCCGTTATGCCCATCTTGGCGATGCCGGAAGCGACGTAGAGATTGAGGCCGACCGGCGGGTGGCACAAGCCGACTTCCATATTTACCGTCATCAGGATGCCGAAGTGCACCGGATCTATGCCGAGCTTCATTGCCACCGGGAACAGAATGGGCGCCATGATCAGGATGATCGACGATGGCTCCATCACATTGCCGGCGAGCAGCAGCAGCACGTTGACGATGAGCAGGAAGCCGACCCAGCCGAAACCCTGGTCGATCATCCACTGCGCCAGCTCCGTCGGGATGTTCTCGTAAGTCATCAGGAACGAGAACAGCACCGCGTTGGTGATGATGTAGAGGATCATCGCCGAGAGGTTCGCCGACGACAGCAGCACGCGCGGCACGTCGCGCAGGCTCAGATCCTTGTAGACGAACACAGCGACGATGAAGGCGTAGACGGCGCTGACCGCCGCGGCCTCGGTCGGCGTGAACAGGCCCGAATAGATACCGCCGATGACGATCACAATCAGGGCCAGACCCCAGATCGAATCGCGGAACGCCTTGGCGCGCTCGCCAAACGTCGCCTTCGGCATGCGCGGGTAGTCGTTGCGCCAGGCGCGATACCAGGTCGTCGCGCCGAGCATGGTCGCGAGTGCGATGCCGGGCACGATGCCGGCGATGAACAGCTTGCCGACCGACGAATTGGTCGAGACGGCAAACAGCACCATCGGAATCGACGGCGGAATGAGGATGCCGAGCGAGCCGGACGTGGTGATGACGCCGGCGCCGAAGCGTTTCGGGAAGCCTTGCGCCACCATGGCCGGCAAGATCACCGAGCCGATCGCAACGACCGTCGCAGGCGAGGAGCCGGAGATCGCGGCGAAAAGCGCGCAGGCGAGTACGGCGGCGAGCGCAAGGCCGCCGTACCAATGGCCGACCATGGTCGTGGCGAAATGGATCATGCGCCGGGCGACGCCGCCATGGGTGAGGAAGTTGCCGGCGAGGATGAAGAACGGAATTGCCATGATCTCGAAGCTCTCGAGACCGGTAAACAGCTTCAGGGCGACCGACTCCGTGCGCACATCGGTCAACGTGAACATGAAGGTGAGCACGGTCAGGCCGAGCGCGATCGACACCGGCATGCCGGTCACCATCAGCGCCAGCAAGAGGCCGAACACGATGACGACGCGCATGAACTGCGGCAGCACGATGAGGTGTCCGGCGTGCGCGAAACAGATGCCGGCGATCAGGATCGGCAGCAGGATCAAGATCACGCCGAGCGGGCGGAAGCCTTCGCCGCGCGCAGCGGGCGCGGGCGCATCGGCCGGATGCAGCCCTTCGGCCGCCACGCCTTCGGCGACCTCGATGCCTTCGACCTGCGCCGCGTCGTGGTGCGGCAGTTCGCCGGTCCAGAAATAGGACCAGGCGACCTGAAGGAAGCGGAAGCACATCAACGCCGAGCCGAGCGGGATCGCCAGATAAACGATCCACATCGGCGCTTCGAGGTCGTTCGACTGCTGCCCGGTCTGCCACATTTGCGAGACAAATGAAGCGCCGAACGCGGCGACGATCGCGGTGAACAGCGCGCCGCACAAAAGGCTGAAGGTGATGACGCGGCGGCGCGAGCCAGCCGGCAGCATGTTCACGAGCACGTCGACGCCGACATGGATGCCCGTGCGCACGCCGTAGGCGGCGCCGAACTTGGCCATCCAGATGAACATATAGATGCAGAGTTCCTGCGCCCAGGACAGGTCACGTCCGGCGAGCCATTGGAAGATCGCGGTCAGGATGGCAGCCAGCGTCGTCAGGCCGTGCGCGGTCGCCCACTTCGCCCAGTCGATGGACAGGCCGGTACCGTAGCGGTGCAGGACCGCGACAAAGATCAGTAGCGTGGCAGCCGTGATCAGAGCGGCGATCAGCCACTCTTCGAGATGATCAAGCGCGCGCGAAAGAACTTTCCCCACAGGACGTTCCCCCCACAAGAACGTTGAGACCGGGAGTGTCTTACACTCCCGGTCCGATCGATTCGACGGCGGCTAAATGCCGCCTGTCTTACATCTGAACGTGCAGTTCCTTGGAGATCAGGTCGAGCACTTCCTGACCGACGCGGCCCTTAGCCCACGTATAAGTCGGACGCATCGCCTTCTGCCACTCGGCCTTCTGCGCATCGGTGAGGTAGTGGAGCGTGGTCTTGCCGGAGGCCTTGATGGCCTCGAGTGCGTCCTTGTTCTCCTTGGCCGCGATCGAGTTGGTGTAGTCGGTCGCCTCGGCCATCGCCTTGTCGAGTTCCTTGCGGATATCCGGCGGCAGGCCATTCCAGAACTTCGAGTTGACGATCACCGCGTACTGCAAGTGCGCGTGATAGGACACCGTGATGTCCTTCTGCACTTCGTGGAACTTCTGCGTCAGGTAGTTCGACGGCGTGTTTTCGCAAGAGTCGACGACGCCGGTCTGGAGCGCCTGGTAGACTTCCGAGAAGGCCATGATCTGCGGGATCGCGCCCATGTCGCGGAAGTAGCGATCGGCGATCTTCGAGCCCGAGATACGCACCTTCAAACCCTGGAAGTCGGCCGGATGGATCAGCGGCCGGTTGGCCGAGACCATGTGGAAGCCGTTGTCCCAGTAAGCGAGGCCGGTGATGCCCTTGGCCTCGAGCTTCTTGAACAGGTACTTGCCGACCGGGCCCTTCATGGCCGCGTCATAGGACGCGTCGTCCTTGAACAGCCACGGCAGGTCCAGTGACTCGAACTCCTTCACGCCGAGCGGCGCAAACTTGGCGGTCGACGGCGCCAGCATCTGCACGGAGCCGAGTTGCAGCGCCTCGATCTCTTCCTTGTCCTTGTACAGGGTCGAGTTCGGATAGACTTCGATCTTGACCTTGCCGTTGGTGTATTTCTCGGCGAGTTCCTTGAACTTCAGCGCGCCCTTGCCCTTCGGCGTGTCGTTCGCGACGACGTGGCTGAACTTGATGATGATGGGGCTCTGGGCCATGGCCGAGCCGGACGCCAACACGGCAGCCGCCATGGCGACCGCGACGATCAGTTTGCGCATTCTGGTTTCCTCCCGCTGCATCCCCTCAAAAAGGAGGGGCTTATAAGGCTTTGTGTCGGCAAATTGGCACTAAACCGGTATCCCGGCAAGCGGGGCAATTGCCCATAAATGCTGCGGAGGATCAAGACGAAAAGGACGGTAGCGGGGGCTACCGTCCTTTCATTTTCAGCGGTCGGACAGTCAGTTACCGCAATGCGGCGACGACCGGGCCCAATCCCATTTCATTGGCGAGACCGGAGGCCGCCTGCATCTGCTCCTGGTCGAGCACGGCAGCGAGCGGACGCGCCGCCGCGGCCACGCGCGCGATCGCGGCATTGTCCATGACGATCGACACGACCCGGTTGCTGATGCGGCGAACGAAGCCCGCCTGCTCGCTCGACGACTGCTGGCGCTTGGCGACCGCGTGCAGCGCCGCCTCGACCGCCGGCCAGTAACGCTCCTGGTCGGGACGCAGATGCAGCGCGCTCTTGATGCGGCCGATGTTGATCGTGGTCGCCATGCCCTGCGCGGCATAGGAACCGTAGTCGCTTGCGGTGGCCGGGAGCGTCGGCAACAGACCGGTCATCGCGAGCGCGATGGCGCCCGCGCAGAGTGCATTCTTCATCCTGGTGAGTTCCCCGTGTTCCGAACTATGGAGCGCAGCCGGCTCGCACGCCCTGGCCGCGGCAATGGAGGTACCGTGACAATCGGCCCTCAAGACGTGCGAAATGCGGGCAAAATATGATTTTTGAGTTCCGGAGGAACGAAATTGACCGATGCCACGTCATTCGCACCGGTTAGGGCCTCAAGATTGCTCAAAAGTTAACAAAACGGCCGCGTATTCACGCGGCCGCTGTGTCAATTGCTCCGTCGGATGCGCTCGAATTAGCCCGCCTCCTGCGAATGGATTCGCCCGGTGACCGACGGCGTCTTGTTGCGCTTGCTGGTCATCTTGTTGAGCGCGCCGAGATAGGCCTTCGCCGACGCCACCAGCGTGTCGGGATCGGCGCCGCGCGAGGTGAACGAGCGGCCGTCATGCGCGAGGCGCACCGACACTTCTGCCTGCGCGTCGGTTCCCTCGGTCACCGCGTGCACCTGATAGAGCTCGAGCTTGGCCTCGTGCGGCACGAGCGCGTGGATCGCGTTGAAGATCGCGTCCACGGGACCATTGCCGACCGACTGCGTCGTCTCGTGCTTGCCGTCAATGTCGAGCGTGAGCGTCGCGGTCTGCGGTCCCATCGTCCCGGCGATGACAGTGAGCGATACGATCTTGACGCGGTCGTGCGCGGTGGCGATTTCCTCGTCGACCAGCGCCTCGATGTCCTCGTCGTAGATCTGCTTCTTGCGGTCGGCCAGCGCCTTGAAGCGCACGAAGGCGTCCTCGAGCTGGTTGGACGCGAGCTGGTAGCCCAACTCCTCCAATTTGTGCACGAAGGCGTGGCGGCCCGAATGCTTGCCCATGACCAGCGAGGTCTGTTTCACGCCGACCGATTCCGGCGTCATGATCTCGTAGGTCTGCGCGTTCTTGAGCATGCCGTCCTGATGGATGCCGCTCTCGTGCGCGAAGGCGTTCCGGCCGACGATCGCCTTGTTGTACTGCACGGGGAACGAGGTCGCGGCCGAGACGAGCTTCGAGGCGCGCGTCAGCATGGCGGCGTCGATGTTGGTCCAGTACGGCAACACGTCGTTCCTGACCTTCATCGCCATCACCACCTCCTCGAGCGCGGCGTTGCCCGCGCGCTCGCCGATGCCGTTGATGGTGCACTCGATCTGCCGCGCGCCGGCCTTCACGCCGGCGAGCGAGTTGGCGACCGCCATGCCGAGGTCGTTGTGGCAGTGGGTCGAGAAGCGCGCGAGGTCGGAGTTCGGCACGCGCTCGCGCACCGTCTTGAACAGCTCGAAATATTCCTCCGGCACGGTGTAGCCGACCGTGTCGGGAATGTTGATCGTGGTGGCGCCCGCCTTGATCGCCGCCTCGACGCAGCGGCAGAGGAAGTCGAGCTCGGTGCGGGTGCCGTCCTCGCTCGACCACTCGACGTCGTCGGTGTGGCTGCGCGCGCGCGTCACCTGCGCGATCACCATCTCATAGACCTCGTGCGGCTCCTTCTGGAGCTTGTACTTCATGTGCACGGGCGAGGTGGACAGGAAGGTGTGGATGCGCTTGCGCTTGGCCGGCTTGATGGCCTCGGCGCAGCGGTCGATGTCCTTGAAGGCGGCGCGCGAGAGCCCGCAGATCACCGCGTTCTTGGCGCGCTTGGCGATCTCGTTGACGGCGGCGAAGTCGCCCTC